>JAUIEF010000013.1 GCA_030428785.1 bacterium
CGGCGGGTCGGCGCGCCTCAGCGCCCGAGCGGGTCGCGCGGGAAGCGCTCCGGCCGCGCGAGCGCCCAGCTCGTCCACTCGCGCTGGAGCTCGTCCGGCGTCGACGCGAAGGCGCGCTCCCACGCGCGCTCGTGCAGCCGCCGCGGGTCGCGCTCCTCGGCGCCCTCGCTGTCGTAGACGCGCAGGTAGTCGGAGAACTCCGTGGCGTGCCGGTCGAGCAGGAAGTCCACGAGGCTCCAGCACACCCCGACGTCCTTCGAGGTGTACGACGACGCCGACCGCGACATGACCGCGCGGATCGTCCCGAGGTTGCTGTGCACGCCCTCCTCGCGCAGCCGGTCGCGCCACTCGGGGAAGTTCTCCCAGCCCGCCACCCAGAGCACGTGGCGGTTGCTCTCCTCGAGCTCGCGCTCCGACGTGAGCGTCACCGTCGACCAGTAGTTCGTGACGCCCTCGTACCACGCGCCGAGCCCGGCCTTCGCCCAGCCCGGCGCGTCGCGCGAGCCCTTGACGCGCTCGACGAGCAGCTCGGCGAGCTGGTGCGACAGGAGCCCGCGGCGCGTGACGTCGCGCTCGCCGGTCACGTCGAGCCAGCGCCCGTCCACGAGCACGAGCAGCGGGCGCGGCCACTGGAGGCCGTACGCGCGCTCGCCGATCCAGTCCTCGAGCGCGGCGTCGTCGTGCACGAAGCGCCGCGTGAAGCCGCCGGCCACCATGCGGTCGGACGTCTCCTGGTCCGGCAGCACGAAGATCGGGACGTCGTAGCGCAGCACCTGCGCGCGCTGCACCTCGTCGAGGCCCAGCCGCTCCGGGAAGTCCTCCACCATCGCGTCGAGGTCGTAGATGAGCGAGTCGATCTCCTCCTCGTCGAGCGCGGAGGTGAAGACCGTCACGAACTCGCCCGCGACGGCGGCGACCTCGATGTCGAGCGCCGCGAGGTCCTCGACCGCCTGCCGCGTCTCCGCCTCGCGCCGCGGCACCCACGCGTCGCGGTACCGCACGAAGCCGCGCTTCTCCATGACCTCCGCCTCGGGCAGCCACTCGCCCTCGTGGTAGAGCAGCCCCTGCGCGCGCTTCTCGTCCGCGACCTTCTCGAGGTAGGCGTCGACCTCGTCGGGCTCCATCCACACGCCCTCGACCTCGACGCGGCCGAGGCGCTCGTTGGCCTGCCGGTGTCCCGGGTCCGCGTCGATGACCTCGCGCCAGAGCTTGCGGGCCTCGCGGCGGAGGTCCTGCTCGCTCGCCCACTCGGCGAGCTGGAAGAGCGCCGGCGCGTCGTCGTCCGCGATCTCGGCCCGCCGCTTCGCGAGCTCCTGCGCGGGCGTCGTCTTCTCCTCGATGCGCGCGATCTTGGACAGCTCGACCGTGATCGTCCCGAAGGCCGTGTCGACGGTGATCTCCGTGGCGGTGCGCGCGGTGATGACGCCCTCGAGCTTGCGGCCGTCCTTGTAGTGGATGATGTCGGCGGCGGCCGCCGGCCCGAGCAGGGCCAGCGCGAGGAGCGCCGCGGCGGTCCGTCGGATCGTCTGGAGCATGCGTGGTCCCTCTCCTGTGGCCCGGTCGCCGGGGGGCGCGGGTGGGCTCGGCCTCGTCGCGGCCCGGGGCCCGGTGTTCCCATCCCGCGGCCGGGACGTATCTTTGACGGCCGCATGAGTCACTTCAATCCGACGCGCGTCGGTCCGTACCGGCTCCTGGGCACCGTCGGCGGCGGCGCGCGCTCCGTCGAGCGCGCGCGCGACGCGGGCGGCCGGCGCGTCGTGCTCAAGCGCCACGCGCGCGACGAGGAACCGGGCGGGCTCGCCGAGGCGGCCTTCCTGGGCCTCGCGCACCCGGGCGTCGCCGCCTGCCTCGACGCGGGGCGCGTCCCCGGCACGGGCGAGCTCTTCACCGTGACGCCCGAGGTCGAGGGCGAGCCCTTCGGCCCGGGCGCCGTCCGCGCGGACCCCGCCGCGCGGCGGCTCGTCGCGGCGCGGCTGCTCTCGGCGGTGGGCGTGATCCACGGGCTCGGGCTCCTCCATCGGGACCTCAAGGACGACAACGTCCTCCTGGAACGACGCACGGGCCGCCCGGTCGTGATCGATCTCGGGCTGGCCTGCGCCGAGACGGAGGTCGCGAGCCTCCCGTTGGCGGGCACGCCGCGCGGCATGGCCCCGGAGCTCTTCACGGGTGACACGGCGAGCCGGGCGAGCGACCTGTGGGGCGCGGGGCTCGTGCTCGCCGAGGCCTTCACCGGGCGGCGGCTCTTCGAGGGACGCGAACCGGCGGCCATGGCGGAGGAGCGCGCCGCGTGGACGGGGCTCGGCGAGGACGACGCGCGACGCGTCGGCGACCGCGCGCTCACGGCGCTCCTCGACCGGCTGCTCGACCCGTCGCCGGCGCGTCGACCGCAGGACGCGGAGGCCGCGCTCGCGGCGATCCCGCTCGACGACGGGGCGGCGCGCGAGCTCCAGCGCGAGGCGCTCGTCGCGCGGCTCGGCGCGACGCTCGCGGCGGACGACCCGTGGCGCGCGCGGCGGCTCGCGGCGCTCGCGTCCGGACGGCTGCCCGTGCACCTCGCGCCGGACGGACCGTTCGACGCGTGGCGCGCGCGCGACGCGCTGCTCGGCTGGATCGCCGCGCTCCCCGACCCGGACGAGGGGCTGCGCGCGCGGCTCGCGGACCCGACGCCGTTCCCCGTCGACGCGCGCGAGCTCGCGTGGCTCGTCGAGCGGCTCGCGGCCTCCGTGCCGCTCGTGCTCGCGGTGCCGCCGGCGGGCGACGACGCGGAGGCGGCCGCGCGCTGCGCGGAGTTCGTCGACGCGTGCCGCCTCGTGCCGCGCGTGGAGCTCCACCACGAGGCGCCGCCGACGGGGGAGGAGGCGGCCGCCGCCTGCGCCGCGTGGCTCGGCGCGCGCCCGGAGCTCGAGGAGCGCCTCGCCGCCTCGCCGCCCGCGCGACGCACCGAGCTGCACGGCGCGCTCGCGGAGCTCGTGCGCGCGGGCGTCGTCGTCCCGGGGCCCGCCGGGCTCACCGTCGACAGCAGCCGCCTCCCGCCGGGCTGGCCCCTCGCCGACGACGCGGACCCGACCGCGGACCTCGACGCGGCCGCGCGCGAGGTCGTCGGGCTCGTGGCGCTCGCGCCGCGCTCGGTCACCGCGTCGACGCTGCGCGACGTGCTCGGCGAGGGTGCGCCCGACGCGCTGCGCGACGCGACCGGCGCGGGCTTTCTGCGCCGGCTCCCGTCGTCGTCGGAGGACCGCTATGCCCCGGCGGACGAGCCGCTCCGTCGACGCGTGCTCGCGACCGCCGCGCCCCCGCTCGCCGCGCCCCCGCCCGCCGCCCGCGCGCGCCTCGCGTGCCGGCTCGCGGAGGAGCGCGACGCCGCCGAGGACGACGCGCCGCTCGCCGAGCCGGAGGCCGCCGGGCTCGCGCAGCTCCTGGGCGACGCCGCCGACGGCGACGACCCGCCCGGCACGACGGCGCTCGCGCTGCGTCTCGCGACGACCTTCCGCAAGCTCGGCCTGCACGACCGCGCGGCCGCCGTCCTGCGACGCGGCCTCGCCGGCTGCGCGCCGGGCGACGCCGACCGCACGGCGCTCCAGCGCGAGCTCGTCGACGTGCTCACGCGTGCGACGCGGCTCGACGAGGCGCGCGAGGCGCTCGGCGCCGCACGCGCCGAGGCCCCCGACGCGTGGACCCTCGTGCTCGCTGAGGCGCGGCTCGACGAGCTGTCCGGACGCGTCGAGGAGGGCCTCGCGAAGCTCGCCGGGCTCGAGGACGCCGCGCTCGACCGCGACGACGCGGCGCTCGGCTTCCAGATCCGCAGCGACCTCCTGCGACGCCTCGGCCGCTTCGAGGACGCCGCGCGCGACCTGCGCGACGGCCTACGCGCGCTCGGCGACGTCGTCACGCTGCGCGCGCTCACGCTGCGGCAGCGCCTCGCGACCATCGAGTCGCGGCTCGGCCGGCCGACCGAGGCCATCCGCCTGCACGAGCGTTGCCTGTCGCTCGCGGGCGAGCTCGGTCTCGACGTGCACCGCTTCAGCATCACGTTCAACCTGGGGCGCGCCGTGTGGAACCGTGGCGAGCGGCGGCGCGGGCTCGCGCTCCAGGAGGAGGCCGTGCGCCTGTGCGAGACGTACGGGCAGCAGTACGGGCTCGTGACGCTGCTCTTCGGCGTCGGGAGCGCGAACCTCGCGCTGGGTCGCGTCGACGCGGCGCGGCGCGCGTTCGACCGGGCGCTGCGGCTCGCTCGCGCGCGCGGCGACGAGGTCGAGGTCGCGCGCGCGCTCAACAACCTCGCGATGGCGCTCGCCGCCGAGGGCCGCGCCGACGAGGCCGAGGCGTCGTGGGCGGAGAGCCTGCGCATCCGGCGCGACAAGGGCGACGTCGTGGGGCAGGCGGCGGTCGTGCTCGCGCGCGGCGGGAGCCGGCTCGACCGCGGCGACGACGAGGGCGCGCGCGCCGACCTCGACGAGGCGCGCCGCTGCGCCGAGGAGCGGGACGGCCGCGGCTGGGCGGCGGAGTCGGCGCTGCTCGAGGCCGGGCTCGCGTTGCGCGCCGGCGAGCGCGGGGCCGCCGCGACCGCCGCGGACCGCGCGCTCGCCGTCGCGACGGAGCGCGCCGTGGACCTCGAGCGGCTGCGCGCCCTCGCCCTGCTCGGGGAGGCGGGCGCCGCGGACCTCGAGGACGAGGACCTCGCGGGCCGCGAGCGGACGCCCGAGGTCGCGCGGGTCGCGCTCGCCCGGGCCGGTCGCCGCGCCGACGCCGGGCGCGTCGAGGAGGCGCGCGCCGACCTCGACCTCGCGCTCGCGGTGCTCGGCGAGACGCCGTCCGGCCCCGTCGAGGCCCGCGTGCTCCTCGCGCGGCTCGCGCTCGATCTCGTCCGGCTCGAGGACGAGCAGCGGAAGCGCGAGCCGGATTACGCCATCATCGGGGACCTCGTCTCGCGCGTCGTCCCCGACGCCGGGCGGGCCCGCGAGCTCGTGGACCGCTTCGGTCTGCGGCCGCTCGAGGAGACCCTCGCGCCGATGGAGGCCGCCGTGGCGGCGATGGACGACCACACCGAGAGCAACGGGCTGGGCGCGCTCGCCCGTCGCCTGCGCGACTTCGAGCGGCTCATGGAGATCAACAAGCTCCTCAACACGGAGCGCGACACCCAGAAGCTGCTCGACCTCATCGTGGACAGCGCCATCGAGCTCACGGGCGCGACGCGCGGGTTCATCATCCTGTTCGAGGGCCAGGCCGAGGAGTTCCGCGCCGCGCGCAACTTCGACGAGAGCACCATCCGCGACCCGCAGTTCCAGGTGAGCCACTCGGTCGCCAAGCGCGTCGCGCGCGAGGGCGAGCCGCTGCTCACCGCGAACGCCATCGACGACCCGCGGCTCGCGAGCGCGACGAGCATCACCGAGCTGCAGCTGCTCTCGATCCTCTGCGTGCCGCTGCGTTCGCGCGAGCGGTCGTTCGGCGCGCTCTACCTCGACCACCCGCAGGTCGTGGGGCGGTTCGAGGCGAGCCACCTCGCGACGGTGACCTCGCTCTCCGAGCAGGCGGCCATCGCGCTCGAGAACGCGCGGCTGTCGTACGGCCTCGAGGAGTCCAACCGCGAGCTGCTCAGCAGCCGCGAGGAGGTGAGCCGGCTCAACGAGGCGCTCCAGGAGCGGCTCGAGGCGCGCGAGGCCGAGCTCGAGCAGACCAAGGAGTCGCTCGAGCACAGCCAGCGCGCGCTCGCGCTCCGCTACGACTACGGGAACATCGTGACGCGCAGCCCGCGCATGCACGCCGTGCTCGACATGATGGACCGCGTCACCGACACGGACTTCGCCGTCGTCATCTACGGCGAGAGCGGCACGGGCAAGGAGCTCATGGCGCGCGCGATCCACTTCAACGGCGCGCGGCGCGACAAGAACTTCCTCACGCTCAACTGCGCGGCGCTGCCGGACTCGCTCATCGAGAGCGAGCTGTTCGGCCACGTGCGCGGCGCGTTCACGGGCGCCGAGCGCGACCGCAAGGGCCTCTTCGAGCAGGCGCACGGCGGCACGCTCTTCCTGGACGAGATCGGCGACATGAGCCTCGACGTCCAGAAGCGCCTGCTGCGCGTCCTCCAGGAGAGCGAGTTCATCCCGGTCGGCGGCCGCGAGGTGAGATCGGTCGACGTGCGCATCCTCTGCGCGACGCACCGCGACCTGAGCGCGATGAAGGAGACCGGCGGCTTCCGCGAGGACCTCTTCTACCGGCTCGACGTCGCGCGCATCGAGCTGCCGCCGCTGCGCGAGCGCCCCGAGGACGTCGCGCTGCTCGTGCCGCACTTCCTCGAGCGCCACGGCGCGCGGTCGCTCACCGTCGAGCCGGAAGGCCTCGCCATCCTCGAGCAGCGGCCGTGGCCCGGCAACGTGCGTGAGCTCGAGAACTTCGTCATGACGCTCCTGCTCTTCGCGAAGGAGCACGAGCGCATCGACGCCGACCTCGTGCGGCGCGTGCTGAGCGTCCGGGACGCGGAGGCCGACATCCCGGCGCCGACGACGCCCGCGGCCGACGAGGGCGACCGGCCCCTCAAGGCGCGGCTCGAGGCCTTCGAGCGGCAGGCCATCCGGGAGGCGCTCGAGCGGACGGGCGGCAACAAGGCCCAGGCCGCCCGGGAGCTCGGGGTGGGGGTGCGCAGCCTCTACAAGATGATCGAGCGGCTCGACATCTGAGGCCGGGGGCCGCCGGGCCGCGCGCGGGCCGGAGGGCGGCGAGGGGGCGGATCGCGGTCGGACGGCCCCCCTGCGACCCGTCGGCGGGAGGTCCCGATCCATCGACACCCGCCCGTCTCGTCGGGTTTCGGGAATCGAGGTATACTCGGCGCGGCCTCGAACCCCCGACCCCGCCCTCCCCTCGGGCCGCGGCCGCGGGCCCCCCGAACCTTCCCTGATGAAGCCCTCGCCCCGAACGCCCTCGCCCCGCCGTCCCCGGGTCCTGCCGCTCCTGCTCGCGCTGGGGCTGCTGTGCCTCCCGGCCGTCGCGTACTGGTCCAGCGGCACGCTGAACTACTACGCGAACTTCAACGACCCGACGCCGCCGCCCCCCGGCGGCGCCAAGACGTGGAAGGCGGTGGGCGGCTCCGTCACGGCGGAGGGTCCGGCCCAGGTGTTCGAGGTCGTCTTCCCGACGCCCGGCGACGGCGAGATGCAGATCCGCCCGAACACGACGGGCAGCGACGCCGACCTCGTCTGCGACCTCACGGTCCCCGTCGAGGGCGTGCGCTGCGACGTCGGGTTCTCGCTGAGCGCCGTCGACGGCTTCAGCGACATCGACGTGCGCTTCGACGACGTCGGCGACAGCGGCATCCTCGACCTCCACTTCAACGACGACCGCCACGTGGTCGTCAACGGCGGCATGCCGGTGGCCCTGCCGCTCCTGCCGGGCGAGACCGCGATCTACGTGAACATCACGCTCGAGAGCTCGCTCGTGAGCGGGCAGACGTGGGAGCTCACGCTCACCGGCCCGACGATCACCAAGCAGGTCTCCGGCACGATGGCCGTGCCGACGCTGAGCCTCTCGTCCATCCACTACATCCGGCGCGCCGGCGAGGTGGGCGGGACGTGGCGCCTGGACGACGTCGTCGTCACCTCCGACAACGGCTCGGCGACCGACTTCATCGCGGAAGGCCTCTACACGCGCAAGAACTGATCGGAGCCTTCCGATGAGGGTGCTCGTGACCTCCGGGGGGACCCGGGAGCCGGTGGACGACGTGCGCGTGCTCACGAACCGCAGCACCGGTCGGCTCGGCGCGCGGCTCGCCGACGAGCTGCACGCGCGCGGGCACGACGTGACGCTGCTGCACGGCGAGGAGGCGGCGCGGCCGTCGCGCGACGTGACGCGGCACGTGTTCGGCACGACCGACGACCTCGCGGCGCTGCTCGCCGCGCACGTGCCGGGGCACGACGCCGTGCTCCACGCGGCGGCCGTCGCGGACTACGTGCCGGAGCGGCGCGCGGGCAAGATCTCCTCCGACGCGGTGGAGCTCGTGCTGCGGCTCGTGCGCGCGCCGAAGCTCATCGACCGGCTGCGCGGGCTCGCGCCGGACGCGGTGCTCGTCGGCTTCAAGCTCACGTCCGGCGCGGACGAGGCCGCGCGCACCGCGGCGGCCGACGCGCTGCGCCGACGCGCGCGGCTCGACCTCGTGTGCGTCAACGACACCGGCGCGCTGGGCCCCGACGACCACGCCGCGCTGCTCGTGGGGGCGGACGGCGTCGTCGGACGGTTCCGCGGCAAGGCCGAGGTGGCGGCGGGCCTCGCGGACGCGGTCGAGGACCGCCTGGCGGCCGCCGCGGGAGGGAGCGCATCGTGAACGTGCTGCTGGGCGTCACCGGCGGGATCGCCGTGTACAAGTCGTGCGAGCTCGTGCGGCGGCTGCGCGAGCGCGGTCACGAGGTCACCGTCGTCATGACGGAGGCGGCGACGCGCTTCGTCTCGCCGCTCACCTTCGCGACGCTCTCCGGGCGGCCCGTGGGCACGTCGCTCTGGGAGGGCACGCACGAGTCCGTCGACCACATCGAGCTCGCGCGCTGGCCGGACGTCGTGCTCGTCGCGCCCGCCACGGCGCACAGCATCGCGCGGTTCGCGCACGGCATGGCCGACGATCTGCTCTCCACCGTGGTGCTCGCGACGGAGCGCGAGGTGCCGATCGTCCTCGCGCCGGCGATGAACACGGCGATGTGGGACAACCCGCTCGTGCAGCGGAACCTCGACCTGCTCACGGGCACCGAGCGCTTCACCGTCGTCGCGCCCGCGGACAAGACGCTCGCGTGCGGTGAGACGGGCGTCGGCGGGCTCGCGGAGGAATCCGCGATCCTCGATGCCGTGGCGGCCGCGGGGTCCGAGCGGCGCTGATCGGATCTGCGCGGCCGCGCCGCGTCCGGCGACCGGCACGCGCGCCCGGGGGCCCTCGACGCGGCCCGGATTTTCGAGGTCAAGGTCGGGAGCGACGGCGGACGAAAGGGGGGGCGCGTCGGATCCTCGGATCCGGTCGCGCTCTCTCCTGTCGTGCGGTTGGGTCGCACTTCCGATGCAGCAACCAGGATTCCCCGCACCGCGGCCCAACCGCACCTTGAGCGCACGACGGGAGATCGCACCACGCGTGCGGCGACGGTGCGCGGTTCGTTAAGATCCCTCGATTCGGCACCGCCTCGAATCGAAGGACCCCGCCATGGCCGTCGAAGACGCCCGCACCCACGCCGTCGACATCCGCCGCCGCCTGAACCAGATCAAGGACTCCCTTTGACGCGGAGGCGCTCGCCCGCCGCAAGGCGGAGCTCGAGGAGCAGATGGCGGGCGACGGCTTCTGGGACGACCAGGAGTCGGCGCAGCAGGTCGTCGGTGAGCTGAAGCGCGTCAAGGCGTCGCTCGGGCCGATCCTCGACCTGGACGCCGCGCTCGACGACCTCGACGTCATGATCGAGCTGGCCGGCGAGTCGGACGGCGACGAGGGCGCCGACGAGGTCGCGGAGATGGACGGCAAGGTCGTCGCGGCGATGGACGCGCTCGAGTTCCGCGTCATGCTCGGCGGCGAGTACGACGTGCGCGATGCGTACCTCACCGTGCAGGCCGGCGCCGGCGGCACCGAGTCCTGCGACTGGGCCGAGATGCTCCTGCGCATGTACACGCGCTGGGCCGAGCGCGCGGGCTTCGACGTGAGCCTCGTCGACCGGCTCGAGGGCGAGGAGGCCGGCATCAAGTGGGCGACGCTGCTCGTCAAGGGCGACTACGCCTACGGCTACCTGCGCCCCGAGTCGGGCGTGCACCGGCTCGTGCGGCTGTCGCCCTTCGACAGCCAGAACCGGCGGCAGACGTCCTTCGCCGCCGTCGAGGTGAGCCCCGAGCTCGACGACGCGGAGGCCATGGAGATCCGTCCCGAGGATCTCAAGATGGACACGTTCCGCGCGGGCGGCGCCGGCGGTCAGCACGTCAACAAGACCGACTCCGCCGTGCGACTCACGCACGTCCCGACCGGCATCGTCGTCGCCTGCCAGAGCGAGCGCAGCCAGCACAAGAACCGCTCGACCGCGCTCAAGATGTTGTCCGCGAAGCTCATCGCGAAGGCCGAGGCCGAGCGCGAGGCGGAGCTCGCCGGGCTCGCCGGCGAGAAGGGCGACATCGGCTGGGGCCACCAGATCCGCAGCTACGTGCTCCACCCGTACCAGATGGTCAAGGACCACCGGACCAGCCTGGAGGTGGGCAACACCCAGGCCGTGCTGGATGGCGACATCCAGCCGTTCATCGAGACCTACTTGAGGAGCCGGCGCTCATGACCGCCGGAGAGAGGACCACACCCGTGCGCCGCGCCCTGCTGTCCGTCACCGACAAGACCGGAATCGCCGACTTCGCCAAGGGCCTCGCCGCCCGCGACTTCGAGGTGGTGTCCACCGGAGGAACCGCGAAGGTCATCCGCGAGGCCGGCGTGCCGGTCTCCGACATCAGCGACATCACCGGCTTCCCCGAGATGATGGACGGGCGCGTGAAAACGCTGCACCCGAAGGTGCACGGCGGGCTGCTCGCGGTGCGCGACGACAAGGACCACGTCGCCGCGATGGAGGACCACGGCATCGCGCCCATCGACGTCGTGGCCGTCAACCTCTACGCGTTCCGCGAGACGGTCGCGAAGCCGGGCGTCACGGACGCCGAGGCCGTCGAGAACATCGACATCGGCGGGCCGAGCATGATCCGCTCCGCCGCCAAGAACCACCGCAGCGTGTGGGTCGTCACCGACCCGACCGACTACGACGCCGTGCTGCAGGGCCTCGACGACGAGGCGGGCGGCCTCGACGGGCTGCCGCAGCGCAAGGCGCTCGCCGGCAAGGCCTACACGACGACGGCCGCGTACGACGCCGCGATCTCGAGCTGGTTCAGCGAGCGCGAGGGTCAGGAGCTGCCGGACCACCTCGTCCTCGAGGCCGGCGAGTCGCGCGAGCTGCGCTACGGCGAGAACCCGCACCAGGCGGCGCGCTTCTACGTCGACCGCGGCGTCACCGAGCCGAGCATCGCCACGGCCGAGGTCCTCGGCGGCAAGGCGCTCTCCTACAACAACATCATGGACGCGGACGGCGCCCTCGAGCTCGTCAAGGAGTTCGACGTGCCGGCCGCCGCGGTCATCAAGCACACGAACCCCTGCGGCTGCGGCGTCGGCGAGGACAGCGCGACGGCCTTCCGGCGCGCGTGGGCCGGCGACCCGCAGTCGGCGTTCGGCGGCATCGTCTCGCTGAACCGCCCGGTCGACGAGGAGCTCGCGCGGGCCATCGCGAAGCCCGAGCACTTCCTCGAGGTCATCGTGGCGCCGTCCTTCGAGGGCGACGCCGTGAAGATCCTCGAGACCGGCGCGAAGTGGGGGAAGAACGTCCGCCTGCTCGCGACGGGCGAGCTCGGCACGCGGTCGCCGCGCGATCTCATGGTGCGCAAGGTGACCGGCGGATTCCTCGTCCAGCAGCGCGACCTCGGCTACGACCACGAGAAGCGCGAGGTCGTGAGCGCGCGGCAGCCCACCACGAAGGAGATGGACGACCTCGAGTTCGCGTGGCGCGTCTGCAAGCACGTCAAGAGCAACGCGATCGTGCTCGTGAAGGACGGCACGCTGCTCGGCGTGGGCGCGGGCCAGATGAGCCGCGTCGACTCGGTCTTCATGGCCGGCCACAAGGCGGGCGAGCGCACGCAGGGCGCGGTCCTCGCGTCCGACGCGTTCTTCCCGTTCCGCGACTCGATCGACGAGGCGTCACGCCTCGGCGTCACGGCGGTCATCCAGCCGGGCGGGTCCATCAAGGACAAGCAGTCGGTGGAGGCCGCGGACGAGCACGGGATGGCGCTCGTCATGACGGGGTCGCGGCACTTCAAGCACTGATCCGGCCGCGGTCGCGGTAGGGGCTCCGGTTTCCACGTTCCGGCCTGGTTGTGTTTCACGCCGGAGCAATCGCTCGGATTCTTGGTGTCCGGCGACACGCTCTGAACGATCTCGGCTCCGAAGCCGAAGCCGAAGCCGAAGCCGAAGCCGAAGCCGAACCGGAAGCCGAACCGGAAGCCGAACCCGAACCCGGAACCGAGACCGAATCGGAAACCGGACCCGCCCCGGCGGTTCGACCGCCGGGGCGGGTGGTCTCGTTCAGTGCGTGAGCTTCCAGAGCATGGCGAGCACGCGGTCGAGGAGCGCGTAGCTCTGCGCGAGGTCCTCCTCGCGCAGGTCACCCAGCGCGACAGCGGTGCGCAACGCAGTCCTCACCTCGTCCGCAGAACCGGCAGCCACACGCCAGTGATGCCGGCGATCCTTCCCGCCGCGCCGCTGACCCTCGGAGATGTTGAGGGTCACGGAAGCAGCAGCCCGCCGAACCTGGCGGTGCATGTCGCGATCACACACCTGCAGAATCGCGAGTGGCGAGCGAAGCGAGGCCACCATGCGGATCGCGATCTCGAGCACATCGAACATGTGAGGGACTCCTTTCCTGGAATCGGGTGGGGTTACGCCCGCGAGGGGCCCCGCCCGATTCCAGGAAAGGAGTCCCGCCCAGTGCGTCGCGCACGCAGCCGGGTGACCACCGACGTCGTGTCCCCGGAGTCTTGTGGGGCGCTCACGAAGTGAGCGACCGCCGAACTCTCGCGAAGCGAGAGGAGGCTTCGGTTTCGGCTTCGGTTTCGGCTTCGGTTTCGGCTTCGGTTTCGGCTTCGGTTTCGGCTTCGGCTTCGGTTTCGGCTTCGGTTTCGGCTTCGGTTTCGGTTTCGGCTTCGGTTTCGGCTTCGGCTTCGGTTTCGGCTTCGGGTTCGGCTTCGGGTTCGGCTTCGGTTTCGGCTTCGCCTCCCTCACCCCTCCCGCCGCGCCTCGACGCCCAGCGTCTCCGCGACCATGTCCATCTGCGCGTCGAACCCGCTCTCGACGCCGCCGCCGATCATCATCATGAAGCGGAAGGCCGGAGCCATCCACGAGCCGGAGGGGATCTCGGTCGCGCCGGAGATCGTGACGCGGCAGCCGTCGCCGTCGGGCGCGAGCGTGTACTCCCAGCGGCTCGTCATGCCCATGGCCTGCGACTCCATCGCGCGGACGAGCCGGCGCGGCGCGTCGCGCTCGATCGTCGTGACGACGATGCGCTCGCCGCGGCCCATGTCCTCGATCCAGCTCGGCAGGCCGTCGACGTCGGGCTGCGGCTCGACCGACTTCATCATGGTGCCGGTCATGGGGTGCGCCTCGACGTCCTGGAGCGCGTCCCACACGGCGTCGACGTCCGCGTCGAGCGCGACGCTCGTCGCGCCCTCGTAGTGCTCGGGCAGGAACAGGCCGACGGCGAACGGCACCGCGACGAGGATCACCGCGACGATCAGGACGCGCAGCAGGAAGGGACGCTTCTTCTTCTCGGCGGCCATGGGGGGGCTCCGGGGCTGCGATGGGACGGCCGCGCGCCGGTCCGCTCCGGTTCCCCGCGGTCGAGCGAGCGGAGGTTATGCGCGCGCGTGACCGCGGCGCAAGGCTGCGCGCGTGCGTGCGTCTCAGGGAGTCGAGCAGCGGACGCCGTTCGACAGCGTGAGCCCCGCGGCGCCGGTCGGGTCCTCGACGATGCACTGGAACGCGACCTGGGTGCCCGACGGCACGCCGGCGGGCCACGGCGACGTGACCGCGAAGGCGCCCGCGCCGTCCGTCGCGAAGAGGAACTGGGCGGCGAACGGGTGCGCGTGGACCGTCCCGCCGAGCGCGGGGAAGGGGGTCGGCGCGAGCGAGAGCCAGGCGACGAGGAGCGCGTCGGCCGGCGCGTCGTCGAGCGCGAGTCCGACCTCGTGGCCGGCGCACGGCGTTCCCGAGCCCGTGAGCCGCGGCGCCGACGGGCCCGAGCCGCCGCCGAGGTCCGACCAGGCGACGTCCTCCAGCGCGAAGCGGTAGGCCGCACCGGCCTCGCCGGCGCCCTCGTCCTCCTGATCACCGTCGATCCCGGTGGCCGAGCTGTCCTCCTGGAACGCACCCACGACGAGCTCGTTCCCGGACAGCGCGACGGCCGACCCGAACGCGTCGAACTTCTGGGTGTTCGTGGCCTTCACGTAGGCGTGCTGGCACCACGTGCCCTCGTGCCGCACGAACACGTACGCGGCGCCGGACTGCACGGCGAGGTCGTTCTGGTCGCCGTTCGTCCCGAGGGCGTAGCCGTCCTCCTGGATCGCGGCGACTGCGATGACGTTCCCCGCGATCGCGAGGGCCGAGCCGAACTCGTCGAGGCCGCCGGGGTTGGACGCCTTGAGGTACGCCGTCTGGCTCCACGTCGTCCCCTCGCGCTCGAAGACGTAGACGGCTCCGGCGTTGGACAGACCGCCGACGGTCTGGTCTCCGTCGACGCCCGGAGAAGCGCCGTCCTCGCGCCACGCGCCCACGACGATCCGATGGCCCGCGATCGCGACCGTCTGGCCGAACTGGTCACCGACCGCCGTGTTGGACGCCTTGAGGTAGGCCTGCTGCACCCAGCCGGTCGGCGTGTCGATGTAGACGTAGGCCGCGCCGGCCGCGTTCGTCGAGTCGTCGGTCTGGTCGCCGTCGACGCCGGTCGCGCCGCTGTCCTCGTGCGGTGCACCCACCACGACGGTCCGGTCGGAGATCGCGACGGAGCGTCCGAAGATGTCCCCCGGGCCCGTGTTCGACGCCTTGAGGTAGGCCGTCTGCACCCAGGACCCGTCCAGCCGCTCGAAGACGTAGGCCGCGCCGGCCGTGAACGCGTCGTCGTCGCTGCCGTCTCCGTCGACGCCGGTCGTCGCGCTGTCCTCGCTCGGTGAGCTCACGACGAGCCGGTCGCCGGAGAGCGCCACGGCCGACCCGAAGAAGTCGCTGCCCGAGAGGTTGTCGGGGAACAGCGTCGCCTCGAGGCTCCACGTGCCGTCGTGCCGCGCGAACACGTACACCGCGCCGGCCTCGGACACCTGCGTGTCGTCGCGCGGCGCGCCCACCGCGAGCCGGTCGCCCGACAGCGCCACCGCGGTGCCGAAGGCGCCGTAGGGATAGGTGATCGCCGCCTTGAGGTAGGCCTCCTGCTGCCACGCGCCGTCGTGTCGCGCGAACACGTAGACCGCGCCCGCCGCGAACACGGAGTCGTCCGTCTGGTCGCCGTCCACGAGCGTCGCGCCGCTCCGTTCCCCCGGCGCGCCGACCGCGAGCAGGTCACCGTCCATCGCGACGGCCGTCCCGAAGTCGTCGTCGAACCCCGTGTTCGAGGCCTTGAGGTACGTCGTCTGGGCGCTCGCCGGAGCGAGCAGCAGGGCGAGTACGGCCGCGACCCGGTGGGACACGGCGCGCGGGCGTGCTGGACGGGTGGGCATGACGTCATTCCCCCGGGGCTCGAGCCGTAGCGTACCAGGGAGCCGTCGGGCGCGGGTGTCACCGGCTACCATGCGTCCCCGCGTCCGATCCCCGAGCCTCCCCGTTGCCCGTCCTCGCCGCCCTCCTGTTCCTCGCCTTCGCGCCGCGCGGGCCGCTGCCCGAGGTCACCGTCGGGCCGCCGCCGGAGTGGGTGGACGAGCTGCCGCTGCCGCGTGGCCCGGCGCGCGCCGCGGACGACGCGCGGGACGGCGTGTCCGTGCTGCTCTCCGACGCGCAGGTGCTCGTCGGCGGCCCGCACGAGCTCGAGTTCTCGGTGCGCTTCGCCGAGCGCATCGTGTCGCGCGCCGGCGTCGACGGCTCGTCGCGCGTGACCGTCGACTTCGACCCGGAGTACGAGACGCTCGAGTTCCACGCGGTGCGCGTCCACCGGGACGGCGCGGTGCTCGACGTGCTCGACCCCGCGGACATCCAGGTGCTCCAGCGCGAGACGGAGCTCGAGTCGGGCATCGTCGACGGCAGCGTCACCGCGACGATCCTGCTGCGCGACGTGCGCGTCGGCGACGTCGTCGAGCAGTCCTACACCGTGCGCGGCATGAACCCGATCTTCGGCGGGCGCTACGCCGACTCGTTCTGGGTCGCCGGGCCGCACGCGTACGGCCTCCTGCGCGTCCGCGTGCTCATGCCCGCGGACCGGCACCTCGCCGTGCGCCGCTACGACACGGACCTCGAGCCCGCCGTGCGCCGCGAGGGCGACCGCGTCGTGCGCGAGTGGATCGCGCGCGACACGCCCGCCGTGCTGCCGGACTCCGACCTGCCGTACTGGTACGAACCCTACCCGTGGATCCAGCTCAGCGAGTACCGCGACTGGGGCGAGGTCGCGCGATGGGGCGCGGGGCACTTCGAGCGCGCGGCCGCGTCGTCGGCCGGCGTCTCGGAGCTCGCGGCGACCTTCGCGGCGAGCTCGCCCGATCCGCGCGTGCAGGTCGTCGAGGCGCTGCGGTTCGTGCAGGACGAGATCCGCTACCTCGGCCTGGAGATGGGCGCGCACAGCCACGAGCCGCACGCGCCCGAGGAGGTGCTCCTGCGTCGCTTCGGCGACTGCAAGGACAAGTCGCTGCTGCTCGTGACGTTGCTGCGCGAGCTGGGCGTCGAGGCCGCGCCGGCGCTCGTCGACCACGCGACGGGGCCGCGCGTCGCCGAGCGCCTGCCGAGCCCGCTCGTGTTCGACCACGCCGTCGTGCGCGCGGAGGTCGCGGGCGAGGTCTGGTGGATGGACCCGACGCGCGAGTTCGAGGGCGGGCGCGTGCCGGGGCTGCCGTACGACACGGCCGGCCTCGTGCTGCGCCCCGGGACGACCGACGTCGAGCCCGCGCCCCGTCTCCGCACGGACGGCCCGCTGCTGCGGGTGCACTACGCGTTCGAGGCGCCCGACGCCGACGGTGTCGCGGCGCTCACGGTGACGACGCACGCGACGGCCCGCTCGGCGTCCGTCATCCGCGGCTACTTCGCCGGTGCGAGCCGCGAGGAGGTCCGCACCGACTACCTCGACTACTACTCCGACGAGTTCCCCGGCATCCGCTCCGTGCGCGCGCCGACCCTGCGCGACGACCGTGACGCGGACGAGGTCGTCGTCGTGGAGCGCTACGCGATCGACGGGCTGTGGGACGACGGCGAGCCCGCGTCCGCGCGCTTCCGTCCGCTCGAGATCCGCGACCGGCTGCACGCGCCCGACACGATCCAGCGCGCCATGCCCATCGGGCTCGAGCACCCGGAGCACGTCGCGGTGCGCATGGACGTCGCGCTGCCGGCGGACGCCGACCTCGACGACGAGACCTCCTTCGTGGACGACGCCGCGTTCCTGATGCGCTTCGAGCGGCGCGTCGACGCGACGGACCGCGTGCACCTCGAGTGGGAGTACGAGACGCGCGGCGACGCGGTGCCGGTCGACCGCGCCGAGGAGTACCTCGACCACCTCGACGAGGCGTGGGGGCTGCTCGGCGAGCACGTGAGCGTCGGGGGCGAGGAGCCGGTGCGGATCGCCCCGCGGCGCATCCCGCGTGAGCTGCTCCTCGGCGTCTGGCTGCTCGCGGCGGTCGTGGGCCTCGTGCGCCTCACGCCGTTCATCCTGCAGCGGACGGCGCACCGCGCGCTGCTGCGCGGCGACATGGACCGTGCGATCCGGCTCGCGCACGCGTCGGTGCAGGCGTGCCTCCCCGTCATCTCGCCGCCGCGCGCCGCGTTCCTCGCGTGGATGTCGGTGCTCGAGGCGGACGCGGGCCGCGAGCAGGACGCCGAAGCGCACGCGCTCGAGGCGCTGCGCCTCACGGCGACGCAGACCTCACGCCGCGCGCACCGCGCGCACGGCAACGCGCTCCGCGCGATCGCCATCCTCCGCGTGCGGCAGGAGCGCTACGCCGACGCGCTCGACGCGCTCGACCGCGCGCAGGACGCCGAGCGGTCGTTGCCCGTGCCGAAGCCGCGCGCCGTCCTCGCGCGACGGGTGCAGCGTGTCGAGATCCTCGCGCGGCTCGGTCGCACGGACGGTCTCGCCGCCGAGCTCGACGACATCGAGAGCCGCTCGGACGGCGACCGCATCGTGCTCCACGAGGTCCTCGCCGCCCGCGCCGTGCTCGCGGAGGCCGAGGGCGACGTCGAGGAGGCGCGCCGCCTGCACGCCCTGCTCGTCGCGCGCTGCGAGGAGGTCTTCGGTCCGGAGCACAACGTGACGCGGAACGCGCGCGAGCTCGAACGCCGGGCGGGGGCGCGGACCGCCGGTGACGTGGACGGCGACGCGACGCCGCCCGGCTGACGGCGCCCTCCCCCCGGAACGCAGGACGCCGGCCCGCGGGGATCCGCGGACCGGCGTCCGTGCTTCGTGCGACGAGGTCACGCGACGCCGGTGGGCGCCGCGCGCGCGGACGTCACTCGCCGCGCATCTCCTCCTTGCCGTACTTCACGCTGCAGCCGAAGCTCTTGGTCTTCGTGACCTCGACCTCCTCGCCGGCGCGCAGGGCCTTCATCGTCGCGACGACGTAGTTGGTCTTCACCTCGCCGCGGCCGCCGCTGTCGTCGATGGCGCCCTGGTAGGCGAGCTTGCCCTTCGGCGTGATGACGAACATGTGCGGCGTCGTGGCGGCGCCGTACGCGCGGCCGACGCGACCGTCCATGTCGAGGAGCACGGGGTAGGGGAGCTTCCAGTCCGCGACGGCCTCCTTGTTGCGCTCGAGGCCGGCGCCCTGCTTGCCCTCGGCGCCCGAGTTGATCGCGAGCCACACGACGTCACGGCCCTTGACCGCGCCGAACGTCTGCTGCATGCGGCTGGGCGTCTCCTCGGACTGCGGGTCGTGCTGGGCGCGCACGAACGGGCAGTCCGGGTTGAACCACTCGAGGATCACGGTCTTGCCCTCGGCGACGTAGTCGCTGAGCTTGTGGACCTTGCCGGCGGTGTCCTTGAGCTCGAAGTCGGCGACCTCGAGCTCGACCTTCTCGGCCTTCTTCTCCGCCACGGGGCGGGCGCGGACGGCGATGTCCTGCGCCTGCAGGTCGCCGCAGACGGCGAGCACCGCGAGCGCGGCGCCGCCGAGGACCATCTGTTTGCGGGTCATCATCTTCGGATCTCCTTCGGGAGGGTGCGACTCAACGATCGGCGCCGCCGTTCGGCGCCGGGTCCGGGCGCGCGGAGCCGGTGTCCGCTCCGTCGCGCGCCGGGGGGTAGGGGATGTCGACGCGAGCGACACGGGAAGGACGCGTGTGCTCCTCGTCCGCTTCACCGGACGCGTCGGTCGTCTCGCCGTCGTGCGCGTCGTCGTCGACGAGCCAGATCGCGAGCACGCCGCGCAGACGCGGTGCGTCGTCGACGCCGCCGCGCAGCGTGTCGTCGGGCGTGAGCACGAGGCGCTCGCCGTCCGCGTCGCAGCTCCCGGCGATGTCGGCGACGGGCAACCCGTCCTCGGCCGGGTAGAACGCGAGCCGCTCGGCGGCCGGCGCGTGGATCACGACGCGCCCCGCGTCGTCCGTGGTGACCGAGACGCCCGGCGGCAGCTCCGTCGGCACGAGCGCGCGCGCCGCGTCGAGGAAGGCCGCGTCGTCGCTGCGCATCGGCAGCTCCGTGGGGCCCGCGACGTCCATCGCGAGCTCGACCGTCGCGGCGCCCGGCACGCAGGCCTCCGCGCACACGAGCCAGTCCGCGACCACGCGCAGCGTGAGGCGCTCGCCGGCCGGCGCGTCGTCCGGCACCTGCACCGGCAGCAGGAGCGTCACCGCGTCGTGGTAGACGTGGTCGACGAGGTCGCCCGGGAGGAGGTGGCGCACCGGCGCGGGCCACTGCGCCTCGCCGACGACGAAGCCCGCGGGCGTCTCCGGCTCGAGCGCGATGGGCAGGCCCGAGTCGTTCTGCCCGGGCCAGTAGAGGTGCCAGCCCTCCGTCATGCGGAAGGCCACGCCGAGCAGGTGCGTGCGACCGGGCACCCAGCGCGTGACGTCCGGCACGAGGCGCACGGTGACGACGCCGGCGGCGACGGGCGCGGAGACCGGCCCCGTCTCGTCCGGGTGCACGTCGACCTGCGGCTGCGGCTTCCGGCTGTCCGGCCAGCCGCGGCGCTGGGCGTCGACCGGGGGCGCGAGCAGGAGCGCCGCGGCGAGGAGCGGCAGGACGCGGGCGGCGCGGCGGCGGAGGGTGCGGGTCACGGGGTGGTCCATCGGGGCACAGGATACCGACTCGCCCGGCGGGCGACGCGACGTCGGACGGTGCTCATGCCGCGAGTGTGGGGCGGGGCGGGGGCTCCCGACGGCCGGCTCCGATGTCTCCGGAGACGCACCGACCCTGCGATCGCAGTCCCGGCGGTCCGAGCGGAACCTCCGTTCACGGCGCGAGCGACGAGAGGTTCCAGGTGACGCCCGCCACGAGCAGCGTCTCCCCGCCGTCGTCGTTGAGTCCGGTCTGCACGCCGAGGTCCCAGATGACGTGCTCGGTCTGCGTCCAGGCGACGCCGACCTGCGCCGCGAGCGGGTAGTCGCTCCGCTCGTGCGTCGCCCAGCCGAAGAGTTCGGCGTAGGCGTCGACGCCGTCGCGCACCGGGCGCCCCACGATCACCGACGCGGCGTGCTGGAGGTCCTGCCCGGAGCCCCCGGGCTCGTCGAGGACACCCAGCTCGTAGAAGAGCGTCCACGCGAACGTCTCCGCCGTGCCGTCCAGGATGCCCGAGACGAAGAGCGCGTCGTCCCCCGCGCCGACGCCCCGGTCGCCGTCGTCGGGCGTCACGAACACCTGCCAGCCGATCGCGTGGATCGAGTCCGCGAACGACGTGCCGCCGTTCGCGCGCGGCCGCTCGTAGAAGCGGTGCCGGAAGCCGATCTCGAGGTCGTTGCGCCCGCGCAGGTCCGTCCGGCCGTGCCGCGTCTCCGTGTGGTAGACGAAGTTCTGGACGAAGAGCTCCGTGCGCGGGCCGGCGCCGTACTTCACCTGCACGATGTCGTCCGTCACCGAGCTCGGACGGCTGAGCGTCCCGAACTCCAGCTCGACCGTGCCGTCCGCCGTCGTCACGGAGTCCGTCGCGAAGTTCCCGCGCTGGGCCGTCACGTGCGGGACGTGCTCGTGCGCCGGCGCGGCGCAGGCCGCGAGCGCCGACAGCAGCGCGAGGCACGCGCGGCGCGTGCGGGGCCGCGGCGCCCGGAGGAGACGGGCGCCGCCGGCGTGGGGGGGCGCGGCGCTCAGCGGCGGTTCTCCCTGCGGATCACGAGCTTCAGGCCCGACCAGGTCTCGTCGACCGCGCACACCTTGACGTCCACCAGGCCGAGCGGCAACGCCACGGCGCGCACCGTGTCCTCCGTGACCTCGCTCGGCACGCCCGACGACTTCTTCGGCCAGGACACCCAGATCATCCCGTCCGGCACGATGCGCTCCATGAGCCTCGGCAGCTCGCGACGCAGCGCCGCCTCCTTCGTGGTGAAGAGGTGCACGAGGTCCACGTCCTTCGCGAGGCGGGGCGACAGCGTGACGTCGCCGGGCAGCGGCGCGACGAGCGTCGCGTAGTCGACGGGAGCGCCGCGGGGACACACGCGCGATCCCGGGCGGATCCCGAGCTTCTTCGCGAGCGGCGTGCCGGAGTAGCCGGCGGGCATGTTCGGGTCTCCCGGACGAACGCGGAGTCTAGCAGGGACAGGATACTCACGTGAACGTGCACGTGAACGTGCACGTGGACGTGTACGTGGACGTGCACGTGGACCTGGACGTGCAGGGCCGACGTGGAGGTGCACGGCCCACGTGAAGGTGAACGGCCGACGTGCAGGTGCACGGCCCGCGTGGAGGTGCACGGCCCGCGTGGAGGTGCACGGCCTGCGGGGGAGGTGCACGGGCTCCGCGGACGGGCCACGGGGACGCGGGCGGGGACTCCCTGGCCCGGCACCTTGCCCCCGCGCGCGGGGCTCCGCTACAAACCGACGGCGTGTCGACCTCGCTCCGTTCCCGATCGCGCCGTGCCGATACCGTGAACGGTGCCGTGGGCCGGCTGGTCGGCGGTCTCGGGTGGATCGCCCGGTGGTCCGCGACGGTGTGGATCGCGTGGACCGCCGCGCGGGTCGTCGTCGACGTCGTGGGGGACGAGTCGTTCGGCGGGGCGGCGCGGGAGCCCGTGACGTGGTTCGTGCTCGCGCAGCTCGTCGTGACGGCGCGGCTGCTCGTCGTGCCGCCGGAGCGGCGGGGCGGGCGACGGCTCGTGCTCGTCGCATCCCTCGTCGCGCTCGCGTGCGGCGTGCTCCTGCACGGGCGCGCGCCGTGGGCGCCGTGGTGCGTCGTGCTCGGCGTGCTGGGCCTCGCGTCGCCCGGGCTGCTCGCGCGGCCGGCGCTCCGCGTCGCGACGCGGGTCGCGTGCGTCGTCGGCCTGCTCGTCGCGGCGGGGGCGGGCGTCATCGCGGGCTCGGGCTGGGTGTCCTACCCGCTGCCCGCCGCGCCGCCCGCGCCGGCGGCCGACCGCGACGGGCGCTGGACGCAGGACCTCCGCTACCTGGGCCGCGAGCTCGCGCGCCTGCACGGCGATGCCTTCCACACGCAGCCGCGCGAGCTCTACGAGCGCCGGCTCGAGGAGCTCGTCGCGTCGGTGCCCGCGCGCAGCGACGCCGAGCTGCGCATCGAGGTCGCGCGCTTCGTCGCCGCCGTCGGCGACGCGCACACCGAGTGCGCGCCGTGGTGGGAGGAGGACGACCTCCAGCTCCCGATCGCCGTGCACTGGTACGGCGACGACCTCCACGTCTCGCTCGTCACCGAGGACCGCCTCGCGCTCGCGGGCCGGCGGGTCGTCGCCTTCGACGGGACGCCCGTCGACGAGGTCGCCGACGCGCTGCGCCCGCTCCTCGCGCACGAGAACGACGCGTGGTTCCGCTACAGGAGCCCGATCCTGCTCACGCGGTCGAGCGTGCTCGCGACGCTGGGCCTCCTGTCGGACGCGACGTCCGTGCCGCTCCTGCTCGAGGCGGCGGACGGCTCGCGCGAGGCGGTCGTGCTCGACGCCGTGCCGGCGCGCGCGGGCCTCGCGTTCACGCGCGTCGTGACCGGCGCGCCGCTCGTCGCGCGGCGGCCGGGAAACTTCTGGAGCGCGCAGCTCGACGACGTGCTCTACGTGCGCTACGCGCGTTGCACCTGGGACCTCGGGCTGCGCGCGTTCACGCACGACGTCCTCGCGCGGCTCGACGCGGACCCCGGCCTGCGCCTCGTCGTCGACCTGCGCGGGAACACGGGCGGCACGTCCTTCCCGTTCCTCTGGTGGTTCCTGCCCGGCGTGCGGGAGCGGCCGGCGCTCGACCGACCGGACCGGCTCTTCGTGTTCGTCGACCGCGCGACCTTCTCGTCGGGCATCGGCATCGCGAGCGCGTTCGCCGCGCAGACGTCGGCGACCCTCGTCGGCGAGCCCACGGGCGGCAAGCCCGACAGCTGGGGCGAGGTGCGCGGCTTCCGGCTCCCGAACAGCGGGCTCGGCGTCTCCTACTCGACGGTCTTCCACGACGACCGCCACGGCGGCGACGTCGCGACGCTCGAGCCGGACGTCCTCGCCACGCCGACGGTCGAGGACGCGATGGCGCAGCGCGACCCGGCGCTGGAGTGGGTGCTCGCGCGGTAGGGGGGCGGGCGGGGCCGGCGGAGCTCGGCCGCCGACGTCCGCGCGGGGTGGTGCCGTGTAGGCTGGTCGACAACACGGAGAGGAGCCCCCGATGCGACGGACCACCGGACTCGTGACGCTGCTCGTCGGCGTCGCACTCGTCGTGGTGGGAGTGTCGCTCGCCGACGACGCGGACGGCGGCGCGGCCGGCGTGCCGGTCGTGGAGGTCGTCGACGATCCGGCGGGCGGCGGCACGTCGCTGCCCGAGCTCGCGGGCTCCGCACCCGCGCCGCTGGGCCCGGACGCCGCGCCGGAACCCGCGAGATCCCGCCCGTCCGATGCGCTCCTCGCGGCGACCCTCGGTCCGACGCGCCGCGTGTCAGGTCGCATGCGACGCCTCGCCGACGACTCGCCGCTCGCGGGCGTGCGGATCTCCTCTCTCGCAGAGGAGGTCTTCACCGACGTCGACGGACGCTTCGCGATCGCCACGCTGGTCGACGAGCGCGAGCTGCTCGTCACAGGCACGGTCGTCGATGCGGAGGTCCGGCTGCCGCCCGACGGCCTCGACCACGACGACCTCGACCTCGTCGTGGACAGCGGGTGGGTCGTCGAGGGCGTCGTGCGCGAGCCGGAGGGCGCCCCGGTCGCCGGTGCGGTGGTGACAACCCTGGCCGGCCGGACCGTGTGCGACGAGGCGGGCGTGTTCCGGATCGTCGACGTGGCGCCCGCCTCGACGCCGGTGCGACACTTCGGCGCGGCCCGCGCCGGACGTCGCCGCGGTGGCAGCATCGCGCTCCGGGTCACGGCGGGCGACCACGCGGCCGCGGAGGAGCGCGTCGCGCTCCGCTCCGACGAGCGGACTGCGCCGCCCGTGGAGATCGTGTTGCCGCGCGGCTCGGTGGTGGAGGGGCGCGTGAGCGCGCCGTCCGGCGTGACCGTCGAGGGGCTCGCCGTGGAGCTGTCGCTGCGCGTCGCGTCGGGCGGGGAACTCGTCCGGCCCGACCCGGGCACCGTGACCGACACGTCGGTCGGCCCCGGCGGCAGCTACCGGTTCGACGGCGTGCCGCCGGGCACCTGGGTGCTCGGAGTCGGGATGCCGCCGTCGGTCGCGCGCATGCAGGACGCGGCGGCCGGACACGGAGGGCGGGAGCCGTCGCGCGACCTGCACGGCGCGCCCTGGACCTGGGTGCCCGACGTCGAGGTCGTCGTGGGGACGGCGACCCGCCGCGACATCGCGCTCCCGGCGGGCGGCGTCGTCGTCGGCACGGCGCGCGACGCACACGGCGACCCGATCGAGGGTGTCCGCATGAGCGCGTGGCTCGAGGCGGCCTGGCCGGTCGCCGGGCGATCCGGTTCCTCCGCGGCCGTCACCGACGGCTGGGCGCGCGTCGAGGGGGACGGCGACCTCGTCGTGCGGACCCATGCGCCCTCGACGTTCACCGACGACGAGGGGCGCTACGTCCTCGGGCCGCTTGCCCCCGGGCCCTGGGAGGTCGTCGCGTCGTCGAGCCGGCACTGGGGCGTGCCGGATCTCTCCGAGCAGGTCTTCGTGGACGAGGGCGCGACCGCCACCTGGGACCCGGTGTTCGCGGCGCGACACCTGGTCCGCGTGGAGGTCGTCGATCACGCGGGGCGACCGCTGGGCGACGCCGTCGCGGAGCTCGTCCGCCCGGAGGAGCTGGACGGCACGGACCGCGAGTTCGACACCATCGAGGCGGCCGCGCTGAAGCTCGAGCTCACCGCGGGCGAGACGGGCGACGACACGGACGGGTACGGGCACGTGACGTTCACGGACGTCGAGGACCGCGAGTGGGTGCTCGGAGTCGGCGCGCCGCGACACCGCGCGCGGCTGCTCCGCGTGCGGCCGTCGCCCGTGCCGGTGCGCGTCGTGCTCGACCCGGCGCAGGTGCTCGCGTTCCGGCTGCTCGACGCGCGGACCGGCCGGCCGGTGCCCGCGCGCGTGGGCATCGGCCTCATCGGCTCGTTCGAGCTGCACGACCGGAGGAACGACCGCGACGGGCTGTTCGTCCTCGACGACCTGCCCGACGAGCGCTTCACCGTGACGTTCGACGTCCCGGGCTACCGCGAGGTGCGCCTCGACGGGTTGCGCCCGCACCCCGCGGACGACGTGCCGCGCGACGTGTTCCTCGAGCCGGAGGTCCCGTGACGCGCTCCCGCTTCGCCGTCGTGTTCGCGGCGCTCGTCGTCGCGCTCGCCGCGTGGACGCTCCTCGCGGACGACGCGCCCGACGGGGGCGCCGCGGCCGTCGTCGACGGGACGCCGCGCGCGGACGTGCCGCACGAGGAGCTCCCGCCGCCCGCGTCGACG
Source organism: bacterium (assembly GCA_030428785.1). GTDB lineage: Bacteria > Planctomycetota > B15-G4 > B15-G4 > B15-G4 > JAUIEF01. The sequence goes on from JAUIEF010000013.1 coordinate 25,708, forward strand.
GAGCTGCCGCGCGCGAGCGCCGAGGAGCCGGCGCCGCTCGCGGCGACGCCGCCCGCGCCCGCGGCGGGACGCGTCGTGGCCCACGGCGTGCTCACCACGGAGCCGCGTCGCGTCACGGGCCGCCTGCTCCGCCTCGCCGACCTCGGACCGCTCGCGGACGTGGACGTCATGACGGAGGAGGGCTCGGCGCGCACCGACGCCGACGGCCGGTTCGCGCTCCGCGCGGCGCCGGACGAGGTCGAGCTGCTCGTCGCCTACGCGCCGTTCAGCGAGCGCCTCGTCCCGATCACGCCCGGCGCCGACGACCTCGACCTCGGCGACGTCGTCGTGGACAGCGGCTGGACGCTGGCGGGCCACGTCGTCGACGCGTCGGGCGCGCCGGTCGAGGGGGCGACGGTCCGCATGGCGCGCATGCGCGAGGACGTCACCGCCGCGGACGGCTCCTTCGTGCTGCGCGACGTTCCGGACCTCGACGCCCGCTACGCCAACCGCAAGGCCTCGCGCGTGCGCATCGAGGTCCTGTCGCCGTGGTTCGTCGACGCGTGGAGCGACGTCCCGCTGCCCGATCGCGAGCGCGTCGTGAGGGACCTGCGCTTCGTGCTCGCGTCGACGGGCGCGATCGTCGGGACGGTCACCGGCCCCGACGGCGCGCCGCGCGCGGGCCTGTCGGTCCGGCCCGTGCTCCACGTCGACGTCACGGGGCCGACGGGCGGCGTACGCGACCCGGCGGAGACCGATGCGCAGGGGAACTACCGGCTCGACGGCGTCGCCCCCGGCGTGCACGTGCTCGAGGTCGGGCCGTCGCTCTGGGACGAGTACCACGGGACCCGCGAGCGGTCGGACGCGGAGGGGCCGACCCTCGCGCGCGTGCTCGCGGGCCCCGCGGTCGTGAGCGCGCACGGGACGACGCGCCTGGACGTCGCGCTGCCGGCGGTCGGCGCCGTCACCGGGCACGTGACGGACACCGCGGGCGCGCCGCTCGACGACGTCGCGATCAAGGTGTGGACCGAGCGCGCGTGGCCCGTCGGCGGCCCGGCCCGCGGCTCCGCGAGCGACCTCTTCGTCGACGGGGAGGGCGTGCTCCACGCGACGCGGATCGCGGGCCGCGGCGCGTCCGACGCGAACGGGCGCTTCCGCGTCGACGACGTCCCGCCGGGGCCGGTGCGCCTCGAGGCGGAGACGAGCCGGCGCGGCGCGTCGGCTCGCGTCGTGCGGGCCGTCGAGGTGCCGGAGGACGGGGACGCCGTCGTCGGGCTCGTGATCGGCGCGGGTCCGGAAGTGCTCGTCGAGGTCGTCGACGAGCAGGCGGGCCCGGCGGCCGACGCGCGCGTCCTCCTCGTGCCCGCGGACGACGAGGCGCCGGACGGCGGAGCGGGTCCGCGCCCCGTGCCGCGACGCAGGTTGCGCGCGATGATGACCGCGGGGAGCACCGGGCTGCGCGTCGACGACGCCGGGCGCTTCACCTTCTCCGGGGTCGACGAGGACCGGCCGCACGACCTCGTCGTCGCGGCGTCCGGACGACGCTCGGTGCTCCTCTCGGACGTGCGCCCGGACCCCGCGCCGCGACGCGTCGTGCTCCGGCCGGAGCGCGTGCTCGCCTTCCGGCTTCTCGATGCGCTCACCTCGCGGCCGCTGGAGCGTCCCTTCGTGACGTGGCGCGTCCGGGGACCGCTCACCGAGCTGTCCGGCGCGTCCCCCGCCGACGACGACGGCCTGCTCGTGATCGGCGACCTCCCGGACGAGGGCTTTCGCGTCGAGCTCGAGATCCGCGACCGCGAGCCGTGGATCGGTGCCGGCCTCGTGCCGCACGCCCCCGACGCGCCGCCGCACGAGGTGCTCGTGAGGGACCCCGACGGCTGAGACCGCCCCCCCGCGACAACGCGCCGTCCCGTCGACTACGCTGACCGCCCGCGACCGGAGTCCTCCATGCGCTCGACGATCGTCCTCGCCGCCGGCCTGCTCATCGCGGTGCTCGCCGTCGTGGGCGTCGTGCTCTTCCTCGACGAGGAGCCCGACGCGGGCGGCGGCGCCGCGGTCGTCGCGACGCGCGAGGACGAGCGCCCCGAGGCCATGGCGCTCCCGGAGTTCGAGGGGGCGGAGGCCGAGCCGCTCGAGTTCACGGGCGGCGGCGTACCCGGCGCGCCGACGCCGGAGGACACGCCGCGCAAGGTGCTCGCCGACGGCACGCCGACGCGCACGCTCTCCGGCCGCGTCCTGCGCCTCGCGGACCGCTCGCCCGTGACCGGACGGCGCCTCGCGTCCGGCGCCGAGGAGACGACGACCGACGACGCCGACGGCACGTTCTCGTTCCGCGCGCTCCCCGGCGACCGCACGATCAACCTCGGCCTGCCGCGCCGCTGGGTCGTCGTGCCGCTGCCCGAGACGGAGGGCGACCTCACGGACCTCGAGCTCGTCGTCGACACGGGCTGGATCGTGCACGGCTCGGTGACGTCGCCGCGCGGCGACCCGATCCCCGGCGCGGGCGTCGTCGTCGCGGGCGAGCGGACGCCGTGCGGGTCGGGCGGACTGTTCCGCGTGAAGGACGTCGCGCCCGGCGGCCGGCCGGACCAGGTGCGGGTCGTCGCGCGCGCGCCCGGTCACGCGGAGGAGTCGCTGCCGGCCTTCCTCTTCCCGGACGTGCGCGTCGCGCCGCCGCTCGCGTTCGAGCTGCACGCGGCCGGGTCCATCGAGGGCTGGTTGCGCGCGACGCCGGGCCGCGGCGTCGAGGGGATGCCCGTCGAGGTGCTGCTCGAGCTCCAGCCGCGCGGCTTCGGCCGGGTGCCGGAGACGCTGCGCGCGAACGCGGACGCCGAGGGTCGCTACCGCATCGACGGCGTGCCGGAGGGCACCTACCTCGTCCTCGCGGGGCCACCGCCGCGGGACGTAGACGAGGTCGCCGTCCTCCGCGCGCTGGGCTACGTCGACGACACGGCGCCCGCGGACCTCGACCTGCACACGACCGCGCGCGTCTGGCTGCGCGACGTCGTCGTGCGCTCGGGGGAGGCGACGCGCCTCGACGTCGACCTACCGGAGGGCGCGGGCATCACGGGGGTCGCGCGCGACGGGAGCGGCGCGGCGCTCGCCGGCGTGCGCGTCGAGGCCGTCCGCGAGGAGACGTGGACCTTCGAGCGCGGGCGGCAGGCGGAGTCGACGGTGCGCGGCTTCGCGGCGCAGGTCTCCGTCGACGGGACGGGCCGCGTGTCGTCGCGCGTCGGCGCGGCGGAGTCCGCGGCCGACGGGACCTACGCGATCGGCGGGCTGCCGCCGGGCCCGATCCGGCTCGTCGCGACGACGCCCTCGCAGCCGGGCTGGCAGGCGGAGACGCGCGAGCTCGTCGTCGCCGCGGGCGAGCGGCGCGCCGTCGACCTCGTGCTCGGCACGGGGCTCGCGGTGCGCGGCACGGTCGTCGACCTCCAGGGCCGGCCGGTCGCGGACGCGCGCGTCGCGCTCGACGACCCGGACGACGCCGACGGCTCCGCGGCGGGCCACCCGCAGTGGGCCGACCTCTACCGGCGCATGAAGTCGCAGCACGTCGCGTCCGGCCTCGCGGGGCACGCGACGCGGGACGGCGCCTTCGACTTCGCGGGGCTCGACGACCGGCCGTACGTGCTCGTCGCGACGGCGCCGCGGCACCGCGCCGAGCGGCTCGAGGTCCAGCCGGGCGACCGCGCGCTGCAGGTCGTGCTCGCGCCGGCGCGCGTGATCGAGGCGCGGGTCGTCGACGCGCGCACGGGCGAGCCCGTCGCCGAGGCCCCGTGGGAGCTGCGCGGCGAGCAGCTGCACCAGATGGGCGGGAACCCGCTCGAGGACGGCCGGCTCCTCGTCGACGACCTGCCGGAGGGCGCCTACGCGCTCACGATCCGCGCCGCGGGCTACCGCGAGTGGACCAGGCAGGACCTGTGGCCGTCGGCGACCGGCGAGGTGATCGAGGTGCGGATGGAGCCGCTGCGGTAGGGGTGCGAGGACCCGCGCTCCGGCTCAGGAGACCCAGGACGCGAGCACCAGCGTGGCGCGCCAGGTGCCGGCCTCGTACTCGACCAGCCAGACGGCGCCGTCGGCCCAGAGCACGTGCCGCGACTCGGCGACGCTCACGAGCGCCTGACGGCCGTCGTCGCTGAAGACCGGCTTCGAGATCGACACGACGACGGTGCACTCCGGCGGCCCGCGCCGCACGGCGTCCCAGCCCTCTTCCCGACTGCGCCCCTCGAAGTGCGCGTCCCAGGTCGCGTCGTCGATGAACCCGACGCCCAGCTCGCCGAGCCACTCCGGGTGGTCCTCGGCGTCCGCCGCGGCGGCCTCGACGGTCGCCGTCGAGAGCCCGGGCCGCAGGCCGTGCACACGACGCCAGTCGTGGTCGCCGACGAACCAGCTCAGGCCGGCGGTCGTGCGCCGGAAGAGCGCGCGTTCCGTCGGCTCGAGGGCGCTGCCCCGCTCGAGGACGGCGAGGATCACCGCGCGGACGTCCTCGTCGGTCGGCTCGCGCGGCGGCAGGGACGGCGGCGCGAGTTGCTGCAGCAGGACGTCCACGTCCGCGTCCGGCAGGGCGTGCGCCGCATCGAGCGGGACGTCGACCCGACCGCGCAGCCGTTCGACGGAGACGTCCACGTCGAAGGAGGCGCGCAGCCGGCCGTCGTCGAGCCGCGCGCGATCGATGACGATCTCGCCCTCGAGCGGCACGCTCCAGCGCGGCACGGTGTCGGGGAACGTCTCGTCCGGCCGGAAGTGCGCGAGCACGCGGGGCGCCGCCGTCGGTCCGTCGACCTCGACGACGTCGAGCAGGAGCGCCCAACGCGCCCACGTCACCTTCGGCTCGGCGTCGAGGAACTCGACGACGAGCCGCCCGGGATCCGGCCGCGCGACGCGCGCCGACGCCTCGGGGAGCGTCACGTCGATCGTCGGGTCGTCGGCGATCCGCACGACGACGGGCCAGTCCTCGGGAGAAGCCTCGCTGCCGCGCACGCAGCCGGCGAGGACGACGGCCGCGACGATGCTCGCGGTCGTCCCGCTCACTCCGCGCCCGCGTGCAGCGCGTTCGAGAGCGTGAAGCCGTCGGGGACCGACGCGTCCTGCACGAGGAACTGGATCCAGACCTCGAAGCCGGACGGCAGGCTCGCGGGCCAGGTCGTCGCGAGGTCGAGGGTGCCGGCGGGCGTCGCGGCGTAGAGCAGCTGCGCCGTGTACGGGAAGACGTGCATCGTGCCGCCCGCGAGCGCGAAGGGCGTGGAGTCCGGTGCGAGCCACGCGAGGAGCAGGGCGCTCGGCGGCGCGGCGTCGAGGGAGATCGCGAACGGCTGCCCCGTGAAGAGCGCGCCGACGCCCGAGAGCTCCGGCGTGCCCGCGGCGCCCGGCGAGCCGCCGCCCGCGTCGAGCCAGCAGGTGTGCGGCGGGGCCGGGTCCGCCGCGCACGGGTCGGGCTCGGTGCAGCTCCCGAAGAACGCGTCGATGAGGTCCGACTCCTCGCGCGTCGTGCAGGTCACGACGCGCGTCACGGCGTCGGAGACCGGCGCGTCGGCGACGCTGATGATGTTGGCCCACTCGTCGAAGTCCGTGATGTCGCTCTGCGTGCCGGACGACGTGCACCAGTCGCGCTGGCTGCTCAGGTCGACCGCGACGAGGTCGTCCGTGTCGCCGTCGCAGTTCCAGTCGACCGCGCCGTAGCCGATGCCCTCCGACTCGTCGAGCGCCGTCTCGTCGACGTCGAGCGTGCACGCGTGCGCCGCGGAGTAGTCGAGCTGGTGGAACGGGTGCCCGGCGGGCACGAGGCCCTCGCACTCCATCTGCGCCGCGACGCCGCGCGTCTGGTAGCGGTACGCCATGACGCTCGGCAGGTTCGGCTTGTACTGCGCGACGAGCGATCCGAACTGGTCGCCGGAGTGCGTGAGCCCGAGGTTGTGGCCGAGCTCGTGCATGAAGGTGCCGGCGCGGTCGAAGGGCGTGCCGACCTGCCCGGGCCACGCGCCGAGGCTCACCATGAACTCGTCGCCGAAGAGCTCGCCGAGGCCGGAGCTCGTCGTGGGGGAGCCGCCGAACTCGTACTGGTGGATGAACACGCCGTAGTGCCAGCCGGTGCCCGCGGGGTGGTCGCGGTACGTCGACTCGATGGTCGCCCACTCGCCGCCGCCGAAGTCGCCGTCGATGAACTCGAGCGCGGCGGTCTCGGGGATGGAGTCGCTGAGCTCGATGTTGAGCGTGACGCCGCGCCGCGCGAAGGCCTGCACGACACCGTCCAGCTCGCAGGCGGCGGGCCCGTGGTCGTGGTCACCGGCGGTGAACCAGTCGACCTCGACGTTCACGACGGTGGTCTGCGCGGAGAGCGCGGGCGCGGCGGCGAGGGCGAGCGGGAGCGCGAGGAGCGCGGGACGGAGCGCGGGCATGGGCGGGGTCCGGGTCGGGGAACGGGACGCCTTCGGGAGGCCCAGCGTACCCCGAGGGTCGCTCGCGCGGGCGCCGTTCCCGCGCGCCGCGCCGGACGCCGCCGACCCGCACGGGGCGCGGCGGACGTCCGGCGCGGACGAGCGCGTCAGGGGATGACGCCCTCCACCGCGTTCGAGAAGGCGATGTCCTGCACCGCCGCGGTGTCGTCGATGGCGATCTGCGCCCAGAGCGAGCCGGTGAGACCGGCGGGCATCTCGAAGGGCAGCGTGAGCGTGCCGAGCGCGGTCGTGCCGAAGAAGCGGATCACGAGGAACGGGCCCGGGACGAGCGTGCCGCCCGCGACGGGCACGGGCGACGCGGACGTCGACGCGAACACCGCGCAGAGCTTCGACGGCGCGGCGTTCGTGAGCACGAGCACGTTGTCCGAGCCGACGAAGAGGTTGCCGATGCCGATGAGCTCCGGGTCGCCGGTGACGCCCGCGAGCGCTGAGCCCTGGTCGGTCCACGCGCTCGACGGGACGTTGACGCAGAAGAAGCCCTCGGTGTCGTCGAGCGTCGACGTCGTGCCCATCGTGTCGATGTCGGCGGTGAAGTAGACGTTCATCGTGCCGTCGGGGAGCCGGTCGCCGAGCGTGAGCGTGCTGATGCCCGTGAAGCCGGCCACGACCGCGCCGGCGTCGACGAAGCCGTCGCCGTCGAGGTCCACCTCGTCGCCCTCCTTGAGGATGAGCCGGCCGCCCGCGTAGAGCGCCTCGACGTTGCCGAGCATCGGGTCGTCGACGTCCCACACGAAGGCGAGGTCGCCGTCGGCGTTCATGTACGCGCCCTCCATCGCGCCGCTCAGCACGAAGCCGTCGAGCGTGTCGCCCTCGCGGTGCTGGATGAGCCCGTTCACGACGATGACCTCGTCCGACGACGTCGCGGCGTTCGTGTCGGCCGTGAAGAACCACTCGTCGTCCTCGGTGACGCCCACGTAGTCGAAGACGGACCAGGCCTCGCCGGGGAGCCCGCCGATGGACGCCGGCACGGCCGAGCCCTCGCGCACGAGCGCGCCGCCGAGCACGAGGCCCTCGCCGTCCTTGAGCAGCACGGCGTCGTTGAGCGACGAGCCGCTGTCGATGAGCGCGGGCACGATGTGACGGTTGCCGAGCTCGGAGAAGCGGTAGTCGAAGTCGATCGTCGAGCCCGTCGTCGACAGGTCGAACGGCACCTCGGGCACGCTGTCGCCGGCGAGGTAGACGACGGTCGCGTCCGTGCCCTTGAAGAGGCCGCGCAGCTGCGTGCCGCCGCCGGACGTGTCGCTGATGCCGCCGACCCAGTACGGCACGCCGTCGCCGGTGACGCCCGGGCGGCTCGCGAAGGTCCAGAACTGGCCGGGCAGCGAGGTCACCGGGTCCTCCTCGACGGCGACGGGCATGTCGTCGAGCCAGACGGTGTCGAGGCCGGTGGCCAGGGTCGACGTGTTGTTGCAGGTCGCGCCGTAGGAGACCTCGCCGCCGTTGCCGATCCCGTAGAAGCTCTCGAACGACGTCTGCTCGAGGTCGCCGATCGTCGACTCGACGCGCAGCACGCCGCCCGCGCCGCCGTCGGCGCTGCCCCACACGCGGGTGAGGCCGTCGCTCGAGGTGGTCGAGCAGGCGTAGCCGCCGGCGTGGTTCACGGCGGTGTTGTTGAGCGAGCTCGCGGTGGCGCCGCCGGCGCCGGGGATCGCGCCGCCCTCGGTGAGCAGCGCGGAGGCGACCTGCGCGCCGGCGGGCGCGGCGAGCGCGGCGAGGGCGGGGAGGACGAGGGCGCCGACGAACGGACGGCGGACGAGGGAGGCGGCACGACGACTCATGGTGGGGATCCCTGGGGGGCGTGGGCGGTGCCCGTGCGCTGCGGCCGTCTCTCCCGTCGAGTCCCGGCCGCCGTCGGTGCCCGGACCGACGAAGCGCCGAACGTATCACGGGGCGCGGCGATCGGGGGACCGACCGGATTTCGTTGTCCGCCGTGCCCCGCGGATCGCGCTCCGGAGCGGGAGATCCGCTCACGGATCGACGCCCGGGGACCACCCCGGGCGGTACGCGGCGGACCACGAAGGAGAAGAGCATGCGCCCCTCGCCGGCCCTCGGCCGCGTCGTCCTCGTCCTCCTGTGCGCGACGGCCTGCTCGTTGCCCGTCACGGTCAAGCGCGTCGACCCGACGACCGACCCCACCGAGGGCGTCCGCTACGTCCTCCAGCGTCCCGTGTTCGAGGTCTTCGTCCGGGTGAAGGGCGACGTCTCCGCGGGAGAGTTCGAGCTCGTGCTCGCCCAGTCCATGAAGCCGGCCGACGTCTATGAGGTGGGCGTCGAGGGCGACTGGTTCTCGGACACCCACGTCTCGATCGAGGTGGACAAGAACGGGCGGCTCACCGGCTTCAGCGGGGGCGCCGAGGACAAGGTCTCGGAGGCCGTCATCGCGACGGTGGGGCTGTACACCGCGGCGGCCGGGTTCCTCGCCCAGGACTTCCCGGAGCTCGTGGGCGTCGCCGACCGGCAGACGCAGCCGCTCCCGCAAGAGCTCGCCGACTACAAGGCGCGACACCGGCAGCTCGTCGACTACCTGAAGCGCCTCGAGCGCACGCTCACGGCGGCCGAGGTCGCGCTCACGAAGCCCATCCAGGACCCGGGCGCGGTCGAGGAGATCCGGATCCTCCGCCAGGAGATCAAGGACACGCGCGCGCTCATCAAGGGCCACCGCTTCCGCGTGCCGGACAAGATGGTGCGGTTGACGATCGGCGGGAAGGTCGTGCCGGAGCTCGCGGCGGACGCGCAGTCCGCATGGATCGTGATCGCCCTCGACGACCGCACGGAGAGTCCACGATGAACCGGAACCGTTCGCTGCTCTGCGCGCTGATGCTCGCCGTGCTGTCGGTCGCCTGCGGGACGACCCTCGAGGTGGGCGAGGGCCCGCGCGGCATCGCGTCGCCGGAGGGGATGGTCGTGAACCGCCGGGTGACCTACACGGGGTCGTTCGACATGAACATCCCCGGCGTGGGGCGCCGATCCGGAGAGCTGAAGCCGCTCGCGGCGGTGGACGCGTGGCGCGTCCTCGTCGTGAACATCTCGCGCATGCTCTTCGCCGACGGGGATCTCGTGCTCGTCCTCGACGAGAACCAGCTCTTCAAGAAGGTCGAGGTGAAGAGCACGGCCGGCGCCGAGGCCGCGGCGAACACGGGCACGGCGATCCTCGAGGCGGCCACGGACGACGACGACGAGGACGGGTGATCGTCGGCGGGCGGTCCGCCCGACGGCTCATCACCTTGCCGGTCGACGCAGCAGGTCCGGCAGCCGCGCGAGCAGCCCCGGGTCGCTCATGATCTTCACGTGGCCGCTGCGCAGGCGGGTCACGCCGTCCCACGGGATGGGGGAGTCGACGGCCTCGTCGGCCTCCCCGTCCCCACGCTCGTCGAGCAGCGCGGAGCGGCGCAGCACCGTGCCGTCGCCCGGCGCGCGGGCGACGACCTTCGCGCCGCGGGCGCCGCGCGGCACGGCGACGCGCGCGGCCGTCGCCTGGCCCTCGCCCAGGAAGAGGTGCATGCGGAGGTGCGGCGGCTTGGGCGGCATGGGCCGGTCCATCGCGGCCTGGAAGGCGGCGGCGTTCGCGAGGCACTTGCGCAGGTGGTCCTCGGCGACCTGCGCGCGGCGCGCGTCGCCCTCGACGCCGGGCAGCAGGTGCGCGCGCCGCTCGGCGAGCGCGGTGCACGCGAGGCCCACGTCGCGCGCGAGCCAGAACTCCGGGGCGAGGCCGTCGTCGGGCAGGCCGGGCTCGGGCGCGACGGGTCCGTGCCGCGCGCGCGGGAGCAACTGGTAGCCGGACGGGAAGCTCCCCATGAGCTCGGGGCCGTACGCGCGGTGCACGGGGTTGCCGGGCACGCCGCGCACGAGGCGGTCGTACGCGACGGCCGCGCCGCCGCTCGGCGTGCCGACGACGACCGCCGTCTCGACGAGGTCGGCGCCGTCCCAGGTCGGGCGCGGCAGCCCGTCGAGCGGGAGCAGCCGTCCGCCGTAGCGCAGCAGGTAGCGCAGCACGAGCCCGCCCTGGCTGTGCGCGACGACGTCGAAGCGCACGGGCCGGTGGTCGCCGCGCTGCAGCTGCACGAGGCGCGCGGCGCGCCGCAGGAACGCCTCGAGCGCGCACGCGAGCTCGTCGATGCTGCGGCGGAAGTCGTACGCGAACTCGAACGCGTGGTCGGCGGCGCCCGCGCCGTGCGCGAAGCTCCCGCCGAAGCTGCCGACGCCGAGCCCGCCGAGCACCTCGCTGTACACGCGCACCTTGACCGCGAGGCCCGCGACCGAGCCGCGCACGTGGCCGAGCGTGCCGTCGACCTCGCTCGCCGGGTGCAGCTCGCGGAGCGGCCGGCCCTCCGCCATGGGGAACGCGAACAGCTCGGCGCCCTCGGCGGTGCGCGGGTCGACGGCGTCCGCCTCGAAGTCGCCCCACACGGAGCGCGACGTGCCCGGCACGACGAGCCGGCTGCCGAGCAGCCCCGGGATGACGACGACGGGGTTCGGCGGGCGGTCGTCGGCGGGCGGCCCGACGTCGACGCGCCCCGACGTCCCGGCGACGCGCGCGGGCGCGCTCGCAGCGTGGTCGTCGGGGGCGCGCGGGGTCGTCATGCGACGGGCTGTCCGGGGGAGTCGCGGCTGTGGCATCCTGCGCGCGGCGCGGCACGTCCCGCGCCGGGAGCCGCCCCGGAGGATACCCGCGCACCATGGCCGGACGTCGCCTCCGTCGCTTCCGCACGAGCCTCACCGCCAACCTCGTGGCGGTCGTGCTCCTGCTCGGCGCGGTCCTGTGGGTCGCCGCGAACGTCGCCGTGGCGCGCGCCGTGGAGACGCTCTCGGACCAGCTCACGCGGCGCGTCATGGCGAACACCGAGGCGCGCCTCGAGGGCTTCGTGACGCCCATCACGCACGCGCTGCGCGAGCTCTCGCTGCGCGCGGAGTCGGGCGTCTTCGACGGGCTGGATCCGGCGGTGCTCGACCCGATCCTCACGGCGACGCTCGACGCGCTCCCGCAGATCTCGTCCGCGATGGTGGGGTACGAGGAGGGCGGCGAGTTCATGCTGCTCGCGACCGACGACGGCTGGGCGAGCCGCATCCTGCGCCCGGAGGAGTCCGACGGGACCGTGCTCCGGCGCGCGTGGTCGCACGGCGCGGAGCCGCCGCCCGGGGAGCGCGTCGACCTCGACTACGACCCGGTCACGCGTCCGTGGCACGTCGGCGCGCGCGAGCGTGCATCGCGGGTGGGGACGGACGCGCCCTTCGAGGACCGCCTCTTCTGGACGACGCCCTACCGCTTCTTCACGACGCAGGAGCCGGGCATCACGGTGAGCGTGCTCGTGCCGACGACGAGCGGACGGCGCGCGATCGTCGCGATCGACCTGCTGCTCACGGACATCTCGCGCTTCACGATGGGGCTCACGGAGGGACGGCGCGCGAAGGCCTTCGTGCTCCGCGGGGATCCGGCGGACCCGGTGGGCGTCGCCGTGCTCGGGCTGCCGGCGGACCCGCGCTTCGACGACCCGGAGTCCGTCGAGCGGACGGTGCTGCGGTCGGCGGAGGAGCTGGGCGGGCCGGTGCGCGACTTCCTCGCGTCGCGGGCCGACGTCGCGTCCGAGGTGTACGCGTTCACGAGCGGCGGGGAGGTCTGGTGGGGGGCGATCGAGCCGTCGGCGGTGCCGCTGTCGGAGGGCGTGTGGGTGGGGTCGATCGTCCCCGAGGTGGAGCTGCAGCGGGACGTCCCCGACCTGCGGACGGTCGTCGCGGCGGTGACGTTGCTGCTCGTGCTCGCGGCGGCGTTGCGCGCGCGGCGGCTCGCGCGGATCTACGCGGCGCCCATCGCGGAGCTCGTGCACCGCGGCGAGCGCCTGCAGCGGCTCGACTTCCGCGCGCCGGGCGAGACGGAGACGACCATCCGCGAGATCCGCCAGCTCGCGACGACGCTCGAGTCGGCGCGCGGCACGCTCGAGGCCTTCCACGCGGAGCCGGAGGACGCGCGCGTCGCGCGGTCGGTGCGCGGGATGCTGCTGCCGGGGGAGATCGCGTCACCGGCGGGCTGGTCGATCGCCGTGTGGCACGAGGCGGCGCCGGACGTCGAGGGCGAGCTCGCGGACGTCGTCGCGGCGGAGGACGGCACGCTCGCGCTGCTGCTCGCCGACCTGCCGGGCTCGGGCGTCGCGGCGGCGGTCGACGGCGCGCAGCTCCGCGCGGCCTTCCGCGCGGGCGTCGGCGACACGACGGACCTCGCGCGGCTCGCGGACACGGTGACGCGCTTCGCGACGCGCGACCTCGGCCGGCCGACGCCGCGCGCGTGGCTCGGACGTCTCGACCCGGCGACGGGGCGGCTCACCGCGCGCGACCTCGGGCTCGCGCCGGCGAGCGCGGGCGTCGCGTGGGAGGGCGGCGACGCGGGGCGCGCCGACGAGGACGCGCGCGGCGGCGTGGGCGATGGCGTCTGCGACGGCACGCGCGGCACCGAGCGCGTCACGATCCTCCCCCCGGGCGGCGCGCTCGTGCTCGCGTCGGACGGCGTCGTCGACGCGCTCGACGACGAGCAGCAGCGCTTCGGCGAGGCGGGGCTCGCGCGCGTGATCGGGTCGGGCGCCGCGTCGGCGACCGAGACGCTCGACGCCCTGCGCGACGCGCTCCACGGCTACGCGGCGGACACGGCCCGCGACCGGACGGCGCTGTGCGTCGTACGGCGCGGCTGAGCCGCCGGGCGCGCGACCCGACGGCTCGCCGCGTCGACCGTCACGGCACGGTCGCGGTCACCGCGCTCGACAGCGTGAGCTGCGCGGGCACCGTGAGGTCCTGCACGATCGTCTGCAGCCAGAGGTCGACGCCCGAGAAGCCGGCGGGCCAGGTGAGGCCCTGCGCCCACTCGCCGGCCGGGTCCGTGCCGAAGAGCTTCTGCGCGGTCACCGGTGTCGCGTGCCAGGTGCCGCCGAGCACGTCGACGGGCACCGACGCGAGCGACAACGTGAGCAGCGTGAGCGTCGAGGCCGGGGCGCCGGTCAGCTCGAGCGCCAGCGGGTCGCCGGCGAGCAGCGAGCCCTCGGCGCGCAGCACGGGGCGTCCCGTGACGCCCGGCGAGCCGTCGCCGAGCCAGGTCCACGGCGCGGAGGCGAGCGCGTTCTCCCAGAACGTCGTGTCGATCGTCGCCGGGCCCACGATGTCGAGGTCGCCGTCGCTGTCCAGGTCGGCGAGCTGCAGTCGCGAGGCGGTGGCCTGCAGGATGGTGTTCGCTGCACCGAAGGATCCCGCGCCGTCGAGGTTCTCGAACCACTCGGCGGAGGAGAAGCCGCCGGCGACCACGTCCGCGTCGCCGTCGCCGTCGACGTCGGCGGACGTCACGGACTGCGCGTCGAAGAGGATCGTCGTGACGGGCTGTCCCGGGCCGAAGCCGGGCGCCGTGTTCTCGAACCAGCGCACGGTGCCGTCGACGCGGGAGGCCGCGAGCACGTCGAGGTCGCCGTCGCCGTCGATGTCGGCGGTCGCGACGTCGTTCGCGCCGTCGGCGGTCGTGGAGAGCGCGGCGAGCGGCGCGAAGCTCCCGCCGCCGAGGTTCTCGAGCCGGCCGACCGTGTCGTCGTCGTGCGCGGCGAGCACGATGTCGAGGTCACCGTCGCCGTCCAGGTCCGCGACGTCGATCGCGCGCACGTCGAGCATGCCGGGCAGCGCGATCGCCGTGCCCGACAACGGGAACGTGCCCCGGCCGTCCAGGTTCTCGAGCCAGCGCAGGCACGAGCACCAGCCGGGCGAGAAGCCGTAGAGGATGTCGAGGTCCCCGTCGCCGTCAAGGTCGGCGAAGGCGGCGACGGAGATGCTCGCCGAGTCGGTCGGCACGCTCACGAGGTACGCGACGTCCTGGAACGACCCGGCGCCGTCGGTGTTCTCGAACAGGCGCAGGTTCGTGTCGATGTTCGCGGGGTCGAAGATGTCGGTGTCGGACTTGCCGAGCAGCAGGTCGGTGTCGCCGTCGCCGTCCACGTCGCCCGCGGCGGCGATCCCGGTGAACCAGGAGAAGAAGGACGGGCTCCCGCCGGGGAAGGCGGTCCAGTCCGCGATCGACGACGGCACGAAGGCCGGCGTGCCCCCCGAGTTGCCGAGCCAGTACCAGTTGGAGAGGTCCGTGGCGAGCATCTCGGGCGCGCCGTCTCCGTCGACGTCCGCGGCGAAGGGCGGCACGATCAGGTGGAGGTCGTTGCCCGTGTCGAGGTCGACGCCCGGGGTGAATTGCGGGTCCTGCGCGGAGGCGGTCGCGGCGACGAGCGTCGTCGCCGCGACGAGGCGCGCGAGGTCCCGGGAGAGGCGCGTGCCGAGGCCGCGCGAGGTGAAGGGCCGCTCGACGTGATCGAGGCTGTCCATGCGGTGCTCCTTTCCGACGTGTCCGGGGCCGGGCCACGCGAGCCCGGGGCGGGCCGCGTGCGTCCTTCTCAAGGTACATGCGGCGTCGGGGGGCGTAACGCGCGGTCATCCACCATGAGTGGCGTCGCGGCGGGAGCTGTCAGGTCGCTCAGTCGTGCGCGTCCGGCGTGAAGCGCAGGCGCAGCTCGAAGAACGCGCCCTCTCCGTCGCGGGCCTGTTGCCGGTGGCGTTCGGGGAGCGCGTCGAGTCCGGGGAACGCGTCGCCGGTTTCGCCGAGGACGCCCGTCGACGGGAGGTCGTAGCCGTCGGTCGGCGGGCGCTCGAAGTAGATCCATCGCGCGAGCACGACGGGCGCGCCCGGCGGGAGCGGGACGTCGCCTTCCCGCCGGCCCATCGTGACGGGGCCCGGCACGGGCCCGCCGAGCACCTCCGGGAACGCTTCCGCGGGCAGCGTCTCCGCGAGGCGCGCGGCGGCCGCGCCCTGTGCGAGCGACAGCTCGACGTGGAGGGGCGGGCGCTCCGTCCACGGCCGGAGTCCGTCGGGGAGCACGAACGCCATGGCGACGGGCGCGTCGGCCGCGACGTCGAGCGTGAGGTCGAGGGCGTCCTCGGGGTGCCGCAGGTCGACGAACGACACGTCGAGCCGACCGGCGATGCGCGGGTGGAGCGTGTAGGCCCAGCGACCGAGGACCGCGCTGCCCGACGGGATCGCGTCGACGTGGAGCACGAGCTCGTCGGCGGGCGCCTCGCCCGGCCCGCAGGCGGCGAGCGTGGCGAGGAGCAGGAGCGCGGCGAGCCGCGCGAGGCGCGTGTTCCGTGGCGTCATCCGTCCTCTCTCTCGAACTCGGAGGTGGTCACCTGTCGGGTCGCGGGACGGTGGCAGGGCGTCGGTGCGGAGCCCGTGATCGATCAGGAGGAGTCTACTCGTTCCAATCGACTCGCCACGCCGCAGCTTCGATCGCCGACTGCGCGGCCCACAGCCGAGCGTCGCCCGTGCCCTCGGGGTAGGCGGTGAGCTCCGTCGCGCGGCCGTCGTGGTCGACGAGGCGGATCGTGGCGCGGACCGAGTCCGAGACCTGCATCTCGTGAGAGCGGAGCGCCTCGACCGACAGCGCCTCGAGCGTCGCGCAGAGGCGCGCGTATGCATGCCGCCCGACGGCGCCGGTCCGTTGCGTGTCGAACGCGCGGTACGGCCGCGGTGCCGAGGCGAAGGTCGCCGTGCCGTCTGCGTGGAGCACGAGCCGATCGATCACGCCGACGGCCATGCCCGCGGAGGAGCGCTCGAGCACGATGCGCGCCCAGGGCGCGGGGGAGGAGGCGTCGACGACGAGCGCGCCGTGCGCTGTCGAGTCCTCGCCGCCGTCGTTCGCGCCGCAGCCACAGAACAGCGTCGGCGCCAGGAGCAGGGCCTGGACCGAACGCGCGAGGGCGGCGGTGCGCGACGGTGCTCGTGCTCGTGTCCGCGGGGCGGGGGCGATGAGGCGTGTCGTCGTGGGTCCCTCCTGCCTTCGTGCGTCGGGGCGGGTGTCGAGAGGTCGACTCGATTGTGCCCTACCAGTAGTCGTTGTTCGCGACGAACGTGGACCAGCCTCCGCCGAGGTCCTCGCAGACGTACCACTTCGCGCCGAAGGGACAGCCCTCCGGGTTGGGATGCTTGGCGAAGCCGAAGGACGTGGTGTCCGCGATCTCGAAGGCGATGCCCGAGGCCGTGCGGAAGTACGTGCCGCCGCGGGAGTCCCGTGCGCACGCGTCGACGACGTACGGGCCGATCTGCAGCGGCGGGTCGAAGGTGCGGTAGGTGTCGAAGTCGATCGAGTCGGTGGCGAGCAGCATCGCCTCGAATCGGGACCGCACCGCCTCGAACGCGACGCGCCGTGGGAGGTCCGACGCGCGGACGAGGACGGTCGCGGCGACGACGAGCGCGGCGAGGGCGATGCGGGGCGCCGTCGACCTCCGCGGACCGAGCGGGAGGAGGGCGAACGCGCCGGCCGCGCCCCAGGCGAGCGCGGGGAAGGACGGCATCAGGAGGTCCCAGCGCTGGAGCGCGCGCCACGGCCACACGCCCTCCACCACGGTGTACGCGGCGCACGCGAGCAACGGGGCGAGCCGGACGGGCGTCGGCAGGAAACGCACGCGCGTGATGACGCCGGGGGTCGGATCCGCTGCGGCGTCGCGTGGCGTGTCGTCAGGCATGCGTCCTGTCGGTCGGGGCGGGTCGTCCGGGGTGCCGTGACGTGAGGGCGTGGGGCGCGCGCTCAGCGGGGTCGGTCGTCGCCGGGGTCGTCATCGTCCGCCTTCCCCTGCGCCGAGAGGGCGACGCCGATCGAGGTGCCGATGGCGATGCCGATCGCCGGTCCGAGCCCGGCGCCGATCGCGATGCCGAGGGCCAGGCCCCGGGAGATGCGCGCGTCCTTGTCCAATCGTGGGGTGCTCCGTGTGCGGGCGGCCCCATCCTAGCCGCCGCGGCCGGCGTCACGGCCGGGAGTACGCGAGCTCCTTGCCGGGCTTGTCCGGGTACGTGAGCTCGAAGCGGAGCGTGCGGCCGGTCGCCTCCATGAGCGCGACGTGCCGGCCGACGCGCTCGCTCGTGAGGAGCAGGTACCGCTCGAGGAGCCACGCGTCGCGGAACCAGTCGTCGAGCGTGTCGAGCAGCGCGGCGTCGAGCGCGTCGGTCGAGCGGGAGGCGCGCAGCCAGAAGTACACGGCGGCGTCGTGGTCGGTCCAGCGTCCTCCGTCCGTCGCGACGATCCGCGCGGCGGCGAACGGCGCGGCGCTCGTGGGCATGACGTAGACGCAGCCGAGGTAGTCGTCCGACGTCGGGTCGAGGACGGCGTACGTGAACGACTCGCCGGCGTCGTGGCTCCGTGCGAGTCGGACGAGGTCGTCGCGGTTCGCCGCGACGGTGAAGTCCTCGGCGGGCCAGCCCGTCTGCTCCCAGGCCAGGAGCAGCTCCCGAGTCTCCATGACGGCGGCGTGGTCGGCCTCGGCGTCGGAGGCGCGGATCGGCCGGAGCAGGAACCGCTCGGTGCGCAGCGCGTCGGGTGCGTGGAGGCGCGCGGGGTCCGTCGGCATGGGGGGCGTCCGTTCGGGCTCGGGGGCGGGCGAGACATCGGCGGCGGGCGTCGCGCTCCCCGTGTGCCGGAGCTCGAGCACGGGGGAGACGACCTGCACGACGTCGCGCGCGTCCTCCTGCGACGGTGTGCGCGAGAGGTAGACCGAGACCCGGAAGGGCCCGGGACGCTCCTCGTCGGCGATCGACGCGCGCACCGGCAGCAACGCGTCCGGCGGCAGCGGGAAGGACTCGAGCCCGACGCCGCACGTGCCGAACGACACCCAGTCCCAGCCGTACGCCATCCGCTGCTCGGCATCCCCGACCGGGAACCCGGCGGCACGCGACCGGTACCAGAAGGTGTGCGGCGTCGGGTTGGAGAGCGTCGCGACGAGCGTCGCGCGGCCGTCGGTCTCGACGAGCTGCGGTTCGGAGAGGACGGGGAGGGCGGCGGGGGGCGGCGGGGCGTCGGCCGCGTCGCGTGCCGGGCCGGCGCAGGCGGCGAGTCCGAGCAGGGCGGAAGCCGTCAGGGCGCGAGAGCGTGCGAGGATCCGCGGTGCGCGGGTGAGGAAGCGCACCGTCGTGGGTCCATTCCTCCCGCTCATGTCTCGCCTCGCTTCCCACGGCCGCATGCGGTGCCGCGTGCCCCGTCGCGGCGCGTGGGGGCGCGCGTGATGATCAGCCGACCTTGCGCACCGGCTTGATCTGGCGCCGAGGCTTGCTCGACGCGAGGTCGTGCGCGGCCTGCAGGTTCAGCCAGAACTCCGGAGTCGTGTCGAGCGCGAGAGCGAGCAGCCACGCCGTCTCGGGTGTCACCGCGCGCTTGCCCCGGACGATGCCGTTGATGCGCTGCAGCGGGATCCGGAGATGTTCCGCGAGCTCGACCTGCGTCAGCCCGAGCGGCTCGATGAACTCCTCGCGGAGCACTTCGCCCGGATGGGACGGGATGCGTGAGGAAGGGATCATGGTGTCAGCCCTTGTGGTAGTCGGTGATGCGGACCTCTTCGGCGTCGGTTCCTCGCCACCGGAAGACGACCCGCCATTGCTCGTTGATGCGGATGCTGTGAAGGCCCTTGAGCTCCCCGCGCAATGCCTCGAGGCGATTGCCGGGCGGCGACCGGAGATCTCGCAGTTCGTGAGCCGCGTTGAGCATGTCGAGCTTGCGGACGGCCGCACGGCGGATGTCGCTCGGGAACTGCCGGGCGCCCTTGCTCGTCTTGCCGTGGAACAGATCCTCGGTGGCTCGATCGCCGAAGGACGTGATCATCGCGGCAGTTTAGCGCTTGCACGGCATCCGTGCAATTGTGCAGGACGCGGGATGCCGCGAAGGACCGTGAGCCGAGCGCTCACGCAGACCAGCTGAGTGCCAACAGGACGCCGGCGATGATCGCACTCGCCAAGCTGATCAAGAGCCGGAGCGCTGGCGACGTGTAGACGCGAAGGTCGCTCAGCCGAAGTCGTGACTCGAGCCCGACCTACGGCTCGACCCCATCCTCCGGCCGCGTCGGCGGCGCCAGGTACCGGTACCCCGAGTTCGGGTTGTCGCGGTCGTACGCGAAGGCGTCGCGGTTCTCGATGAAGTGCTTCACGTAGTCGACGGGGATCGAGAGGTTCATGCCCTCGGCGAACATGTAGCCGAGGGTATTCACCGCGATGACCTCGCCCTTGGAGTTGAAGAGCGGGCCGCCCGAGTTGCCCGGGTTGATGGCCGCCGTCGTCTGCACGTAGACCTTGCCCTCGTGGCTGCGGTTCTTGATCGAGATGATGCCCTCGGACACCGAACGGTCCATGCCGAGCGGCGCGCCGATCGCGAAGACCGGCTCGCCCACCTCCGCCTCCTCGATGTCGCCGAGCATGACCTTCGTGAGCGTGCGGTCGCCCAGGTCCTCCTCGTCGATCTTCACGAGCGCCAGGTCGATGAAGGGGTTGACCGCGACGATCCGGCTGTTCTCGAAGAGCTCCTTCTCGTAGCCGTCGTCCGTCTTGCGGTACATGACCACCGTGACCTCGATCTCGCCCTGCACGACGTGCGCGTTCGTCACGAGGTAGCCGTCCTCGCGCAGGATGAACCCGCTGCCCGTCCCGCTCGGCGTCCGCACGACGACCACGCCGCCGCCGAAGCGCTCCACCGCCTCCTGCACCGAGAGCTCCGTGAGGTGGCCCTCCGTGTAGAGACCCTTGTCCACGCCCTCGGCGCCGACCGCCTCGTCCTCCGGCGCATCCGCGACACGCTCGACGATCGTCGCGAGCGGGATCTCGAGGATCGTGTACCCGACGTCCACGAAGACGTCCTCGGCCGTCTCCTTGACGACCTTGCCGCGCACGCGACCGCCGTCGCGCAGCACGAAGGACTCGGCCTCCTCGGCCAGCGAGGCGAATGCCAGGGCCGCCGAAGCGAGGGGCGCGCAGAACGCCGCGCCGACCAGGGCGAGCAGCGCGCCGACGAGGGAACGGACGGACGGACGGGACATCGGGAGCCCTCCTTCGGGGACCTGCGGACGAAGCGCGGAGTGTAGCAGGCGGCGCGGCGGGGGAGCCCCCGACCGGGACGCGCCACGAGAACGCGCCGCCGGCCCGGCGCGGCGACGCGTCGGCGGCACGGCGCCGCGCCATGGGGAGGCGGACGACCCGTTCCGCTGCCGACCCACGTTCCGCCGCGCCACGCGCGCCCCGCCGCGCTTCCGCCGCTGGAGCGGTCTCGCGGCGGGCTGCTAGACTGCGCGACCCTTTGCATACGGGGGAAGGAGAGCCGCCCGGGCGCGTCCCGGGCCGACCGGAGACGACGATGATCGAGACCGCCCGCCTGCTGACCGCCGCCCTCCTGCTCGTGCCGGCCGCGGTCCCCGACGAGGACGCCCACCCCGACCTCCACCGCCGGTACGGCTTCTCCGGTCTCATCGTCAGCAAGTTCGAGGACGGCTGCTTCGGCCTCGTCGCCGGCGACCTCAACGGCGACGCCCACGGCGACCTCGCCTTCGTCGACAACGCCAAGGCCCGCATCGAGTTCCTGCTCCACCGCGGCGACGAGCCGCTCGAGGTCGAGGAGCTCGAGCTCATCAACGAGCTCCCCGACGAGGCGCACTTCCGCCGCGAGTCCATCGCGACCGAGCAGCGCGTCTACGCGCTCGACCTCGCCGACCTCGACGACGACGGCAAGGCCGACGCCGTCTTCACCGGCGACTCCGGCAAGCTCACGATCGCCTTCGCCGGCGCCGACGGCGACTTCGAGCGCCGCCGCACCTTCGACCTCGAGGGCGCCCTCGCGAACAGCGAGTCGGTCCGCTGCGGCGACCTCGACGGCGACGGCCGCCCCGACGTCGTCGTCTTCACCGAGACGACCACCGACCTCTTCGTGCAGGACGACCAGGGCCGGCTCCGCGCCGGCGCCCGCCTGCCGCACGCGACCAGGGACGCCGACGGCTTCGCCCTCGCCGACCTCGACGGCGACGGCCTCCTCGACCTCGTGTTCTTCGCCTCCGAGACGGACTGGCCCGTGCGCTACCGCCTCGGCCAGCCCGGCGCCGAGTTCGGCCCCGAGATGCGCTCGCGCTCCGCCGGCATCCGCGGACACTCCGTGCGCGACCTCGACGGCGACGGCCGCGCCGAGGTCGTCGTCATCGGACGCCGCAGCGGTCGCGCGAGCGTGCTCCGCCTGCAGGAGGTCGAGCGCGCCGACGACGACCTCGTCCTCTCGTCGCTGCGCATCGTCCCGTTCTCCGACCTCAAGGACGCCGCCAAGCGCGACGTCGCCCTCGCCGACCTCGACCGCGACGGCTACCCCGACCTGCTCGTCTCCGAGCCGTCCGCCGCGCGCCTCGTCGTCTACCACGGCGGCACGGGCGGCCAGTTCGCCGGCGCGCGCAGCTGGCCGTCGCTGCTCGGCAGCAGCCAGCCGCGCCTCGCCGACCTCGACGACGACGGCCTGCTCGAGGTCGTGCTCGGCGCGCCCGACGAGAACGCCGTCGCGCTCGCGGAGGTCGACCCCGAGGGCCGCCTCTCCTTCCCCGAGACGCTCGGCGCGCCCGGCGGCGACCTCCAGGGCCTCGCCACCGGCGACGCGGACGGCGACGGGAACGCCGAGGTCTGGATCCTCGTCGGCGAGGGCCGCGGCCGCTCGCGCTCGCGGAAGCTCGTGCCGCTCGTCCCCGTCGCCGACGCCGAGGGCATCCCGCTCGACCTCGAGGCCGACCCCACCGACCTGCTCATGGCCGACCTCGACCGCGACGGCCGCGACGACTTCATCATCATCGTGCCGACCGAGGTCCCGCAGATCCTGCTCACTCACGACGGGAAGCCGGTGGTCGTCGACCCCAAGACGCCCGGCCTCGGCATCCTCGAGAACACGCCCGCCGACGCGCTCTGGTTCGGCGACGTCGACGGCGACGGCACGAGCGAGCTGCTCGTCCCCGGCAGCAACTTCGCGCGCGCCATCCACCTCACCGGCGACGGCAAGGTGGAGGTCGTCGCGCAGTACAACCTCGACGACGCGACCGCCGCGGTGGGGGCCGTCGCCGCCGCCGACCTCGACGGGCAGGGCGCGCCGGAGATCCTGCTCGTCGACGGCAGCCGCGACCGGCTCGTCGTGCTCGGCCAGGAGGACGCGCGCGTCACGACCCGCGCGCACGTCGACCTCGCCGGCTTCTCGCCCAAGGGCGTCCTGCCCGCGGACGTCGACCGCGACGGCCGCACGGACGTCCTGCTCTGGTCCGCCGAGCGCTTCGCGACCGTGCAGGTCGGCGGGCGCGACCCCGTGCTCGTCGAGGGCGACGGCTACGAGTCGCCCGTCAAGGACGCGTTCCTCGACAGCGTGGCGGCCGGCGACGTGAACGGCGACGGCGAGGCCGACCTCGTCTTCACCGAGACGCGCAAGCACCTCATGCACGTCGCGGCCGTGAAGCCCGACGGCCTGTTCCACGCGCTCAAGTTCCCCGTCTTCGAGGCGCGGCTCTTCGAGTCGTCGCGCCGCGCGAGCCGCGAGCCCCGCGAGGTGCTCGTGGCCGACGTCACCGGCGACGCGCTCGAGGACATCGCCATCCTCGTCCACGACCGCGTCATCGTCTATCCGCAGGAGCCCGCCCGATGAAGGTGTCCCTCGCCGCGCGCGCCGTCGCGCCCGTCGCCTCCGCAGCGCTCGCGATCGCCGGCCTCGCGGCCGCGCCCGTCGCCGCGCAGTCCGCCGCGCTCGACGCGCTGCCCGCCGACTGCGCGTTCGTGCTCACCGTCGACGGCGTCGACGCGCTCCAGGAGTCGTGGAGCGAGAGCACCGCCGGCCAGCTCTGGCACGACGCCGCCATGGACGAAGTGCGCGACGCCTTCGCCGCGCTCATCGACGAGTTCTCCGCCGAGGCCGCCGAGATCACCGGCGTCGACCCGGCCGAGCTCTTCGCCATGGTGCACGGCCCGGCGGCCGTCGCGCTCGTCGAGCTGCGCGTCCCCGAGGGCGACGGCGAGCCCGCCGGCGCGGCCGCCGTGATCCTCGACCTCGGCGAGGACGTCGACGTCTTCGCCGAGGCCTTCGACCGCCTCGTCGACTGGGCCGTCGAGGAGGAGGGCCTCGTGCTCAAGACCGAGAGCTACGGCGGCGTCGACCTCGCCGTGCTCCTGCACCCCGTCGACGAGGACACCGAGCTGCGCTACGGCTTCGCGGACACGATGCTCGTCTTCACGACGGAGTCCGTGACGCTCGGCCGCGACGTCTTCGGCGAGATCGTCGACAACCTCGCCGGCGAGGGCGACGGCGGCCTGTCCGACGCGCCGTCCTTCGCGGGCAGCCTCGCGGCGCGCCCCGGCGAGGACCTCCGCGCGTGGATGGACCTCGGCGCGTTCATCGTGCCGTTCATCCGGCGCGCGGCGGAGGCGGACGGCGCGCTCGACGAGTTCGAGACGCTGGGCCTCGGCGGCCTCGGCGAGCTCTCCATGACCTTCCGCTACGAGGAGGACGGGTCGTCGGCGGAGGTCGTCGCGGGCATGCGCGGCGACGGACAGTTCCAGCGCATGCTCGGCGCGGCGGTCGCGGGGCAGTCGCCCGAACTGCTGACGCTCGTGCCCGACTCCGCGGGCACGACCTACGCGCTCGACATCGACGCGGCCGGCATCTTCGACACCTTCCTCGAGAACCTCATGGAGGAGGACGCGGCGACCGCGCGCGACGTCATCGCCGGCATGGCGGAGATGGAGGCGGAGATCGGCTTCCACCCGCGCGACGACCTGCTCGAGAACCTCGACGGGCAGGCCGCGTTCTTCGGCATGGAGGTGCCGGTGCAGGAGAACTTCGGCATGGCGCCGATGGACCCGCCGCAGAACTTCGCGCTGCTGCTCGGGCTGTCCGACGGCGAGGCCATGTCCGCGACGCTCGACGAGGTCGTGCGCTCGCAGGGGCTGCACGTCGCGCGGCAGCGCGAGGACTTCGAGGGCTACACGCTCTACTCCGTGCCGTTCTTCCCCGGGCTCGACGCGTACTACGCGGTGACCGACGACCTGCTCGTGCTCTCGCTCTCGCCGTCCATCGCGAAGGACGTGCTGCGCCGCAAGGGCAACGGGTCGCTGCCGTCGCTCGCGTCGCGCGAGGAGGTCGCCGCGCTCATGGCGCGCCTGCCCCGCGACCGCACGATGGTCGTCGTCGAGGACGCGGCCGCGCAGATGCAGGGCGCGTTCGTCGCCATGGGGCAGGTCATGCCGATCCTGCTCCAGGACGCGGCCGAGCTGCCCGACCTCCCGGCGGCGGCCTTCGACCTCCTCGAGGCCCTCGGCCGCGTCGACCCGGCGGCCGTCTCCGACGCCTACCGCGACGCCGTGGCGATCTCCTCGCTCACGCTCTCCGAGGGCGGCCTGCACCTCGTGACGCTCGGTCCGTAGACGCGCCGGGGAGCCGCGCGGCGGATCACGTCGCGTGCTCCCGGCCTGCGCGCGCAGGGAGCGGCGGTCCGTCGCGCACGGGCCGCGTCGCACCTTGCCCCCGCGCCGCGCCCCGACCTACGATCCCCCGATGCCCCGGCGCCGTCCGAACCCGCTCCGCCCGACCGCGACCCTGCTCCGGGGGGGCCTGTTCCTGGGGGTCCTGCTCCCGGCCCTGCTCGCGGCCTGCGCGGCGGGGGAGACCTCGGTGAAGGACGGCCGGACCCACCTGCGGTCCGTGGCCATCGCCAACTACACCCTCGAGGGCGGCGAGCGCCTCGACCGGCTCCTCGACCTGCTCTCCGGCGCGCCCCCGGCGGGCGGCGACCCGGCGGCGGAGCGCCTGGAGGCCGCGCGCCGGGCGGACGTGGCCCGCGCCGAGGCGGCACCGGGCGCCGAGGGCGGCGCGGCGACGGGTGGTCCGGACGACGCCCCGCCCGCCGGCGGACCGGACGGCGCGTCCGGCGACACGCCCGCCGCGGGAGCGGACGCCGACACCGGCGCCACGCCCGCGGAGGGAACGGACGACGAGCCCGACGCCACGCCCGCCGAGGGAACGGACGACGAGACCTCCGACCCGTCCGCCGAGGGATCGGACGACGAGCCCGCGACCGCGGCGGACGACACGTCCGGCGACGCCGACCCGACACCCGCCGCCGCGGACCCGGCGTCCGACGACCCGGCCTCCGGCTCCTCGCCGCCCGACGACCCGGCCGCCGGCGGCACCGCGCCGGCCTCCGGGAGCGACACGCCCACGGACCGCGGCGCCGCGGGACCCGCGCCCCGCATCGCCGCGTCCTCCGCGAGCCTCGCCGAGGGCCGGACCCCGGGCGCGAGCGACGCGTCGTCCGCGGACGGACCGGCCACGGGACTCTCCCTCGACCTCGCGCTCATGACGGAGGTCACGACCCGCGGCGGTCGGCGCATCCTCCAGGCGCTCCCGGACGGCGCGCCGCTGCTCGACGGCTTCGGCCGCGTCGGCGACGGCGACGGCCTCAAGCTCAGCCTGCAGACCGACCGGCCGTGCACGCTCTACGTGCTGCTCGTCGACGCGACGGGCCGACCGTCCACGCTCTTCCCGAACGCGGCCTGGTCGACCGTCGGCAACCCGGTGCGCCCCGGACGGCCGTACCGCCTGCCGCAGGGCAACGTGTTGTTCCCGCTCAGCGAACACCGCGGGACCGAGACCCTCTACATCATCGCCTCCCCCGAGCCGTGGCTCGAACTCGAGTCGCTCCTGGCCGAGCTCGACGCGGCCCCGTGGGAGCCGCGCACCCCGACCGCCGCCGTGGAACGCGCGGCGCGCATCACGCGCGGGCTCGCGGACACCGCCCCGAGCCTCGCGCGCGCCGTGAGCGCGCCGGCGGGCACCCTGTCGGACGTGACCTCCGTGCGTTACACCGCCGAACCCGGCGAGCGCCTCGTCGTCACGCGCTGGTTCCGGCACCGGTAGCCGGCGAGCGCCCGGTCCGGTGATGCCCGGGCACCGATCTCGTGCCGGCCCGCCGATCCGTATGCTGGTGCGCACAGGACCTCCCGGAGAGAGAACCATGCGTCACGTCACCCTCCGAGCAACGCGGTGCCTCGCCGTCGCGCTCGTGATCGGCCTCGCGCCGACCGTCACCCTCGCCGCGCCCGCGCAGGAGCGGCCCTCGCGCGAGGAGCAGCAGGCCGCCGAGCGCCGCGCCGCCGCCGAGCTCCAGGAACAGGAGGCGGCCCGACGTCGCGCCGCCGAGCGCGAGACCGCCGAGCAGCGCCGCCAGGCCGCCGCCGAGCAGGAGCGGGGGGACGCGCGCCGCGACGCCGCCGCGGAGCAGGAGCGCGGTGACGCCCGTCGCGAGGCCGCCGCCGAGAAGGAGCGCGCCGAGGCGCGTCGCCGGGCCGCCGAGGGTCACGCCGCCGGCTCGCAGCTCCCCGTCGCGGAGCAGCGCGCGCTCGCCGCCGAGATCGCGCACCAGGAGACGACGCACCGCGCGCGGCTCGCCAAGCTCGAGCGGCTCGCGGCGCTCGCCCGCGAGGGCGGCGACTCCCGGCGCCTCGCCGCCGTCGAGGAGCTGCGCAAGAAGGAGCTCCAGAACCACGAGCGGAAGATGAAGCGTTTCGCCGAGCGGCTCGGCCCCGACGGCGCGCGCGTCGTCGAGCGCGCCGTGAACCACGGCCGCGAGCGGCGTGCCTCGACGCCCGCCGCGCGCCGCGCCGCGCTGCAGGCCTGGGAGAAGGAGCACCCGGGACGCAGCCACGGCGTGCGCGGGCACGAGCGCGGCGCGGCCGGACACGGCGAGCGCGCGAGCGGCGCCTCGACCGAGCGCGGTCGCCCGCAGGAGGGCGGCGCGGCGCGGGAGCGCGGCGCCGGCAACGGATCCCAGGGCCGCGAGCGGGGCGACGACCGCCCGGCGCGCGGCGGACGCGACGGCTGACCCCCGCGCGCACCCCACGAACGGAGACGACGACATGAAGACCCTTCCCACCCTGCGCCTCGCGACCTGCGTCGCGGCGCTCGCCCTCGGCACCGCGGCCTGCGGCGGCGACGGCGGCTCCTCCGCGACCGGCGGCGGCTCGTCCTCGGGCGGCTCGATCCCGAGCGGCGTGCCCGCCGACGGCGGCTCGTTCACCGAGGTCCTCGAGGCCGAGGCCATCCCCAGCCAGGACGTCGCCGACGCGGCGGCGGAGGAGGCCATCACCCCCGAGAACGCCGATGCGGAGTTCGAGGCGCTGAAGGCCGAGATCGAGGGCGACGGCTGACGGGCGGCGCGGGCGCGCGGGCCGCGAGAACGGAGCGACGCCACTGGCTCCGGAGCATGCGTGTGCTCGTGCGCAGTCTGCTCGGGTACGACGCGTTCATCTCCTACGCCCACGCCGACGGCCACGAGTACGCTCACCGGCTCCGGGACCTCCTTCACGCCCGCGACCTCGTCGCCTTCCTCGACACCGGCGAACTCCACGGCGGAGAGTCGTTGTCGCGCGCCCTCCGCGCGGCGCTGAAGCGGACGCGCCGCCTCGTCGTGGTCGGGACGGAGGCGGCGCTGGACCGCCCCTGGATCGGACGCGAGGTCGCCGAGTTCGAGAAGCTCGGACGACAGATCGTCCCGATCGACATCCACGGGATCCGGGAGCGACAGCCTTGGCTCGACGCGACGGACCACGTGTTCCTGAAGGAGCCCCTAGGATCCTCCGGCCCGTCCGGCGCGGTCGTCGACGCCATCACCGACGGTCTCCGCAAACACCGGGTGCTCGTTCGCGCTCGACGCTGGGCGGCCATCGCTTTGCTCATCGCGGCGGTTCTGGTGGCCGCCGCGATCGTGTCGTACGAGCGCGCGCGCGCCGAACAGGAACGCTCGACGACGCGCGCGATCGCCCGACGGATCGCCGCGGGGCGCCGGGCCGTCCAGGTCGACGTGGAAGGTTGGGACGAATTCGTCCGGGCTGCCGACCTCTGTGAGGAGGCGGAGCTCGACGCCTTCCCGGTCGCGCTCGCGTGCTACCTGGCCCAGCGTGGTTCGAGGGACTTCTCCGTGGTCCGCATGACGAGCCGGGTGCCCGGTGTCCGCGTCCCCGCGGCTCATGCCACCCTTCCCGCGCCTGTCCGAGCGCTCGCATGGGAGGGCTCGGATCGCGTCGTCGTCCAGGACCGCGACGGGCGACTCTGGCGCTGGCGGTGGCCCGACCCTCCCCGGGCCATCGACGGTCACGCGGGGGGCGCTCCGCTTGGCGGCATGGGTCGCATCGAAATTCGCGGCGCGGAGCTGGTCCATCTCCACGACGATGGCCTCTTCGCATGGGACGGCCGACGAGACCGGCTGCTGCGGGAGGGAGCGATGCGGGGCTTCGCCGAGGACGTGTACGTGCTCGACGGCACGGCGCACGTCGGAGAGCAGTCCATCGAGCGGGGATGGCGCGTCGCGAGCCGCGACGGACTGTCGGTCGTCGGCTCCCAGGACGGCTGGGCGGAGGTCCGGTGCGACCTCCACCCGGACGGGCACCGTGTCGCGTTCGGCACACAGGTCACGGCCCTGGACGTGCATCCCGTCGGCGTCGCCGTTGGCGGCGGCGACGGACGACTGCGCGTGTACCACTCCTGCGCTTCGCGCGATGTTTCCCTCTCCGGTCACGTCGGGGTTGTGACCGGGGTCTCCTTCAGTCTCGAGCGGCTGCTCTCCACGGGTGTGGACGGTACGACGAGAGTCTGGGACTGGCCGGTGGGTGAGGAGGCACTGCGCCTGCTCGGGCGTCCGGGCGTGACGGTGCGCGCAGGAGCATGGTCACCCGATGAGACGCACATCATGACGGGCGACGACGAAGGCGGGTTGTGGCTCTGGGACGTGCGGGGGATCGTCGGACTCGACGGCGGTGCATCGGGAGCGGAAGAACGCGACCGAGTGGAGCAGCCCGTCGGAGATTGGGTGCTCGAACGTGAGGGTGATCGCCTCCGGGTGCTCCGCGGCGAGGACGACGTGGCGAGCTGGGTGGTCCCGGGCATGGGCACGCTCCGGCCCGTGCCGGGATCCCTCGATCTCGAGCACGATTCCGGTTCCGCGGGGACGGAGCGCTGGGGGCTCGACACGGCTCTGGATGCCGTCTTGACGCGACCCGGCGCCGACGACGACTCGTCGCATCCCTAGGTCGCGCCGGCCGTCAGCGCACCCAGCTCGCGAGCCCGGCCCAGGCGAGCGCGACGTCGCGCGCCGCCTCGAGCCGCGCGAGCTCGACCTCCGCGCGCGCCGTCCGCGCCGTGAGCAGGTCGTCGAGCGCCGTGTCGCCCGCGTCGAAGCGCGCCTGCTCGAGCGCGATCGCGTCGTCGAGCAGCGGCAGCAGCTCGTCGTCGAGGAGCGCGAGCCGCTCGTCGGCGCGCTGCACCGACAGCCACGCGGCGCGCAGCGCGTTCGCCTCGCCGACGCGCACCGCCCGCGCCTCGGCCTCCGCGCGGAGCAGCCGGGCGCGCGCGGACGTCACGGCGGCGCTCCCGTCGTCGAAGATGCGCAGCGGCAACGAGAAGGTGAGGTCGAAGGCGTTCTGATTGTCGACGCCGAAGCGGTGGTACAGGAGCTCGACGTTCAGGTCGGGGACGCGCAGCTCCTCCGCGAGCTCCACGCCCGCTGCGGCCACGCGCGCGTCGGCGAGCGCGGCCTGCAGCGCCGGCGAGCGCTCGAGGTCGGCCACGAGCGCGCCGAGCGCGGGCAGCTCGAGCGCGACGTCGAGGTCTCCGGCGACGCTCTCCACGGCGCCGGGCGCGCCGACCGCGGCGGTGAGCGCGAGCAACGCGCGGTCGAGGAGGCCGCGGGCGCGGTCCGCCTCGAACGCGGCGCGCGACACGGCGAGCGCGGGCTGCGTGCGGTCGCCGACGACGACGTCGCCGGCCTCGACCCGCGCGTCGACGAGCGCGAGCGCCGCGCGCGCCTCCTCGAGCAGCCGCTCCCGGAGGTCCACGACCCGCTGCGCGTAGAGCGCCGTCGCGAACGCGCCGCGCACCTCCCGGTCGACGTCGCGCAGCACCGACGCGAGCTTGCGCACCTCGGCGCGCGACTGCTCCTCGGCGAGGTCGCGCGCGCGGCCCAGCCGGTCGCTCAGCGGGATCGGCTGGCCCAGGCCGAGGAAGAGCTCCGAGTCGCCGCTCGTGCTGCCGTCCTCGAGCGGCGCGGCCTGCATGGCGGCGACGAGCGTCGGGTCGGGGAAGAGCCCCGCGCCGAGCTCGCGCGCCGTGACCTCGTCGACGCGCGCCCGCGCGACGAGCACGGACGGGTGCCCGCCGAGCGCGAGCGCCCGAAGACGATGCTCGGGCACCCGGCGATGTTCGCGAACGTGCGCGAAGCGCTGGAGAAGAAGGCCGCCGAGGCGGGGGACGGAGGCGACGTGGACCCGATGGGGCCCACGCTGGACGCGG
>JAUIEF010000214.1 GCA_030428785.1 bacterium
CGCCCCGGGCGAGACCGCGCTGTCCGAGACGGTCATGTCCGGCAACGGCCGCGTGCTCGCGGTCGTCGTCGAGGACGCGACCGGCGGTCGCAACATCGTCACCGTGGCCTCCGACGGCACGGTGACGCGCGCGACGACGACCACCGAGGACTACGACACGCCGTCCCTGGACGCCCCCATCGGTCCGCTCCTCGCGCTCTCGGAGGACGGCGGCACGATCGCGTGGCGACGCACGGTGATCGTCAAGGAGCTCTTCACGCGGCGCCTCGTCACGGCGGACCCCGCGGAGCAGGTCACGCGGGACGGCCAGTTCACCGACACGATCGACAACGTGGGCGTCGTGGGCTTCACCGGCGGCCGGCTCGTCTTCGCGGCGGGCGAGGTCACCGGCGAGCCCGACAAGCCGATCGGCGGCGCCGACATCTACATGGTCGACATGACCGGCCCCACCGCCGGCCAGCCGATGAACCTCACGCAGACCTCCGGCGAGACGACCGCGCCCTTCCTCGTGCACGGCGACCTCGAGATCTTCGAGGCGCTGCTCGACCCGCGCGGCGAGCGGCTGCTGCTGCGCATCGACCCCGTGACGGGCGGCGGCGACGAGGGCCTCTACTCCGTCTCGCTGCGCGACCCCGGGACGTTCACCGAGGAGCTGCCGCAGCTCGCGGACACGGCGACGCTCCACGGCGCGGGCGACTCCGTGCTCGTCATCGCGGACATGGAGGCCGGCCCCGGGCCGCTCACGCACGGGCTCTGGCTGCTCCCGCCGGAGGACGACCCGTCCGGCATCGTGGAGCTCGGCACGACGACCGCCGACGTGACCTTCGACCGCTTCACGGCGACGCGTCGCGGGAACCGCGCGGCGCTCGTCGCGACGCTCGCGCCCGGCCTCTCCGTGGCGCTCGAGATCGACACGGTGGCGCGCACGCTCGGGGTCGTCTGGCCGCACGCCTCGGCGCTCCCCTCGCGGCTCGCGTACTCGCCCTCGGGCATGCTCACGCTCGGCCTCGGCGCGCCCGGCGCCCCGGACGGACCCTTCGTCTGGGTGGGCTTCTCGCCGGGCCTGGCGCCGGTGCTCTACCCGGTCCCCGCCGGCAACGGCTTCCCGCTGGACGGCTGACCGCGCGCGCGGGCGCTCAGTCCTCGTCGCCGCCGTCGAGGTCGACCTCGAGGCGCCGGATCTTCGCGTACAGGCCGGCGCGCGAGATGCCGAGCAGCTTCGCCGCCTGCTCCTTGCGACCGCCCGCGCTCTTGAGCGCGCGCTGGATCGCCGCCCGCTCGACGTCCTCGAGCTTGAGCGACTCGGGCATGGCCTCCGTGCTGCTCACGGCGTCGCTCGCCGCGGCGGTCCGCACGAGGTCCGTGTTGTCGATGACCTCGTCGGAGAGGAAGTAGAGCCGCGACACCTCGTTGGCGAGCTCACGCACCTGGCCCGGCCAGTTGCGCCGCATGAGCGACTGCACGACCTCGTCCGTGACCGGCTTGTCCGTCTCGTGCTTCGCGTTGAGGCGGTCGAGGAAGTGCTGCACGAGCAGCGGGACGTCGTCGAGGCGCTCGGCGAGCGGCGGCAGCGAGATCTCCACCGCGTTGAGCCGGTAGTAGAGGTCCTCGCGGAACTCGCCCTCGCGGACGCGCTCGAGGAGGTCGCGGTTCGTCGCGGCGACGATGCGCACGTCGATCTTGACCGGGCTGCGTGAGCCGACCGGGCGCACCTCGCCCGCCTCGAGCACGCGCAGCAGCTTGGGCTGGAGCTCCATGGGGAGCTCGCCGATCTCGTCGAGCACGAAGGTGCCCCCGTCGGCCTCCGCGAAGAGGCCCTTGCGGTCGCGGTCGGCGCCGGTGAACGCGCCGCGCACGTGGCCGAAGAGCTCGGACTCGAGCAGCGAGGCCGGGACGGCCGCGACGTTCTCGACGACGAGCGGCCCGCTCGCGCGGTGGCTGCGCTCGTGGATCGCGCGCGCGACGACGTCCTTGCCGGTGCCGCTCGGCCCCGTGACGAGCACCGCGAGGTCCGTGGGCGCCACGCGGTCGAGCAGCCCGTAGACGCGACGCATCGCCTCGCTGTCGCCGACGAGCCCGGCCACCGGCGCGACCTCGCCGCGCTTGCGCAGCGCGGTGCGCGTCTTCTCGAGCTCCTGCTCCTGGTACTCGACGCGCTGCGAGAGCCGCTCGTTGAGCGCCTGGATCTCCGCGCGACGCCGCTGCTCGGTGATGGCCAGCGACGCCTGGTCGGCGAGGGCGCGCACGCGCTCCACGTCCGTCTCGTCGAGCGCCGCGCGCGGCGTGTCGTCGTCGAGGTAGAGCGCGCCGAGCACGCCCTCCGGCGACGGCACGGGCACGCAGAGGACGGAGCGCAGGTTGAGCAGGTTGATGCTCATCGCGCCGGCGAAGCGCTCGTCGGACGCGGCGTTCGTCGTCATGACGGGCTGCCCCGTCGAGAGCGCCTCCCGGACGACGGTCCGCGAGAACTGCGCCTCCTCCGGAAGCATGTCCTCCTGGTCCATGTTGCGCGCGACCTGGACGTCCACCTGGTCGCCGTCCATGAGCACGAGGAAGCCGCGACGGGCGCCGGTGAGGTCCAGCGCCATGTCGACGATGGAGAGGAGCAGGCCGTCGAGGTCCTCCTCGGTCGCCATGCGGCGGTTGCAGGAGAGCAGCCAGTCGACGCCGAGCGCCGACCCGGAGTGCATGCGGCGCGGGCGCGGTCCGGCGAGGCGCGAGAGGCGCTCG
Organism: bacterium; assembly: GCA_030428785.1. Lineage (GTDB taxonomy): Bacteria > Planctomycetota > B15-G4 > B15-G4 > B15-G4 > JAUIEF01. Next base: position 2,731 of record JAUIEF010000214.1, read on the forward strand.
AGGACGCGCTCGAAGTCCGCGGGGGGCAGGCCGTCCGTGAGCGCGTCGGCGGCCTCCGCGGCGCGGGCCGTCGCGGCGCGGCGCCCCGTCGGGTCGCCCTCGGCGTCGAAGGCGTCCGCCAGCACGAGCGCGACGGCGCGCACGAGGTCCGTGCGCCCGGCCTCCTGGAACACGTCGAGCCAGCCCTCGAGCTCATCGCGGTCGACGGGCGCGTCCACCGCGCGGGAACGCCAGCGCGCCTCCGCGAGCCGCACGGGCGAGTCGAGCTGCTCCGCGGCCTGCTCGACGAGCGCCACCGTCTCGGCCTCCGCCGGGTGGATCGCCAGCAGGGACGACGCCGCGCGGAAGAGCTCGGCGGGGTCGCCCGCGGTCTGCGCCGCCGCGACGGCCGCCTTCAGTCCGTCCTCCGCGCGCTTGCGCTGGTCGGACGCGAGGTGCACGAGCGCCTCGGCCCGCTCCACGAGCGCGGCGTGGCTCAGGCGCGCGCGGTCGACGCGCGGCGTCGAGAGCACGCTCGCCGCCTGCCCGTGCCGCCCGACGAGCGAGAGCGCGACGGCCTGCTGCACGTCGACGAACGCGAGCTCCGCCTCGTAGTCGCCCTCCGCGAAGAGCTCCGCGGCGCGCTCGAAGGTCTCGAGCGCGAGGCCCACCTGCCCCGACTCGAGCTGCGCCGTCGCGAGGCTGCCGAGGCTCGACGCCGCGCCGTGCACGTCGCCGACGCGCCGCCGGATGTCGAGCGCGTCCGTGAGCAGCGCGCGCGCCTGCGCGAGCTCGCCGCGGTCGCGGTGCAGCACGCCGAGGTTGTTGAGCGCGATGGCGCGCCCCTGCACGTGACCGGCCTCGCTGAACGCGCCCACGGCGCGTCGGAGCGCCTCGACCGCGCGCGTGGGCTTGCCGTGCCGTCGGTCGAGCCGCGCGCGGCTCAGCTCGACGCGCGCCACGAGGAGCGGCGAGCCGGCGGCCTCGGCGCGCTCGAGCGCGCGGTCGAACTGCTCCTCCGCCTCGTCGAGCCTGCCGAGCCCCGTGAGCGCGACGCCGCGCCAGTTGAGGATGCGCGAGGCCGGATCGTGGGGGTCGTCGTCCCGCACGACACCCTCGGTGCGCTCGAGCACCGCGGGGATGTCGCCGTCGAGGAAGTCGTTCTGCGCGAGGCTCGTGATCGCGAGGAGCTCCTGCTCCCGGTCCGGACCCGCGGCGAGGGCGAGCTCGTTGAGCCGCCGGGCCTCGGTGCGCTGGCCGGCCTGCTCCGCGGCGATCGCGGCCACGAGCAGCAGGTCGACGCTCGCGGCCTCGAGCCCCGTGCCGTACGCCTCGTGCACGACGCTCAACGCGCGCTTCGCGTCGCCCTGCGCGAGCTCGAGGCGCGCCTCGAGGCTGCAGAGCTGCTCGCGCGCGGCGTCGTCGAGCGCCTCCGCCCGGCCGGCGAGCTCCTGGACGAGGCGTCGCGCCGCGCCGTAGCGCCCCCCGTCGAGCAGCGCGCGGACGACGTCGAGCAGCGGGACGAGGTCGGCACCCGACTCGGCGAGCGCCACGCGGTGGAGCGCGATCGCGACCTCGGGGCCGCCGTCCGCCTCGAGCACCTCGAGGCATCGGCGCTCGAAGGCCCGGCGCTCCTCCTCGTCCAGCGAGCGCGCCGCGGCGGCCAGCCAGCGGCGGTCCGTGACGGCGAGCGCGCCGGACTCGTCGCGCCGCTCGCGCAGCACGCCCTGCTCGCGCAGGGTCGCGACGGCCTCCGCGAAGGGACGCGCCTCGAGCTCCGCGACGCTCCGCACGCGCGACGGCCGCAGCGGCGCGGCGGACACGGCGAGCGCCGCGAGCACCGCGCGACAGGCCTCGGGCCAGCTCGCGTCGAGCTCGCGGTCGGCGCCCGGCGCGAGCTCGGACGGCCACTCGGAGCGCAGCACCGTGTACTGGCTGCCGTCGGGCCGCAGCACGCCGCCGTCGACGGCCTGCTCGAGCACGCGGTTGCAGTCGGCGAGCCGCCCCACCGTGAGCTCGTGCAGCCCGCGGCCGAGCTTCTGGGCGGCCTGCGGCGACGCGCCGCCCGTGAGGCGGTCGAGGTGCCGCGAGAGCGCGCCCACCGGCACGCGCGGCCACGAGAGCAGGCGGATGCCGGAGACGCCCTCGTCGAGGTTGCGCTGGCGCAGGCGGCCGATGATCTCCTGGCTCAGCACCGGGTCGGCGACGAGCGCGAGCGCGCCGCTCCGCCCGCGCGACGTCGAGAGGAAGGACGCGACGAGGTCCGTCACGGCGTCCTCGTGGAGCGCGGCGGCCGCCTCGACGCCGTCCACGAGGACGACGTCGGCGTCCCGCCGGCCGATGCGTTCGAGGCACGCCTCGATGGGGTCCTCGAGCACCTCGCGCACGACGCGACGGCCGCCGAGGGTCACGGCGAGCTGGAAGGCCTCGAGGACCGGCTCGACCTCCTCCTCGTCGCCGACGGTGAGCAGCGCGACGAGGCGCTCGCCGGCCGGGGCGTCCACCTCCGAGACCATGCGGCGCAGCGCGGCGTCGCGCCCCGCGAGGAACGGCATCGTGAGCGGCGGGAGGACGGCGACGTCGCCCTGCAGGCGCAGGGCCGCCTCGTGCGCGGAGGCCGGGCGGTCGGCCGGGTTGCGCCGCACCATCTGGCGCACGAGCGAGCCCATCTCGCCGGAGAGCTGGGACGCGTCGAGACCCGAGGCCTCCCAGAAGGTCGTGCGCGGGAACCGGTGGTGGAACTCCTCGGCGCACTCGCCGCAGAGCGCGATGGCGACCATGACGCCCACCGAGAAGAGGTCGGCCGCGGGCGACACGGGGTGCCCGAGCAGGACCTCCGGCGCGATGTGGAAGGCCGAGCCCGCGCCGGCCGCGTCGTCGGCGCCCGCCATGAGGTCGAGGTCGACGAGGATCGGGCCCTGCTCGCCGATGAGCACGTTGCCCGCCTTGATGTCGCGGTGCACGAGCCCCGCCTCGTGGAGCGTGCCGAGCGACTCGAGGAGCGCGCGCACCCAGCCCTCGACCTTGTCGGGCTGCGCGGCGGCCGCCTCGTCGAACGGACGGCCCTCGACGAAGCGCCGCAGGAGGAACGGCCGCCCGCCGGGCGTGCGCCCCCACTCGAGCGGCGGCACGAGGGCCGGGTCGTTGAGCCGGCCGGCGAGCGAGATCTCGAGGGCGAAGTCGCCCTCCGTGCCGGACCCGACCCGCACGACGAGGTCCTCGCCGTCGCGGCGCACCTTGAGGACCTGGCCCCGGTCCGAGTCCGCGAGGACCTCGACGACCTCGAGGTCCGGCGGGAGGTCCGGTGACCGGGAACTGGACGAGGGCTTGGACATGGCCTGGACCCGGGTGTCTCGTGCGGGAGGAGGAGCCGTCCAGATCATGGACGAACCCGGTCCCGAAGGTTACCGCACCCTATCGACGCCGGGCGGCGGAAGCTGGACGGCCTGCCTGGAAAACGCCTAGAAACGGTACCTGAGCTGCAGTTTCCCGAGCCACGCGTCCTCGTCCTCGGCGAAGGCGGAGCCCGGGTGGAAGGTGCCGACGATGACCTCGATGTCCCACGGGTTCCACTCGCGCGAGCCCAGGATGAGGTCGACGCCCCAGCCCAGGTCGCGGGAGTTCCCGTTGGGCTGGACGTTCCGCAGGTTCGAGGCGCCCGAGAGCACGGGCGCCGCCGTGACCTGGTCGTACTTGTGGGCCACGAGGTCGAGCGAGGTCTTGCGGGTCACCCGGGCACCGACGCCGAACGTGAGGATGCTCATGTTCGAGAGCTCGGGCTCGAAGACCTCGCCGTAGTACCGGAAGGACGTGAGGCCGCCGAAGTTGCCGTTGTTGTCCTGGAGGCCGGTCTGCTGGAAGGACGTGTTCTCCTCGTCGTTCGGGTCGCTGTCCCCCGAGGTCCGCGCCCAGCCCAGCGTGAGGTAGACGGGCTCGAGGTCGGCGGGCGCCCAGGTCGTGCCGAGGTCGACGCCCCAGCCGTCGTAGTCCGTGCCGCCGCGGTAGCCGCGCACGACGGCCGCCTCCGCCCAGACCGTCTGGTCGGGCAGCCACTCTCCGAGCGCGCGCAGGCCGAAGTGGATGGGCTTGTCGCGCTGCGTCTGCACGATCGTCTGGCCGGCGACCTCGACCTCCTCGTCGAAGGTCCGGCGCCGGTCGATGACGTAGGCCGCGAGGTGCTCCCGGTCGTCGTTGTTCGACACGTAGAGCATGTAGTTGTCCGTCTCGCGGACCGGCCGCGACTTGTCGCCGAAGCCGGTGCTCGCGGAGAGCTCCACGCGCAGACCGGGCCGCGAGTAGATGCCGCGCACGCCGTCGAGCGTCTCGTCGTAGATCCACTCGCGGAGGTCGTCGAAGTCCTGGCGGCCGGCCTGCAGGTCGAAGCCGTGCTCGCGGAAGCGCCAGAAGCCGAAGGCCTCGTTGATCTTGCCGTCGCTGTCGCGCATGTCGGTGCCGCGACCGTTCTCGTGCTCGTTCGTGAGCTGCTCCTCGGCGGACAGCAGCGCGAAGAAGTCGTTGGTCGGCTCCCAGACGGCCTGCGCGCGGAACGTGATGCGTCGGTCGTGACCGTTGCCCCGCGCGTCCTCGCCCGTGTTCGTCTTGCGGCCCAGGTCGTACTCGTTCTCGAACGCGTCGCGGATCTCCATCCGGCCGCCGAGCGTGAGGCCCTCGGCGAGCGCGACGCTGCTCAGCACCTCGTCCTCGTCGTCGCGGCGCTCCTGGAGCGACGCGGCCGAGGGCTCCGCGAACGGCATCTCCTGGATGGGCTTGTCGCACTCGACCGTCACCGTCTTCGGGTCGACGAGCACGCGGAAGCTCATGACGCGGAACTCGAAGCCGCCGGAGAGACGCTGCACCTGGTCGAGGCGACCCTCGATGCGGTCGCGCCCCTCGTTGTTGCGCGCCTCGACGTCGCGCACCGAGAAGCGCCGCGGGCCGCGGTAGTGTCCCTCGACCTCGATCTGCTCGAGCCCGAGCTCCGCCGGCGTGAGGCCGTCCCACTCCGTGCGCGCGGACGTGTTGCACGGCAGGCCCAGCATGTCGAACCACTGTCCGTCGTCGCGCACGTTCGTCGGCGTCGCGACGATGGACTCCTCCCGCGCGGGCTCGCGGACCTCGATCTCCTCGGCGATGAAGATCCCGGGGCTCTCGAGGTGACCCTTCACGCGGATCCAGTGCCCGACCTTCACCTGGTCGATCGTCTGCGCCGCACCCGTCGCGGCGAGGAGCAGGACGGCGAGCAGCGCGGTGAGCGGTCGGCGGCGTTCAGCGGTCGTCGACACAGCGTCGTGCGTGCTCCAGGAGGTCGGGGGAGAGGTGCGCCCAGCGGCGTCGCAGCGCGTACACGAGCGCGAGGCGCAGGAAGGTCGCGGCCTGGTAGAACCGGAGGCGCGCGCGGAAGCGGTCCTCGTCGTCGCGGTCGAGGCCGTCGAGCAGCGCGCGGCCGCACACGGTCACGGTGCGCTCGTCCACGTCGCGCAGGCCCTGCATCTCGCGCAGCTTGAGGTGCGCGACGAGGTTCGCGACGTCCACGAGCGGGTCGGCCACGGCGAGCATGTCGAAGTCGAAGAGCACGAGGCCGTCCGCGCACTCGAGGAACTGGCCGTCGTGGAGGTCGCGGTGCGCGAGGCCGTCGGCGACCACGCGGCTGCGCGCGGCGGCGGCCTCCACGCGACGACGCAGCTCGGGCCAGGCCGGCGGCGGCGAGACGCCCGCGCGGTGCGCCTTGACGACGAAGCCGTCGAGCACGGCGAGCTCGTCCGCGACGCCGTGCGCGGGGAGCCCCTCGGTCGCGCCGGCCTGCAGCGCGCGGAGCGCCGCGCCGACGCGGTAGTACCCGTCCTCGTGGCGCGCCGCGAGGCTCAGCGGCCGCCCGTGCACGGCCTCCATCGTGAACACGCCGCGCTCCTCGTCCACCGAGAGC
>JAUIEF010000215.1 GCA_030428785.1 bacterium
CGTCCCGCGACGCGCGAGGCGCGCCCCGACCCCTGGGCGGCGGACCCCTTCGTCGACGACCTCTTCCCCGAGCCCTTCGACGACGCGCCGCGCGAGCTCGCCCTCCACGAGCCGCCGCGGGACCGGATCCTCCACTTCACGGGCACCATGCTGCGCCAGGAGGACGAGCTCGACGCGTACGACGAGGCCGTCGGCGCGGCGCTCGAGCCCGCGGGCCACGCCGCCTGGGTCGCGCTCCAGGGCACGCGCGGCTGGAAGGTCGACGTGCACCAGCTCTCGACCGCGCTCGGCGCGGCGCAGGAGTCGGGCGGCCTGCTCAACCTCTCGCTGAACTTCTCCGTGGGCTCGTCGGAGTCGCGGCGGCGCCCGTCGAGCGACTACGAGGTCGCGACGACGGACGCCTTCGACGCGCGCATCGACGAGATCGCCGACCTCATCCGGCTGTCCGGCGTGCGCGTCCTCCTGCGCGTCGGCAACGAGCTCAACGGCGGCTGGGAGGGACACCACGCGTACGTCTTCCCGAAGGCCTACCGCAAGGTCGTCGACCGCTTCCGCGCACGACACGCCGACAACGTCGCGTTCGTCTGGTGCGTCGTGCCGCACGGCGACCCGGACATCTTCGCGCGCGACGACGCCGGCGAGTGGAAGTGGTACCCCGGCGACGCCTACGTCGACTGGTTCGGCATCGACGTCTTCGACCCGCTGCACTTCTCGGGCGTCGCGGGCAACCGCCGCGAGGGCGCCGACCGCTTCCACAAGGTGACGCGCCTGCTCCTCGAGCGCGCGCGCCGCGACGGCAAGCCCGTGCTCGTCGGCGAGTGCACGCCGCAGGGACACATCATCCCGTCCGGGCGCGAGGACCCGCGCGGCGAGTACGCCGACACCGTCTGGCAGCAGTGGTTCCGTCCGTTCCTCGGCTTCCTCGACCAGCACCCCGAGATCAAGGCGGTCACGCTGCTCACGCTCGACTGGCGCAAGACCTCGGCCTGGCCCGACTGGGGCGACGCGCGCCTCCACCGGAACCCCGCGCTCCTCGGCCGCTGGCGCGACGAGCTCTCGCGGCCGCGCTGGATGCACCTGCCCGAGGTCGTCACGCGGCCGACCGTGCTCGGGACGCGCCCCGGGCGACAGGACGCCGCGCCGACGGGCGGACGCGAAACGCCGCGTCGCAATCCCTAGACTGGCGGGATGCTCGCCCGGTTCTCCGCCCGGCTCGCGGACGTCGCGCAGCGCGTCGTGCCCGACCCGTTCGTCATCGCGTTGGGGCTCACGCTCACGGCCTTCGTCCTGGGCCTCCTCGTGATGCCCGACCCCGACGTCGGGGCGCTCGCCGCCGGCTGGTTCGCGCGCTTCGGCGCGTCGGGAACGCTCGCGTTCACGACGCAGATGGCGCTCATCCTCGTGGCCGGGGCCGCGCTCGCGGGCGCGCCCGCCGTGCGCGGACTGCTCGGGCGGCTCGCCGACCTGCCGCGCACGACGCGCGGGGCCGCGGCGCTCACCGCGTTCACCGCGATGTCCTGCGCGCTCCTCAACTGGGGCTTCGGGCTCGTCGCGGGCGCGGTACTCGCGCGCGAGATCGGGGCGCGCGCGAAGGCGGCGGGGCGGCCGATCGACTACCCGCTCGTGGGCGCGGCCGGCTACACGGGACTGCTCGTGTGGCACGGCGGCTTCTCGGGCAGCGCGCCGCTCAAGGTCACCGAGGGCACGCCGGCGACCTCGGCCGCGCCGGGCGGCGGCCCGCCCGTGCCGCTCGACGAGACGCTCTTCTCGACGCTCAACCTCGGCGTGTGCCTCGGGCTGCTCGTCCTCGTGCCGTGGCTGCTCTCGCGCATGGCGAGCCCGGAGCGGGAGCGCGTCCCGGACGTCCCCGACCGCGCGTCGGACGCGCCGCCGGACGGCGAGCGCCGGCCCGCCGCGGGACGCGTGCTCGCGCTGGCCGTCGTGGCGCTCGGCGTCGTCGCGCTCGGCGGCCGCCTCGCCGCCGCGGAGACGTGGTGGGCGGGGCTCGGCCTCGACGTCGTCATCCTCGCGCTCGTGCTCGCCGGGATGCTGCTCTTCGGCACGCCGCTCCGCTACGGCCGCGCGTTCGCCGCCGCCGCGCCCGAGGCCGGCGGCATCCTGCTCCAGTTCCCGTTCTACTTCGGCATCCTCGGGCTGCTCGAGGCGGCCGGGCTCGTCGAGCTCCTCGCGAACCGCTCGGCCGACATGGCGCGCGGGCTCGCGTCCCTCGGGCTGCCGCTCGCCTGGTCCTTCGACGTCGTGACCTTCCTGTCCGCCGGGCTCGTCAACCTCTTCGTGCCGTCGGGCGGGGGGCAGTGGGCCGTGCAGGGCACGATCCTCGCCGAGGCGACGGGGGAGCTCGGCCTGCCGCTCCCGCGCGCCGTCATGGCGCTGGCCTACGGCGACGAGTGGACGAACATGCTCCAGCCGTTCTGGGCGCTCGCGCTCCTCGGGATCACGGGGCTCAAGGCGCGGGACATCCTGGGGTACACCATGACCGTCATGCTGCTCGCGCTCGCCGTCTACCTCGGAGCCTTCGCGCTGCTGTGAACGCCCGACCGATCCGCCGCCTCGCCGCCGCCGCGCTCGTCGTCGCCCCGCTGGCCGTCGCGGGCTGCGCCGCGTTCCCGCCCGACGAGGCCTCCGTCGCCGAGAGCCGCGCCGCCATGCAGGCGCGCGTCGTCGACCGCGCCGCCATCCGCCGCGTGCTCGACGACCTCGAGCTCGCCGAGAGCTCCGGCAACCGCGCCGCCCTCGCCGCGCTCTACGCGCCGGACGCGCAGTGGCTGCCCCCGGACGGCGCGGCCGTGGTCGGCCGCACCGCCGTGCTCGGCGCCTACGACGCGCTCCTCGAGGGCCACGACCTCTCGACCGTGCTCGACGAGCGCTCCCTCGAGCCCCTCGGCGACGAGGCACAGTACTCCGGCTGGATGACGCGCACCCGGAGCCCGCACGCGGGCGACGACCCCCGGAGCGAGACGCTCCTCGTGCGGATCGTGCTCGGCCGGGACCCGGAGCGGGGCTGGCGCATCCGGTTCCTCGAGTGGCGGATCTGGGAGGACCTCGCGCCCGCCGAGGCGGACGGGGCGGACGCCGGCTGACCGAACCGGGGCGTCGGACGGGCGCGGTCCGGCGCGTCTCCGGCGTTACACTGCGCGGCACGCGCCGTCGTGTCTCCGACGACGGCCCCGCCGGTCGCGCACCGCTCCCCGGATCCCGGCTTGTCTCCCCCCTCCGCCTCCGACCCGACCGACGCGGCCCCCCGGCGCCGCGGATCCGCCGGGGTGCTCCTGGGCGGCGCGGCGCTCCTCGCCGCGGTGGGGGCCGGCGCCTGGATCGCCCTCGCGGACCCCTTCGCCGAGCGGGCCGCCGCGGCGCCCCCGGCCCCGGCGGCCGGCAACCTCCTGGGCGACACCTGGTCCTTCGAGACGGTCGACGGGCGAGGGCCCGAGGCCGCCTGGACCGTGCCCGACGAGTCGCCCGCCGGCTGGACCTGGGTCCCCGAGGCCGCGACCTCCGGGGGGCTCGGCGCGCGGACGACCCCCGACGCCGACGGCTGGGCGCGGCTGCTCTCCGTGGAGCGCTTCCGCGCGCCGGGCCCCGACGAGGCGCTCCGGTTCTCGGCCGTGAGCGGCGCCCCGGGCGTCTCGCTCCTCGTGCGCTGGCTCGCGGAGGGCCAGCCGCCGCTCGACACGGTCGTCGCGTCGGGCCGCGGCGCGATCTCCGGCACGGCCCGGCCGCCGCCCGGCGCGCTCGAGTACCGGGTGGGCGTGTCGAGCCTCGGGCCGGGCGACGTCGACGACCTCGACCTGCGCGTCGTGGCGGCCGCCGAGGCCGCGACGGGCGACCCGGCGCGGGACGGCGCGGCGCTCACGAGGGGGCTCTTCGGCGTGCGCGTCGGCGACCCGCGCGGGCTCACCGTGTTCCGCGGCGCCGAGCGCGTGCTCCACCTCGCGCCGGCGGTGCTCGTGGGGACCGACGGCGCGGACCTGCCGCCGACCGTCGCGCGCCTGCCGGGCGACGGCGTCGTCGCGGGACCGGGCGGGCTGCGCGCGTCCGTCGACGGCGGCGTGCGCGAGGAGGGCCGACGGCTCGTCGTCTCGGAGCGCCTCGCCGGCGTGCCCGCGGGCGTCGCGGTGCGGCACCACGGCGTCGTGTCCGGCTCGCTCGCGCGCTCGCCGCTCGGCGTCCGTTCGTCGCGCGGCTTCGAGCGCTTCGAGAGCGGCTTCCGCGTGGAGGGCGTCGACGCGCTGCTGCTCGGCTCGACGCAGGACCGGCTCGTCGTCGAGCTCGGCGCGCCGTTCACGCTCGCGGCCGCGCACCGGGACGACGGCACGATCGCGCTGACGCTCGAGCTGCCCGGCGGCGGCGACGTCGCCGTCGACCTCGCGCTCCAGGCGGAGTTCCAGGAGGAGCGGCTCGCGGCGGCCGGGCTGCGCGACGAGCTCCTGCGCCACGAGGCGGAGGGGCGGCTCGGCGCCGCGCTCGCCGCGGTCGGGGTCATCGTCTCGGAGTACCCGTTCGACGAGCGCGTGTTCGAGGAGGCGGTCGCCGCGCGCGGGCGCCTCCAGGCCGTCATGCAGGAGCGGCTCGACGCGCTGGACCACGACCTCGAGGACGCGCTCTTCCTCGGGAGCGCGTCGCGCTGCCGCGAGGTGCGGGCCGCGGCGCTCGCCGAGGCCGCGCGGTTCGCCGGGAGCGACGCCGAGGACCTGTTCCGTGCGCGCGCCGACGCCGTCGAGGAGCGCGCCGCGCGTCTGCTCGCCGAGGACGTCGAGCGCCGACGGTCGCGCGTCGCGGCGCTCGCGGAGTCCTTCGCCGCGCACGGCGACTACCCGCTGCTCGCCGAGGAGTACCGGCGCTTCCTCGAGGAGCACCTCGAGGGCGACGCGGCGGGGGACGTCGCGGAGGCGCCGGGCGCCGACGCGGAGGACGCGCGATGACGTCCCGCGTCGTGGGGCTCGACCTCGGCGGCGACACCGCGCGGCTCGTCGAGGCGCGGCTCGTGAAGGGCGCCGTCGAGATCCACCGCGCCGCCGCGGTACCCGTGGAGGAGCTCGGCGCGACGGTCGCGGCGCTCCGGCTCTCCGGCGCGCCCGTCGCGTGCGGCGTGACCGGTCGCGACATGATCCTGCGCACGACTGCCGTGCCGCCCGTCCCGCTCTGGCAGGTCCGCGAGCACCTCGCCTTCGAGGTCGACGACATCGCCGAGCAGTCCGGCGACGCGCTGCGCGCCGACTTCCACCTGCTCGACGGTGTGAGCGCCGCGCTCGACGAGGACCAGGCGCTCCTCGCGCTCGTGCGGAGCGCGGTCGTCGACGAGCGCACGGCGTTCCTGTCGGCCGCGAAGCTGCGCGTCACGGGGCTCACGCCGAACGCCGTCGCGCTCTTCAACGCGGTCGTCGCGACGGACGGCGGCGACGGCACCGTGCTCGCCGTGAACCTGCGCGGCCAGCACACGGACATCGCGCTCGTGCGCGACGGCGAGCTCCTCGCGGCGCGCAACCTCTCGGGCGGCGGCGACACGCTCACGGCGTCCGTCGCCGAGGTGCTCGGCGTGGGGACGGCGCTCGCGGAGAAGGCCAAGCGCGAGGTCGGCAGCTTCGACGACCCGGGGCCCGGCGCCGACGTGCGCACCGAGGACGTCGCCGCGGGCCTCCAGGAGAGCCTGCGCCCGCTCGTCGGCATGCTCCAGTCGACGCTCGCCGTCGCGCGGAACCAGCTCCGCGCGCCGGACCTCGAGGTCGACCGCGTGCTCCTCTCCGGCGCCGGCGCGTGCGTGCCGGGCCTCGAGCGCGCGCTCTCCCGCACGCTCGGGCTGCCCGTCGAGCGCTTCGACCCGACGGAGGGCTACGTCGTCGGGGACGCGCCGGCGCTCGCCGGACGCGGCGCGGACTTCGCCGTCGCGACGGGCCTCGCGATGATGGCGCTGCTCGAGGACGGCTGGCGCATCCGCATCCGCTCGGAGGCGGGAGAACGCGCCGAGCTCTTCCGCTCGCGGACGTCGTGGCTCGTCGCGTCCTTCGTCGTGCTCGTGCTGGGGCTGGGCGTCTCCGCGTGGCGCGCGCACGCCGACCACGCGGCGGCGCTCGCCGACCGCGTCGCGCTCGGCCGGCGCGTCGAGTCGAACCAGGCCGCGGTGCGCGACCACGAGCGCGACGTCGCCGAGGCGCGACGGCTCGGCGCGCGCCTCGCGGCCGTCGAGGAGGCGACGGCGCCGGGCACGGGCCTGCTCACCGTGCTCGCCCTGCTCGAGGAGCACCTCCCGGTCGAGCTCTGGGTGCGCTCCGTGCGCACGGTGCGCGCCGCGGAGCCCGACTTCGGGCGCGGCGGCGAGGCGCGCCCGCACGTCGTCGTGCAGGGCGGCGGCAAGGAGCAGGACCGCGCGCTCGCGGACGCGGTCGTCGAGGTGACGACGCGGCTGCGCGCGCACCCCGACGTCGCCGGCGTGCTCCCGCACTTCGCGACGGACGCGCGCGGCGACTTCGGCTGGGAGCTGCGCGTCGACACCTCGGTCGTGCCGGCGGCGGAGGGCGCGGACGAGGCGGTCGTCGCGGGCGCGGACGCCGCCGCGGAGGGCGCGGGCTGATGGACCGCGGCACGCGACGCCTCGTCTTCTGCGCGGCCACCCTGCTCGTGGGCCTGTTCCTCGGACGCACCGTCGTCGGCGCGCTCTGGGACGACGCCCCGCTGCGGCGCGCCGTCGCGTCGCACCGCGCGAGCCTCTCCCGCGGCGGCGACGCGGGCGAGCGTCCGGACCGCGCCGACGTCGAGGCGGCGCGCGCGCTCGCGGCCGTGCTCGACGCGCGGCTCGAGGCGCTCCTGCCGGCGCTCGCCTGGGAGCGGCCCGCGGCGTACGACGTCCCGCCCGGCGCGAGCCCGGACCTCGCCTACATCGACGCGCTGCGCCGCGAGCAGGACGCGCTCGTGCGCGCGGCGCGCTACGTCGGCCGCAGCGTGCCCGCCGACCTCGGCATGCCCGTGCCCAACCCGACCGGGCTCGAGGACGTGCTCGAGGCGCTCCGCGCGCTGCACGTCGTGCACCTCGTGGTGACCGCCGGGCTCGACGCGGGCATCGACGCCGTGGACGCGATCCGCGTGCCGCCGCGCGGCGCGCGCCGTCGGCAGGCGGGCTTCCTCGACGCCCACCCGGTGGAGTTCGACCTCACGGGCGCGCCGGCCGCGGTGCACCGGCTGCTCCGCGCGCTCGCCGAGGGCGAGACGTGGCTGCTGCTCGACGAGGTGCGGCTCGAGGCGCTCGACGAGGACGGCGAGACCGTGCGCTGCCGCATGCGCGTGGCGACCGTCGACGTCGACCCGGACGCCGAGCCGGCGGGACGCGGGGGGGCGCCGTGATGCGCGAGCGCCGGGAGCTCCTCGTGTTCGTGGCGACCGTGCTCGTCGTCGGCGCGCTCGTCGCGTCGGACGTGGCGTCGGGGTACGTCCCGGCGCGCGTGCCCGCGACGGCGACGCGCGCGGCGGCGGAGCTGCCGCGCCCCGCGCGCGTGCGTCGACCGTCCGAGGCGGCGGCCGTCGCGCCGGGGCCGTCCGTCGACCGCCGCGACCGCGGGCTCTTCGAGCCGCCGCGCGAGCTGCTCCCGATGGACCCGCTCGCCTACCCGGACCCGCCGCTCCCGCGCCTGCCGGTGCGCGTGCCCGTCGTGACGCCCGCGCCGCTCGTCGCCGCCGCGCGGGACGACCGCCTGCCCGCCGCCGCGCTCGGCCGGCTCTCGCTCACGGGCGAGGACGCGCCCGACGTCGAGGAGCGTGCGGGCGGCTACGGCTTCGGCGGCGCGTCGCCGTCCGGCGCGGGCGGCAACCCGTCGGAGGTCGCCGCGCCCCGCGCGACGGGCGCGGCGCGCGACGACGAGCCGGCCGCCGCCCCCGAGGACCTCTACGACTGGATCGTGCGCGCGTCGGCGACGCGTCGGCACTTCGGGCGCATCCTCGTCGACGACCCGCACGGGCTCGCCGACCGGCCGGGCGAGGACGTCCGCTTCCAGGACGTCTCGCTGCGTACGGGCTCCACGATCGGCACGCCCTACGTCGTGCCGCGCGAGGACGTGCTCGAGTTCGGGCTCGCGCGGACCTTCGCGAACGGCTACCGCGCCGCGAGCCGCGAGCTCGGCACGGGCTCCGGTTCCGTGCGCGGCCGCATGGACCTGGCGCGCGAGCTGCTCGCCGCGGCGGACCGCGAGCCGCGCGCGCTCGAGTTCGCCGACGAGGAGGCGACGCGCGCGCTCGAGGCGGGGCGCACGGACCCCGCGGCCGCGCGGCTGCTCGCCCGCGTCCGCGCGCTCCGCCACGACCCCGAGGGCGAGCTCTCCGTCTACCGCCGCGCCGTCGACGAGGGCTGGGCCGACGACGCGCTCCTCTGCGACTACGGGCGCTTCGCGCTGCGGCTGGGTCTCGTCGAGCGCGCGGAGGCGCTGCTCGCCGAGGCGCGCCGCCTGCGGCCCGTGTCCGCGGAGGTGCGCACGCTCGCCGGGCTGCTCCACCTGGAGCGCGGGCGCCCCGAGGAGGCGGTCGCCGCGTTCCGGGCCGCCGACCAGGTGCCGCACGAGCCGCCGTTCGAGGAGGCGGCGCGCACGGAGCTCGCGCTGCTCACGGG
>JAUIEF010000216.1 GCA_030428785.1 bacterium
GGTGAGCGCCTGGGTGAGCGCCTCGGACAGGCGGGCCCGGCGCATCGGCTTGGGCACCGTCGCGACGAAGCCGACGCCCTGGGCGCGCGCCTCCTCGTCGCGCAGGCTGCGCGGCGTCATGAGGATCATCGCGAGATCGCGCAGCGGGGCCTCGCGGCGCAGGCGCCGACCGACCGCCGCGCCGTCGACCCCCGCGAGGTCCGCGTCCACGAGCGCCACCTCGAAGGGCGTCCCGCGCGCGGCGGCCGCGAGCAGGATCTCGCGCGCCTTCTCCGCGCTCGTCGCGCCGACGGGAGAACCGCCCGCCACCTTGATGGGGGCCATGATCGCGCGCAGCGCCGTCGCGTTGTCGTCCACGACGAGCACGCGGTGCTCCTCCAGGCGCGGCAGGCGCGCGGACTCGTCGCCGGTGACCTGGGCCGCCTGCACGAGGGTCGCGGTGAACGTGAACGTCGAGCCCTTGCCGTACTCGCTCGAGACGCTGATGCGCCCGCCCATGAGCTCCGTGAGCCGCTTCGAGATCGCGAGGCCCAGGCCGGTGCCGCCGAACTGCCGCGTCGTCGAGGCGTCGACCTGGCTGAACGACTGGAACAGCCGGTCCGCGCGGTCCGCGGGGATGCCGATTCCCGTGTCCGCCACGTCGAACTGGAGCTGCACCTGGCTGCCGCGCCGGTTCAACACGAGCGCGCGCACCGCGACGATGCCCTTCTGCGTGAACTTCACCGCGTTGTTCGCGAGGTTCAGCACGACCTGCCGCAGACGGACGGGGTCGCCGTGGACCATCGCGGGCAGCGACGGGTCGAGCTCGAGCACGAGCTCCAGCCCCTTCGCCTGCGCGCCGAAGGCCAGCATGTCCATGCAGTCCTCGAGCAGCTGGTGCAGGTCGAACTCCGTGACCTCGAGCTCGAGCTTGCCCGCCTCGATCTTGGAGAAGTCGAGGATGTCGTTGATGATCCCGACGAGCGACTCGGCGCAGCTGCGCGCGGTCTTCGCGTACTCGAGCTGGTGGTTGTCGAGCTCCGTGTCGAGCAGCAGCCCGGTCATGCCGATGACGCCGTTGAGCGGCGTCCGGATCTCGTGGCTCATGTTCGCGAGGAACTCGCTCTTGGCGCGCGTCGCGGCCTCCGCGGAGTCGCGCGCGGCCTGCAGCGCGGCGAGCGCCTGCTTGCGCTCGAGCACGCGGCCCACCTGGTCGCCGACGCGCTTCATGAGCGAGAGGAGCTCGCGGTCCTCGGGCTCGATGCGGCGCGAGAAGAACTCCAGCACGGCGACCGTGCGCCAGCCGCTCTTCACGGGCAGCGCCATCGCGCCGCGGATCTCCACGCCCGGCGGCACCTCGGCGATCTCGCCGTACGGGTGGTCGCGCAGGTCCTCGATCCACGCGGGCTCGCCCGTCGCGAAGACCTGCCCGGGCAGCCCCTCGCCGCGCCGGAACTCGACGAGGTCCGTCACGACGCGCGGCGCCGCGTGCTTGTCGGACCCCGCGATGTTCCGGATGGCCGTCGGTCGGAGCACCTCGTCCTCCGCGACGTACGCGTGACCCACGGGCCAGCCGATGCGCCCGCAGATCATGTCGATGCTCGCCTTCAGCGCCTCGCTCTCGGACTCCGTCTCCGAGGCGATGTCGCCGGCGGCCTTGAGCAGCTCGGCATTGAGCGTCTGCCGCGCGAGGTGCGTCTCGGTGCGCCGGCGTTCCGTGATCTCGCGGGCCAGCGCGTCCGTCTGCCGCTGCGACGTGCGGTACGTCCGGATGTAGTCGAGGCAGAGTCCGACGAACGGGACGACGTACGCGAGGACCTTGAGCGCGTGCGCGCTGTTGTAGTCGTGGCCGTAGGTGTCCGTGGAGCCGAACACCATGTGCAGCTGCACCGCGATCTGCGGCAGCATGCTGAGCAGCAGCGAGTCCGTGAACGCGCCCGGGTGCTTCTCGTAGAGCCGCGGCAGCAGGACGGCGCCCGTGAACAGGTAGAGCACGAGCGGGAGCACGTCCCACGGGCGCGACATGAACGCGTCCGGGAAGATCGTCTTGGGAATCGCCGTGGACGTCGCGATCCAGTCGATGAGTCCCCACGCCGACGCCGAGAACGCGAGCGTCACCCCGATGAGGAAGAGCGCGCCGCGCCGTCCCGGGCCGGACGTCCGTCGGATGGCGAGCCACGCGCCGATCGAGATGATGAGCGCGTTGAACGTACGGCACAGCGCCCACGTGAACGGGATGAGGTCACCGCTGCCGGGCGCGTCCTCGATGAAGCGCGTCGCGGCGAGGACGTGGTAGGCGTCCATGACGCCGGACGTGAAGAGCGCGACGCCGAGCACCGGCGTCGCGACGTCGCGCCGGATCGTGAACGTGATCCACGACAGGATGACGAGGAACACCGCGACGCACACCGCGCTCCACTCGAGGAGCATGTGCACGAACGCGCCCTCGACGGACTCGTGCAGCGCGTCGACGAGCTGGTAGCCCCACAGTCCGCGCAGGTACGTCGCGTCCTGCGTCGGCTCCGGCGAGCCCAGGTCGAGGCCCAGGAGGCCGAGCACGAGCGGCACGACGCACAGGGCCAGCACGGCCCCGGCGAGCAGGCGCGGGAGGCGGAGCGCCTCGGCGGATTCCTGGTGGGGGTGGTCCAAGGGACTCGGCGGGCGAGGGGAGAGCGACTCCGCCCCTTTCGACCGGCCGTTCCCTCCGGCTTGACCGACGACCCGCCGTCAGGGCCCCGCGCGCGAGCAGCCCTCGGACGCCGGGAGACCGATCGGGCTGCCCGGCGGGGGCGCGGGAGCGCCCGTGGAGGGCGCGGCCGGGTCGGCGGGACGATCGAGGAACCGTCCGATCCGGGCCCGCAGGCCCTCGAAACGCGCCTCGCCCTCGAGCCGCTCGTGGAGGTCCCGCAGGACGTCCTCCGCGACGCGGCGCGCCGGGTCCGCGGCCCGCGTGTCCGTCGCGAGCCCGACGAGCCCGTCGACCACGACGCCGTCGACGGTCTCCCGGAGCGGCCGGAACCGCCGTTCCGCCGGCGGCCGCACGACCTCCGGTCCCGCGCTGCCGAACGCCGCCTCGACGAGCGCGTCGAGCACCTCGGGCGCGCCGGGCGTCGACGGGTCGCGCCGGTGCTGGTCGACGAGCCGTCCGACCCGCTCGCGGCGCAGCAGGCCCGCGACGACCTGCTCGGCCGCCGCGCCCGCCGCGGAGAGCGCGTCGAAGGTCGGCGCCGTCCGCGTCGCGAACTGCTCGCGCGTGCGGCCCGCGCCGGGCGGCCGCGGGGGGAGCACGGCGAGCGTCGACTCCGGGACGTCGAGGACCTCCGGCGCGAGCACGCCGAGCAGCGCCGCGAGCGCGGCGCGTTGCGCGTTGCCGTCCACCGGGCGCACGGCGTGCGCGGCGCCGTCGTTGAGCGCGTGCTCGTACTCGACGCCGCCCACGGACTTGAGCACGGCGTCCACCTGGTACCGGTGGTGGAAGTACACCGTCGCGAAGACCTCCTCGAGTTCCGCGAGCGGGCGGCCCGCGCCGAGGTTGTCGACGCCGAACCGCTCCATCGCGTGCGCGCGCACCGCGAGCACCTCCGCGAGCTCCGCGACCGGGTCCGCGCCGTTGTCCCACAGGTGCGCGCCGGGGTGCGCCGCGCCCGGGGGCCGCGCGTCGCCGTCGGACAGGAACGGGATGAGCGCCTGCGCCGCGCCGACCTCCTCCCGCAGCCGCGCCTCCTCCGCGGAGCCGGGCGTCGCGCGCGTGTAGAGCCACGACGCCGCGCGCCGGTCCCACGGGCCCACCCCCGTCCCGTACGCGCGGCTCACGTCGAGCGTGCCGTCGTCCGCCACGCGCACGAGCGGCGCGGGGTAGTCCATGACCGAGCCGTTGGCGACCCGGCTCGCCGCGAAGTTGTGCGCGAACCCGAGCGTGTGGCCGACCTCGTGCGCCGCGAGCTGCCGGATGCGCGCGAGCGCGAGCTCCACCGGGTCGCGCGGTCCGCCGTCGCCGGTGTGCGCGGCGCCGAGCAGGCCCTCGAAGAGCAGGCGGTCCTGGCGCACGCGCAGCGACCCGAGCGACACGTGGCCCTTCACGATCTCGCCCGTGCGCGGGTCGACGATCGAGTTGCCGTACGACCAGCCGCGCGTCGAGCGGTGCACCCACTGCACGACGTTGTAGCGGGCGTCGAGCGGGTGGGCGCCCTCGGGCATGAGCTCGACGCGGAACGCGTCCTCGTAGCCGGCGGCCTCGAAGGCGTCCGCCCACCAGGACGCGCCCTCGACGAGCGCGTCGCGGACGGCCTCCGGCGCGCCCCGGTCCACGTGGTAGACGACGGGCTCGACGACGCGCGAGCGCGCCGCCGCCGGGTCCGTCGCGACGAGCCGGTGTCGCGTCGACCAGGCGCGCGTCGTCGGCGCGATGAGCGGCGCGGTCGTGTCCTGCCACGACACGCTGAACGCGCCGGCGCGCGGGTCGTGCGTGCGCGGCACGTAGGCGTCGTCGGGGAGCCGCACGAACGAGAGGTGCTGCACGACGGTCACGCTGTCCGCGGTCGGCGTGACGGCGGCGACGAGCCCGCCCGGGTCGTCCGCGGCGAAGGTCACGATCGCCTCGAACTCGAGGTTGTCGGGGAACGCGAGGCAGGCCGACGTGTCGACGAGCGACCGGTCGTCGTCCCTGCGGAACGCGCCCTGCCCCGAGCGGCGGAGCGTCGCGGCCACGCCGTGCACGTCCTGGAGCAGCATGTCGGTGACGTCGACGAGCGCCGTGCCGTCCTCGTCGAGACCGGCGATGCCGCCCGCCCACAGGACGCTCGTCGCGAACGACTCCCGCGTCGCGCGTCGCGCCGCGTCGTCGCCCGCGTCGGCGCGGAAGCCGAGGTTGGGCTGCTCGAGGAGCACGCGGTGCCCCAGCCGTCGCCACCTCACGACGCGGGCGTCGCCCATCTGGCCGCGGTCGAGGCCGAGGTCGTTGTGGCCGACGCCCGTGCGGAGCCCCTCGAGCATGAGCAGCTCGACGCACGTGCCGTCGGGCCCGGCGGGCGGCGGCAGCTCGAGCAGGACGCGAGCGCCGTCGGCGTCGACGTGCACGGGCAGGAGGCCCTCGTGCCGCACGGTGTCGCCGGCCGCCTCGGTCGTGGGCGGCGGGGAGTCCCCGCGTGACGGCGCGTCGCGTTCGGCGGCGGGCGCGGCGCACGCGGTGAGCGCGGTGAGCGCGAGCAGGCCGGCGGCGAGGCGCGCCGCGCGGCCGGGGCGCGGCGGGATCGGGGGGACGCCGCGGGTCGGCATGGCGGGGGGCTCCGGGGACGGGGCCGCCACCCTCGGCTTCCCCCCGGTGCGGCGTCAAGCGCCGCCGGAGGCCCGGCGCGCGGTCAGCGCTCGGCGGGCGAGCGGTAGCGCGTCGTCGTGCGCGCGTAGAGCGCGGGGCTGCCCACGTGACGGTGCTGCGCGTAGGTCACGCCGTCCTCGAGGAAGTCGATGTGGCTCAGGATGCCCGCGATGCGCGGCATGATCCCGGAGACCGTCTTGACCATCGCCTGGACCTCGGCCTTGCCGTTGTGCCGGGTCGCGGCGTCGAGGCCCATGCTCAGGCCGGTGGTCGCCATCTGGAAGCCGGCGAGCATCTCCTGGAAGCGGCGCCCGTACGGGATGAGCGTGGCGTACGCGAGGGGGCCGTCGGGCAGACGCTCGCCGCCGGCCATCGCCGGGTGGTCCGCGATGCCGTCCACCTCGCCCGCGGCGGCCTCGAAGCAGACCGCGAGCGCCTCCTGCGAGCTCGTCATCACGAGCTTGTCGCCGAGGATGCCGTACGTCATCGACGGCATGGGCACGGCCATGAACGGCAGCTTCATGTGCATCGCGAAGTGCTTCATGCCCGGGAAGAGGCCGTCGGCGTCCTCGAGCGTGAAGGTCGGGAAGATCGCGTCGGGCTCGCGCTTCTCGAGCTCCTCGACCAGCCAGGGCACGCAGGCCGCGTAGACGCCCTCGAAGCGCTTCACGAGCTCCTTGGTCCCCTCGGGGTTCCGGAGGTCGACGAGGACGACGTAGTCCTCCGGCTGCATCGCGTTGGGCCGCGCGGCCGGGAGCTGGATCGTGATGGAGTCGCTCGCGAAGAGCGAGAGGATGTCCTCCTCGACGTCGAGCCCGAACGCGGCCTGGGCCGTGTCGAGGGCGACGAGCACCTGCTCGGCCTCGTACGGCGCGTAGTGCTTGTAGCGGTCGCGCGCGTACCGGTAGAGCGGCACGAGGTCCACGCCCTTCGACATGGAGAACGACGTCGCGTCGGCCGGCACGTAGTCCATGAGGTCGTTGTCGGCCGGCTTGCACATCGCGAGGTAGATCGGGTTGCCCTCGTCGACGGCCCGCTGGTCGAAGCGCACCCAGTGCTCCGCGACGACGGTGTGGCCCTCCGCGTGCGCGGTCATCGCGACGGTGTCCACGACGTGCGCGAGGTCGAACATCTCGCGCGCGAGGTCGCGCTCCATCGTGTTCGTGAAGGAGTCCCCGATGAACGGGAGCACCTGCTCCTGCGCGTCGTCGAGCAGCTTGTCGACGTCGATGAAGGTCTTGCGCGGGGCGGCGCGGTCGAGCTCGCCGAACGCCATGGCGTAACGCTCGGTGTCGACGAGCGACGTGCCGGACGTGTCCTCGAGGCGCGCGAGCGCGGACTCGAAGAAGCTCTCGCCCGCGGCGAAGAGGATCTCGCCGCCGTGGAACGCGATCTGCACGATCGGCAGGTCGCTCCAGGCGCGGACGCGCAGGTTGTAGACGGTGGAGCCCTGGACCTCGCGGTCGATCTTCTCGTAGAGGATCTGGTCCTGCGTGATCTGCGAGAAGAACTTCAGCAGCTGCGACAGGCTCTTCTCGAGCCCGGGGACCGCGGCCGGGTCGGGGCGGAAGCCCATGATGATGCTCGGCAGCGCGCCCGGGATCCACGGGACCATGGGCCGCATGTCCATGGCGAACACGCTCTCGTGCGCGCCGAGCGCCTCCCAGTCCACCGCGTCGATGTGCGCCCAGAGGTATCGCCGGAGCATCCGGATCTGCGCCATCTCCTCCGCCGGCAGGCCGCCCGACTCGATGATGTCGAGCAGCAGTTCGTCGAAGCCCGCGTCGCGCACGGCCTGCAGCACCTCGGACGCGTACTCGTCCACGAAGGCCATGCCCTCGTCGGCCACCGTGTGGCTGATGAGGAAGGCGTCGTCCGGCACGACGCGCGCGACCTGCGCGGCGACGAGCGGGACGGGGATCAGCAGCGCGGCCGCCAGGAGGAGCGGGGGGCGGGGGCGACCGAGGGCGGTGCGGATCCGGAACATGGAGAGCGTCCTCTCGTGGTTCGGCGACGTGCGGGAGCGAGGGGGAGAGCAGCGTCCCGGCCCGTGCCACGTCGGCTGGGACGCACTTGATGTTGCCGGAACCGCACGAGCCGGCAAGGTGGGCCACCATCTTGCCACAGGGAACCACCCAACAGTCACGGGAGCGTCGCCCGGCCGCCTCGCCCGGTCGTCAGCCGACGGCCTGGAGCGTGACCTCGACCTCGACGATCTCCCCGAGGCGGTCGACGGTGACCGGCACGGTCTGCCCGATCTCGAGCCGCTGCAGGACGTCGTAGAGGTCGGGGTTGCTGCGCACGCGCGTGCCGTCGATGGCGAGGATGATGTCGCCCCGGACGTGGGTGCGCGTCCGCGCGTCGATGAGGCGCACGCCGAGCAGGCCGGCGCGTTCCGCGGCGCTGCCCGGCGCGATCTCCTCGAGGTGGACGCCCTCGACGCCGAACCGCAGGCGCGAGGAGCTCTCGTCGAGGATCACGCCGAGGCCCGCGCGCGAGACGTGCCCGTTCGCGATGAGCTCCGGCACGACGGCGTTCACCGCGTCGACCGGCACCGCGAAGCCGATGCCCGCCGACGCGCCCGTGCTGCTGTAGATCATCGTGTTGACGCCGACGAGCCGTCCGGAGCTGTCCAGCAGCGGTCCGCCGGAGTTGCCCGGATTGATGGCGGCGTCGGTCTGGATGACGTCCTCGATGCGCCGCTTGCTGGGCGAGCGCATGGAGCGGTTGAGCGCGCTGATGACGCCCTTCGTGAGCGTGCGCTGCAGACCGAACGGGTTGCCGATGGCGAGCACCGTCTGGCCGACGACGAGGTCGGCGGAGGTGCCGACGTCGAGGGGGTGCAGTCGGTGCGGCGAGGCGTCGATGCGCAGCACGGCGAGGTCGTGGTCCGGCGAGACGCCGACGACCTCCGCGTCGTAGACGAACTCCTCGTCGAGCGCCACGCGGATGCGCTCCGCGATGCGGATGCGACGCTCCCGCTCGATGTCGGAGCCGGGCACCTGGATCACGTGGAAGTTCGTGACGATGTGGCCGGCCTCGTCCCAGACGAAGCCGGTGCCCGCGTCGACCGCGAACCCGTCCGCGGTCCGCGCCGCCGGGTCGAACGACTCGTACACCTGGCTCACGTTGACGACGGAGGCCGCCGCCTCCTCGAACACCGCGATGGTGCGGGCCTCCTCGGAGGAGTACCCGGCGGCCGGCGTGACCGGTCGCGGGTCCGTGCGGTCCGGGCCCGGACCGAGGTCGCCGCGACTCCAGAGGACCCAGCCGAGCAGCGCGACGGAGAGGCC
>JAUIEF010000217.1 GCA_030428785.1 bacterium
CCGCGGACGCCGCGCTCGCGGCCGGCCTGGCCGGGCAGCTCGCCGCCGACGGGGCGCACGCCCGCCTGCGTCGCCTCGCCGCCGACGACGCCGCGCGCCGCCTGCGCGACGCGCTCGCGGAGCTGTCCGCGAGCCGCGACCCGGCGCGGACCGCCGGGCTCGAGGCGCGTCTCAGGGAGCTCGACGACGACGGCCGGCACGCGTCGCTGCTCGAGCGGACCGGTCGGCTCGCGGTGCGCTGCCCGCAGGGCGTCGCCGAGGCCCTGCTCTGCCCGGTGCGCGAGGAGGGCGGTCGCCTCGTCGTCGCGTCCGCGGACGACCCCGCGAGCCTCCCGCTCGGGACGACGCCGACGGACGCACGCGCCGTCCCCGAGGGCTCGTGGCTGCTCCGCGTCCGGCGTCCCGGCGCCGCCGAGTCGCGTCTGCCGCTGCTCGTCCGGCGCGCGGCGGTGCAGGAGGCGGCGGAGCAGGCGCTGACCGTCGACGTCCTCACGGCCGGGGAGATCGGCGACGGCTGGGTGTTCGTCCCCGGCGGACCGGGTGTCCTCGGCGACGCCTCGCGCCGACGCCCGCATGACGCGCGTCCCGCGCTCGGCGGGTCGCCCTCCTTCTTCATCGAGCGCGACGAGGTCACGGAGGAGCGCTTCGCGGAGGTGCTCGGCGCCGGCGGGGACCCGCACCTCGCCCGCGTCCTCGACGAGGTGCTCCCCGACGGGCCGCGCCCCGACCGGCCGATCGCGGGGCTCAAGGCGAACGACGCCGAGCTCTTCTTCCGCGCGCTCAACGCCGCCGAGGCGCGGGCGCGTCCCGCGCGTCCGTGGTTCCACCGGCTGCCGCGTCCGGAGGAGTGGGAGCGCGCGGGGCGCGGCGCGGACGGTCGGCTGCGCCCGTGGGGCGACCGCCACGAGTTCGCGTGGAGCGCGAACTACTGGTCGTGCACCGACGAGGACCAGACGTACGCGTGGCGGCCGTCGCCGCCCGAGGACGAGTCGCCGTTCGGCGTGCGGGCGCTGCTCGGCGGCGTGCAGGAGATCTGCGTGCCCGCCGACGCGCTGACGCGCCTCGGACGCGCGAAGGTCTGGCTGCGAGGCGGGAGCACGAACTCGCGGACGGCCGACGAGCTGTCGCTGCTCGCCGAGCAGGTCGAGGACGCGATCGTGCGGCGCGAGGCGGTGGGCTTCCGGCTCGTGCGCGAGCGGCTGCCGGCGCTCGACGGCGCGCCGCCCGCGGGCTTCGTCGAGGACTTCGAGGCGCCCGCCGCGGAGGGCGGGCCGCCGCCCGGCTGGTCCGCGGGCCTGCCGTACCGCGAGGTGTTCGGCGACGCGGGGCGCGTCTCGGTCGACGACGGGGCGCTGCGGCTCCGCGGCTACGGCGGGCACTTCTCGCGCGAGGTCCTCGCGTGGCGCGACGTCTCGCTGCCCGCCGACGGGTACCGCGTCCGGGTGACGTTCCGGGTCGCGTGCGGGGACCCGGTGCCCGACCGGCCCGGGCGCGGCGCGTTCCGCGTGCGGCTCCTCGAGCGGCCGGAGTGGCGCGAGATGGACGACGACGTCCTCGTCGACGTGGGCTGCGGCGGCGTCGCGACGCTGAGGCACCGGTCGCGGAGCGCGAAGGCGCCGGTGGACGTGACGCCGGACGCGCCGCACGTCCTCGAGCTCGAGGTGCGCGCGGGCGAGGCGATGTTGCGCGTCTGGCCGGCAGGCGCGGCGCGCCCGGAGCAGCCGACGCTCCGGTGCGAGGCGGCGCCGGGGCCCGCGCGGCCGCGCACGCTCATGCTCGAGGCGGGCAACCTCGTGGCGGCGGACGTCGCCGTGGAGGAGGTGGCGGTCGAGGTGCCGTGACGGCGTCCCCCGCCCCGGCGCCGGCGCGGCGAGGCTGACGAAATCCTGTCGACCCCCGCTCCCACGTCCCGCCCGTCTACAATCCGGCCGACCTCGCCTCGCCCACGCCGGAGAGCCCATGCCCCCACGCGACGGACGGACCGGACCGGACACCCCTCCGGAGCCTCGAGAGGAGCGGCCCCCGGCGGGCTTCTCGCGGCGCTCCTTCCTCGTGGGCGCGAGCGGCGGCGCGCTGGCCGGCGCCCTCGGCGGCGGCCTGGCCGGGAAGGCCGCCGCGGCGACCCCGCCCGCGGCGCCCCCCGCGCAGGAGGGCCCCGAGACCCTGAGCGGGACCGTCGAGGTCGAGCTCCGGGTCAACGGGACGGCGCTCACCGCGCGCGTCCTCCCGCAGACGACGCTGCTCGGCGCGCTGCGGCACCACGTCGACCCGCCGCTCACGGGCAGCAAGGAGGTCTGCGACCGCGGGACCTGCGGTGCGTGCACGGTCATCGTCGACGGGCGGCCCGTGTACTCGTGCATGCAGCTCGCGGTGCAGATGACCGGCCGCGAGATCCGGACGGTCGAGGGGCTCGGCACGCCGGACGCGCTGTCGCCCGTGCAGGCCGCCTTCTGCGAGCACGACGCGCTCATGTGCGGCTTCTGCACGCCGGGCTTCGTCGTCGCGTCGACCGCCTGCCTCGAGAAGCACGGCGACCCGGACCTCGACACGATCAAGGAGGAGCTGTCCGGCAACGTCTGCCGCTGCGGCACCTACCCGCACGTCTTCGAGGCGGTGCAGTCGGCCGCGAAGGCGCGCGGCGGGAGGACGGGACGATGAGCGCGGGACCGACGAAGGATCCGGCGCCCGCCGCCCAGGACTGGCAGGCGGCGGACCGCCCCGAGTGGGGAGCGAACGACGCCCACCCGTTGCTCAACACGGACATCCCGCGCGTCGACGGGCCGGAGAAGGTCACGGGCGTCGCGAAGTACACGCACGACATCCGGCTGCCGGGCATGGTCTACGCGCGGCTCGTCATCAGCCCGTACCCGCGGGCCGTCGTCCGCGACATGAACTTCCGGCGCGCGCGGCGCGTGCCGGGCGTCGTGCACGCCGAGCCGCTCGAGGAGGAGGGCGTGCAGCTCCTCTTCCAGGGCGCGGGCGGCGTCGTGGGCATCGTCGCGGGCGAGTCGCCCGAGGCGGCCGAGGCGGGGCGCGCCGAGGTGTCCATCGACTACGAGGCGCTCGAGCCCGTCGTCACGCCGGAGCAGGCGCTCGCCGACGGCGCGCCGGGCGTGGGTCGCGGCGGCCGCAACGTGAGCAGCGTGGAGAGCCACGGCGACCAGCAGGCCGTCGCGGCGGCGATCGGCGGGTGCGACCACGTCGTGCAGGCGACGTACCGCGTCCCCGTGCAGCACCACGTGAGCCTCGAGACGCACGGCGTCGTCGTGGACTACGACGGCGGCGACTCGGCCGTGGTGTACCACTCGTCGCAGAACGTCACCGGCGCGAACCGCGAGTTCAGCAACTACCTCGGGCTCGACGCCGACAAGGTCACCGTGCTCGTGCAGAACGTGGGCGGCGGCTTCGGCGCGAAGTTCGGCGCGGGCCTCGAGGGCCGGCTCGCGTGCGAGCTGGCGGTCGAGCTGAAGCGCCCCGTGCACCTCATGCTCACCCGCGAGGACGAGTTCCTCATGGCGGGCAACCGCAGCGGCAGCGAGCAGCGCATGGTGGGCGGCGCGTCGTCGGACGGCACGTTCAAGGTGCTCGCCGTCGAGGCGGACAAGCACGGCGGCGTCGGCCAGGGCGCGCTCCCGCGGCCGCCCTACATCTACACGGTGGAGAACTCCGTCGCCGAGGTGCGCAGCGTGCACACGGCGACGGACAGCAGCCGCGCGATGCGCGCACCGGGCCACCCGCAGGCCAGCTTCGCCATGGAGTCGATGATCGACGAGCTGGCGTACGGCATCCGCATGGACCCGGTGGAGTTCCGCAAGAAGAACCTCGCCGACCCCGTGTGGCACCGGCAGCTCGACCGCGTGGCGGAGGAGATCGGCTGGCACGACCACCCGCACCGCACGCAGCCCGGTCCGGGCGGCGACGGCGTGCACGTGGGCATCGGCTTCGGCGTCGCCGTGTGGGGGAGCCGCAGCCGCGACGTGACGGTCGTCGACCTGCGCGTCGAGCCGGACGGTGGCGTGACCGCGTCGACGGCCGTGCAGGACATCGGCCAGGGCGCGCGGACGCTCGTCGCGGCGATCGTCGCGGAGGAGCTGGGGCTCGACGCGCCGGAGGTGCGCGCGGAGATCGGCGACAGCCGGCTGCCGCCCGCCGTGGGCTCCGGCGGCAGCACGACGACGGGCAGCATCGGGCCGTCCATCAAGGACGCGGCGTACCAGGCCCGCGTCGAGCTGTCGAAGCGAGTCGCGCCCCTGCTCGACGCCGAGCCGGGCGAGCTGCGCTTCGCGGGCCACCGCGTGTTCGTCGCCGGCGACACGGGGCGCTCGTTGAGCTGGCGCGAGGCGTGCGCCGCGCTCGGCGACGCGCCGCTCCGGGTCACCGGCCGCTTCCAGCCGCACCTGCGCGACCAGGGCATCCACGGCGCGCAGGCCGCCAAGGTGCAGGTCGACATGCTCACGGGGCGCGTTGACGTGCTCAAGATGGTGTCCATCCAGGACCAGGGTCTGCCGCTCAACCGCATGGCGATCCGCAGCCAGATGAACGGCGGCATGATCCAGGCGCTCTCGTTCGCGCTCTTCGAGGAACGCGTGCTCGACCCGGACACCGGCATCATGCTCTCGTCGGACATGGAGAACTACAAGATCGCCGGGTGCCGCGAGATGCCGGAGCTCGTCGCGATCATCGACGACGAGGACACGCGCGAGGCCGTCATGGGCATGGCCGAGGCGTCGAACATCCCCGGCCACAGCGCCATCGGCAACGCGATCTACAACGCGTGCGGCCTGCGGCTGCGCGACATGCCGTTCACGCCCGACCGGATCCTCACCGCCCTGGGAGGGATGAGCTGAGATGAAGACCTTCGACCTCCAGCGCCCCGCCACCGTCGAGGAGGCCGCCGGGCTGCTGCCGTCGGACCGCGCCGACCGGAGCGCGGTGCTGCTCGCGGGCGGCCAGGACCTGCTCGGCGAGCTCAAGGACGACCTCGTCGCGCCGGAGCGCGTCGTGAGCCTGTCCGGCGTGCCCGGCCTCGACGCGCTGACGTGGCGCGACGACGGGAGCCTCGCGATCGGCGCGCTCGTGACGCTCGCGGACCTCGAGGAGGAGCCGCGCGTGCGCGCCGAGCTCGCCGTGCTCGCCGAGGCCGCGGGGCAGGTGGGCAGCCCGCAGATCCGCGCGGCCGGCACGGTGGGGGGCAACCTCAACCAGCGGCCGCGCTGCTGGTACTACCGCGACCCCGACTCGGTGTGCCTCAAGAAGGGCGGCACGCACTGCTTCGCGCAGCTCGGGCTCAACAAGTACAACGCGATCTTCGGCGGCGGCCCGACGTACATCGTGCACCCGAGCGACCTCGCGCCGGCGCTCGTCGCGCTCGGGGCGACCGTCGAGCTCGTCGGGCCGAGCGGCGCGCGCACGATGCCGCTCGAGCGGTACTACCTGCTGCCCGAGCAGGACGGCATCACGCGCGAGACGGTGCGGCTGCCGGGCGAGGTCATGACGCAGGTCGTCGTGCCCGCGCAGGAGGCCGGCCTGCGGAGCACGTACCTCAAGTTCCGGGAGCGCTCGTCGTACGACTGGGCGTTGTCCGCCGTCGCGGCGGGGATCCGGACGGAGGGCGGGGTCGTCACGTCCGCGCGGCTCGTGCTGGGCGGCGTCGCGCCGACGCCCTGGCGTTGCCCGAGCACGGAGGCGCTGCTCGTCGGGCGTCCGCTCGACGCCGACACGATCCGCGACGCCGCGCGCGACGCGGTGCGCGGCGCGCAGCCGCTCTCGCAGAACGGATACAAGGTGCCCCTCACGCAGGGGCTCGTCACCCGCGCGCTCTCCGCCCTCGCCTGACGCGCCGACCACGGAGCCCCGCCATGGAACACCCCCGCGAACACGACGCTTCCACCCCGACGGGCGCCGCGACGGACGCCGCGCGCTCCGGTGCCGGGAGCCGCCTGCGGCTCAGCCCGTTCTGCGCGCACCTCTCGAGCAAGAAGATCCTTACGAGCACCGGCCTGCCCATGACGGACGCCGACGTGCTCGACGCGAGCAACTGGTGCTGGTGCCGGGAGACGGGCCACCAGCTCGGTCCGGACCGCGCGTTCGTGCACCCCGAGGACTGCCGCGCGGGCCGCGCGTGCTTCGTGTCCCGCTTCCGGGGCTGAACGGGGTGAGGCGACCCGCGGGCCGACGTCTCGCGCCGCTCGCGGTGCTCCTCGCGACGCTCGTCGTCCCGGCGGTCCGCGCGCAGGAGGCGGCGGACGCGGCCGCGGTGTCGAGCGAAGCCGACGCGCCCGCCGACGGGCTCGCCGACGCGCCGTCCGAGGCGCGCGCGTCCGACGCCCCCGCGACCGTCGACCCGGAGCTCCTGACGCGGCGCGTGCGCGACCACTGGGAGCTGCGCATCGTCGGGCAGAAGGTGGGCTGGCTGCGTCACGAGCAGGGTCCGGCCGAGCACGACGGCGCGCCCGCGCTGCTCTGGCGCGAGGTCAAGGCGGAGCGCTACGCGGTCAAGGGCCGCGTCTACGAGCACACGACGACGCAGGAGATGCTCTTCGACGCCGAGCCGCCGCACGCGCTCGTCCGCGCGCGGCACGAGCTCGAGACACCGTGGGTCACGGAGACGGTGACCGTCACCTTCGAGGGCGACGAGGCGCGCGCGGTCATCACGGGGCGCGGCCCGGACCGCGCGCGCGTGCTGCCGTCGACGGACGTCGTGTTCGGGGACGTCGTCGCGCCGCTGGCCTGGGTGCGGGACGCCCCGCGCGCCGAGGGCGACCGGCTCGAGGTCCGGCTCTACGTCGCGGCGGCCATGCGCGAGCTGAGCACGGCCCTCGTCGTCGACGCGGTGCGCGAGGCGGAGGACGGCGGCCCGCTCCACGAGCTGCTCGTCGAGTCGGACTCGATGGACGAGGTGCGGCTCCTCGTGGACGCCGAGGGCCGGCTCGTCGGCGGCTCGGACGGCGACAAGGAGATGGTGCCGGCACCGGAGGAGACGGCCTGCGTGCTCGATGGCGAGCTGCCGGAGCTCGACCGCTTCACGCAGTGGCGCCTCGCGAAGCGCATCGGCGAGACGAAGAGCATCTCGGAGCTCGTGCTCACCTCGCGCGACGAGCGCGCGCGCCGCATCGAGGACGGGCCGTTCCAGCGCGTGCACGTCGACGAGGCGACGGGCGTCACGACCGTCTGGCTCGGCCCGGCGCACGGCGCGTTCGAGCCCGTGACGGAGGAGGCGCGCGCGGCGGCGCTCGCGGAGACGCCGAGCCACCCGATCGAGGACCCACGCATCAAGAAGCTCGCGCGTCGTGCGGTGGGGCGCGCGCCGGAGAGCTCGCCGCGGTTGCGGTACGAGTCGATGATCCGCTTCGTCGACGCCTTCCTCGAGGACGTGCTGCTCCCGAACCCGCGCGACATGGACGAGATCCTCACGAAGCGTCGCGGCGACTGCACCGAGCACGCGAAGCTCTTCGTGACGCTCGCGCGCTCGCTCGGCCTGCCCGCGCGCGAGGTCGCCGGCTACGTGCACGGCGGCGACCTGCCGCCCGAGCTCGCGGGCCACGAGTGGGTGGAGGTGGAGCTCGACGGCCACTGGGTGCCCATGGACCCGAGCTGGAACGAGGTGCAGATCAACGCGACGCACCTGCGCACGGGCCTCGCCGACCCGACGAACGACCGCATCCCGCTCTCGGCGGGCGTGACCTTCGACGTGCGGCGCGTCGGACGCGGTGACAAGGTGTGGACCGACCCGCGGTGGACGGCGCCGGAGCCGTAGGGCCGTGCTCGTGCTCCAGGACCTCCGCGTGCCGCTCGACCTCGAGGGGACGGATCCGCGCGAGCTCGCGAGCCGGCGGCTCGGCCTGCCGGTGGACGCCGCGCGCGTGCTGCGCAAGTCGCTCGACGCGCGGGCGGGGCGCGAGCCCGTCTTCGTGTACACGCTCGAGCTCGAGCTCGCGCCCGGGGACGAGGCGCGCGCGCTGAAGGGTCGTCGCCGCGGGCAGCTCCGCGCGCCGAGCGCGGCGCCGCCGCCCGAGCCGCCGCCCGCCGGGCGTCCCGAGCTGCCGGGTCGACCGGTCATCGTCGGCAGCGGTCCGGCCGGGCTCTTCGCGGCGTGGGGCCTCGTCGCGGCGGGCTTCCGGCCGCTGCTCCTCGAGCGCGGCCCCGACGTCACGACGCGCGGCCGCCGCTGGTTCGACTTCCTGGAGGGCGGCGCCTTCGACCCGGAGTGCAACCTGCTCTTCGGCGAGGGCGGCGCGGGGACGTTCAGCGACGGCAAGCTCACGACGCGCATCAAGGACCCGCGCGTCGCGACGGTGCTCGACGTGCTCGTGACGCACGGCGCGCCGGAGGCCTGCCGCTGGCTCGCGGCGCCGCACGTCGGGAGCAACGCGCTGCCCGCGATCATCCGGCGCATGCGCAAGGACCTCGTCGCGCGCGGGCTCGAGGTGCGCTTCGGGACGCGCGTGGAAGGGCTCGTCACCGAGGGGGGGCTCGTCACGGAGGCGGGGGGCGGCGCGTCGACGGGGGATATCCGCCGCACGATCCTCGCCGGCACCGGCGTCGACGCGCGCTCCGCGGGCATCCTCGAGGCGC
>JAUIEF010000218.1 GCA_030428785.1 bacterium
CCCACGGGCACGGGTCCGACGGGCCCCACGGGTCCCGCCGGCCCCGCCGGTCCCACCGGCCCGATCGGTCCTTCGGGCACCGGCCCGACGGGTCCCACGGGTCCCGCCGGCCCCGCCGGCCCGACGGGCGCCGCCGGCGCGACGGGCCCCGCGGGCGCGACGGGTCCGGCCGGCCCCACGGGTCCTGCCGGTCCCACCGGCCCGATCGGTCCCACGGGCAGCGGCCCGACGGGTCCCACGGGTCCCGCCGGTCCCGCCGGCCCGACGGGCGCCGCGGGGACGACGGGTCCTGCGGGCGCGACGGGTCCGGCCGGCCCCACGGGTCCCGCCGGCCCCGCCGGTCCGACGGGTGCCGCGGGGACGACGGGTCCTGCCGGCGCGACGGGTCCCGCCGGACCCACGGGTCCTGCCGGACCTGCCGGCCCGACGGGTCCCACGGGCAGCGGCCCGACAGGCCCCACGGGCCCCGCCGGTCCGACGGGCGCCGCGGGCGCGACCGGTCCTGCCGGGGCGACGGGTCCCGCCGGACCCACGGGTCCCGCGGGCGCGACCGGCCCGGCCGGTCCCACGGGTCCCGCCGGCGCCATGGGGCTGGCGGGTCCGACCGGACCCACGGGCCCCGCGGGCCCCGCCGGTCCGCTCCCCGCCGCGCAGCACGTCGACGGTCCCTCGATCGTGTCGAGCAACCCCACGACCGACATCGTCATGGCCGGCACGACGCTCACCGCCACGAAGGCCGGCAACTACGTCGTGCACCTGTCGGCGCGCTTCGGCGGCACGACCGCCGGCGCCGGCACCGCCGACACGGGTGTCCTGAGCATCTACCTCAACGGCGTGCAGGTGGCGAGCACCGAGCGCTGGTCGCTGCTGCCCAAGAACGCCGCCGTGTCGTTCTCGACGCAGGCGTACATCACGGGCGTGCAGGTCGGCGACGTCATCGACGGGCGCTGGCGCACGACCGGCGGCAACACCGTCTCGCTCCGCCAGCGTTCGCTCATCATGGTCGAGACGAATTGAGGGTCGAGGCGAACTGAGGGTCGAGACGACCTGACCCTCGAGGCACGACGACGGCGTCCGGGTCCTCCCGGGCGGCGGTTCGACGGGGCCCCGGTCGCGCATCGCCGCGGCCGGGGCCCCGCGTCGTCCCGGGCTCAGCCCTCCGACGCGTCCCCGCCCGCGCTCCCGACGACGACACGGTGCGGCGCCGAGATCCGGATGCCCTCGGCGTCGAAGCGGTTCTTGATGCGCCGCAGGAGCTCGCGCCGCACCGGGAACATCCGGTCGGGCGCCGTGCGCACCATGAACTTGATGACCACGCCGGCCTCCGTGAACTTGTCGACGCCGAGCATCTGCGCGTCCTCGACGACGGCGTCCGCCCACTCCGGGTCCTGCCGCAGCGCCGCCGCGACCTCGAGGATGACGTCCATGACGCGGTCGACGTCCTCGTCGAAGCGCACGGGGATCTCGAGCACCGCGCGCCCCCAGACGTAGGTGCGGTTCGTGACCGCCTTGATCTCGCCGTTGGGGATGAAGTGCATGCGGCCCTCGAGGTCGCGCAGCATCGTCGTGCGCATGTTCACGCGCTCGACCGTTCCGGTGATCTTCCCGATGGTGATGAGGTCGCCGATCTCGAACTGGTCCTCGAGCAGGATGAGGAAGCCCGTGAAGTAGTCGCGCATGAGGTTCTGCGCGCCGAACGCGACGGCCACGCCGAGGATCGCGGCGCCGCCGAGCACGGTCTTGATGTCGATGCCGGCCTCCTGGAGCACCAGGAGGAACGCGCCGAGCGTGATGACGACCGTCGACGCGCTGCGGAAGCTGCTCGCGAGGGTGTGCGCGCGGTTGCCGCCGCCCTGCCGGTCGCCGCGCCCGCGGCGGATGAGCGCGCGCGCCACGCGGCCGAGCGTGATGCGGATGACGAGGATCGCGAGCACCGCCGCCGCGATGACGAGCAGGATGCGCGGCCCGCGCTCGACCGCCCAGGCCGCGACGTTGCGCGGGTGCAGCGGACTCTTGAGCCAGACGCTGCGGCGCTGCGCCTCCTCCGCCTCGGCGCGACGCTGCTCGGCCTCCTGCGAGACCTGGAGCTGGACGCCCTGCAGGCCCTCGAGCCGCTCCTCGAGCTGCGAGAGCTGCGCGTCATGCTCGTCGACCTCGGTGCGGGCGTCCTGCGCGAGGCCGCGGATGAGCTCGATGGCGTCGCGCGTCTCCCCGAGCCGCTCGCCGTCGGCGCCCTCCGTGATGAGCCGGTCGAGCTCCGCCTCGCGCTCCGCGAGCGCGGCCTCGAGGTTGTCGCGCGACCGGATCGACGTCTCGAGGAGCTGCTGCTCGAGCTCGATCTGCTCCTCGAGCGCCGCCTTGCGCTCGAGGAACTCGACGACCGCCTGTTCGGCCTCCGTCGCCCGCTGCTCGAGCCGCTCCGCCTCCTTCTGCGCCTCGATCTGCTCGGTGGTCTGCTTGCGTTCGGGGGGCGCGGCGGGGGGCGGGGCGTCGCCGCTCGGCAGCGGGACGCCCGGCACGGGCACCGGGAGCGCGGCGGGCGCGGCCCCGCCCGACGTGTCGGCGGCCGCGGGCGCGGTCGTCGTCGCGCCGCCGACGGGCTCCGCCGGCGACGGCCGGATGCCGAGCAGCGCGTCGCGCGCCCGCTCGTCCTGCCGCATCTTGTCGACGAGCGCGTCGCGCTGCGTGCGCATCGCCTTGATCGACTGCCACGTGATGTCGGCCTGCGACTTCACGCGCTCGAGGCGTCCGCGCAGCGCCTCGACCTCCGCGGGGTCCGCCTCCTCGCCCAGGTCCTCGAGCGCCTGGAGTTCGGCGGCGATGCGCTCGTCCGATTCGGAGATCTCCTCGAAGAGCGCCTCGCGCTCGGCGAGCCGCTCCACGAGCCGCTCGAGCGTCGCCGCGTCCGCCTCGAGACCCTTGTCGAGCCGCTGGAGCTGCTCGGCCTCGGTGGTGACCTCCGGCTCGGGCGGCTCGGTCTCCGCCGGCGGCGGATCCTCGGGCGGCGGCTCCTCGGGAGACGGTGCGGTCGCGTCCTGGTCGACGGCCGCCTCCTCGACGGGCGTCTCGACGCCGGTCACGTCCTCGACGGGCGCGGCGCCGCCACCGTCCTGG
Organism: bacterium; assembly: GCA_030428785.1. Classification (GTDB taxonomy): domain Bacteria; phylum Planctomycetota; class B15-G4; order B15-G4; family B15-G4; genus JAUIEF01. The sequence continues at coordinate 3,115 of JAUIEF010000218.1, forward strand.
AGCGCGCACGCCGGCTCGACGAGCAGCAGCGCGGTGAGGGCGACGGCCGCGAGGCGCGTCAGGCGGTCGCGCCACGGGGCGAGCGTGTCGTCGGGGCGGGCGTCCATGCGCGGATTGTAGTCCGCGCGCATCGCGGCGGTCTTCCCCGCGGCGCGACGCGTCGGCGCCCGTCGATGTCGCGCGGGTCGCGGCGTCGCATCCTCGAGGCGACGCCGGCCGGGACGCGCGCGGCCGGTCAGTCGGGGCGCGGACCCATGCGGCTCTTCACGGTGCGTCGGTCGACGCCGAGCCGGCGCGCGGCCGCCTCGTAGCTGCCGGCCTGCCGGTGCACGAGGTTCGTGTAGCGGCGGACGAGCTCGTCGAGCGTGAGGCGCCCCTCCTCGACGTCGCTCGCGAGCGAGCGCTCGACGGCGCGTCCGCCGCGCGCCGACGGGTGGTACTCGCCGCGGATGAGCACGTTGCGCACGCACTGCTCGAGCTCGCGAAAGTTGCCGGGCCACGGATAGTCGCGGCCGAGGTGCCCGTCGATCCAGGCCTCGACCTCCTCGGCGAGCGCGTCGCCGTCGTCGCCGAGCATGCGTCGCGCGATGAAGTGCACGAGCCGGCTGCGCTCGCTGTCGGACCCGCCGATCTGCTCCGCGAGCGAGGGCGTCACGATCACGTCGGAGCACATGCGGTAGTAGAGGTCCTCGCGGAAGCGGCCGGCGCGGATCTCCGCGAGCAGGTCGCGGTTCGTCGCGCACAGGACGCGCCCCTCGAAGGTGCGCGGCGCCGTCTCGCCGAGGCGCTGGAACCGGCGCGTCTCGAGCACGCGCAGCAGCTTCACCTGGAGGTCGGCGCCGATCTCGCCGATCTCGTCGAGGAACACGGCTCCGTGCGCGTCGCTCACCTCGAACCAGCCGCGGTGGTCGTCGAGCGCGCCCGTGAACGCGCCCTTGCGGTGACCGAACAGCTCCGACTCGACGATCGTCGGCGAGAGAGCGGCGAGGTGCAGCGCGTGGAAGAGCTCGGTGAACGAGCGCGTGAAGCGGCGGCTGCGCGGCTCGAACGGGATGTAGGACGCGTGCCCGATCGCGCGCGCGACGAGCTCCTTGCCGGTGCCGGACGGCCCCGTGACGAGCGTCGTGACGTCGGCGAGCCGGTCGCTCAGCGAGCGCACGTAGCGGCGCAGGTCGTGCGTGAAGACGGACTGCCAGATGGAGGCGCGCAGCCGGATGGCGGCCGGCGAGCCGCCGCGCACGAAGCCGAAGATGAGCTGGAAGGCGCGGCTGATCTGGAACAGGAACGCGAAGAGGTGCTCCGGCGGGTGGCGCTCCGGGACGTCGACGCCCGGCAGCTCGAGGAGGCGCGCGTGCTCCTCGGCGAAGCGCGGGTAGAAGCCGCACACCGCGCGGCCGTCGCCGCCGGCGAGCGCCTTCGTGACGGTGCCGGCGAGGTCGGTGCGGTGCCGGTGGTAGAGGTGGAAGACGACGAGGTCGCCGTAGAGGCGGAGCTCGTCGGCGTCGGGGCGCGCGCCGCCGGCGAGCCGTTCGCGGGCCGCGTGGACGACGGCCTCGGCGCGCTCGGTGATGAGCCGGACGTTCGGGCTCTCGTCCTCCTCGTCGGGGGCGAGCTGCCAGCCGGCGTGCGCCTCGTCGAACTCGGGGCCCAGGGCGGCGCGCTCGTGCTCGGTGCGCTCCGGCAGGAATGGGTTGAGGTAGTCGATGGCCGCGACGGCGTCGACGAACGTCCGGTCGGCGGGGCTCATACAGGAAATGTACAGCGCGCCCTGCAGATCGTGTCGGGCGATCCGGCGGCTGTGCGCCGACGCCGGGCCCGCGCCCGCCGCAAACGCCTCGTCACACGGGACTTGGGTCCCGGCGGCGCGATCGGCACGGCCCTCGCTCTGCGACGGGCGATCCCCCAGCCCCGCACAGGAGCCGAGTCATGACCCGCCGCACCTCACCCGCCGTCGCGCCCCGAGGCCCGACCTCGTCCGCCTCCCCCGACGCGCCTCCCGTCGTCCCGCCGCGCCCCGGTCGCGCACCGCGCCGGCTCCTCGCGGGGCTGCTCGCGGGCGCGCTGCTCGCCGCGCCGGCCCTCGCGTCCGGCACGCTCACGCCCGTGGGCTCCGCCGCCGAGCCGATGCAGCTCCTGGACCACCGCGTGTCCGTGCGCGTGCAGGACGGCTTCGCGCGCACCGAGGTCTTCCAGACCTTCTTCAACCCCGGCGCCGTCGACGCCGAAGCGATCTACGAGTTCCCCGTCCCGGCCCACGGCTGCCTCTCCGAGATGGCGATCCTCGTCGGCGAGGAGGAGATCCTCGGCGAGGTCGTCGACGAGGAGACCGCCGACCGCGTGTACGAGTCAGAGAAGGACGACGGCAACGACGCCGGCAAGGGCGCGAAGACGGAGTGGGACGACTTCCGCTTCTGGGTGTCGCGCGTCCCCGCCGGGGGCGAGGCGAGCTTCCGCTTCGTGTACTACCAGCGGCTCGAGCTCGACGCGGGCGTCGGCCGCTACGTGTATCCGCTCGAGGACGGCGGCACCGAGGAGGCCGCGCGCAGCTTCTGGACGAGCGACCCGCGCGTGCGGCGCTCGTTCTCCTTCGACGTGACGCTCGCGTCGTCGTGGCCCGTCGACCAGGTGCGCATCCCCGGCTACGAGGGCGCGACCGTCGTCGACCGGCAGGGACCCGGCGAGTACACGGCGCGACTCGAGCTCGTCGACGCGACGCTCGAGCGCGACCTCGTCTTCTACTACCGGCTGCAGCCCGAGCTGCCCGGCCGCATCGAGGTCGTCCCGTACCGCGCCGACCCCGGCGAGCCCGGCACCTTCATGATGGTCGTGACGCCGGGCGTCGACCTGCACCCGATCACGACGGGCTCCGACTACGTCTTCGTGCTCGACGTGTCGGGCAGCATGTCGTCGAAGCTCTCGTCCATGGTCGACGCGGTGAGCCGCGCGATCGGCGAGCTCTCCCCCGAGGACCGCTTCCGCATCATCCTGTTCGGTGACCGGGCGCGTGACGTGCTCGGAGGCTTCGTCGCGGCGGACGAGTTCACCGTGGACGGCGTGCGCGCCGAGCTCGCGAAGATGGGCACCGGCGGCGGCACGAACCTCTACGCCGGCCTGTCCAAGGCGCTGTCCGTGCTCGACGCCGACCGCGCGACCTCCGTGCTGCTCGTCACCGACGGCGTGACGAACCAGGGCGTCGTGGACCCGAAGCGCTTCTCCGACCTCATGGCGCAGCACGACGTGCGCGTGTTCGGCTTCCTCATGGGCAACAACGCGAACTGGCCGCTCATGCGCCTCGTGTGCGACGCGAGCGGCGGCTTCTACCAGTCCGTGTCCACGTCCGACGACCTGCTGGGCCAGGTGCTGCTCGCGAAGGGCAAGGTGACGCACGAGTGCCTGCACGACGCGTCGCTGTCCGTGACCGGCGTCGACGTCTTCGACACGACGGTCGAGCACGGTCCCAAGGTGTACCTCGGTCAGCAGCTCGTCGTGTTCGGGCGCTACCGCGAAGGGGGCACGGCGCGCGTCGAGCTGCAGGCGCGCCTCACGGGCATCGACCGCACGTACACGACCGAGTTCGAGTTCCCGGCGATCGACACCGAGGTGCCGGAGCTCGAGCGCCTGTGGGCCATGAGCCGGATCGAGCAGGTCGAGCGCGAGGCGATGCTCGGGCTCATGCCGCCGGAGGAGTGCGCCGACGCCGTCGAGTCCTACGGCGTGGACTACCAGCTCGTGACCGACGAGACCTCCATGCTCGTGCTCGACGACGCGGCCTTTGCGAAGCACGGCATCGAGCGCCGCAACAAGGAGCGCGTCGCGGTCGAGCGGAGCGCACAGACCGTGCGCGCGGGCAAGCCGCCGACCTCGCGCCGCGTCGACCGGCACGCGCCGGCCTTCCCGGGCAACGCGCCCTCGCCGGGCGGCGGCGGCGCGGTCGACCCGACGACGGTGCTCGCGGCGCTGGCCCTCGCGGCCCTCGCGATCGGCGCGCGGCGGTGAACGACGTGTCGCGGCGCCCGCTCGGGACCACCACGGCGACGCGCACGGCGCGCGTCCCGTGGGTCACGTGCTCGCTCGTCGCGACGGCGGTCGGCCTGGGTCTCGCCGACCTCGTCGCGTCCGCCCCGGGGAGCGGGAGCGGGTGCACGGCCCGGCTCGAGTGGGTGTCCGCGGCGGTGGGGTCCGGCGAGTGGTGGCGGGTGGCGGGGTGCCACCTCGTCCACTGCTCGCCGGACCACCTCCTCTGGAACGTCGCCGCGATGCTCGGCCTGGGCGTCGTGTGCGAACGGCGCGGACGCGCGGGCTTCGTCGCGGCGCTCGGGCTCGCGGCGCTCGCGGTCCCCGCCGCGGTCGCGACGCTCCGGCCGGAGCTCGCGAGCTACCGCGGGCTCTCGGGGCTCGCGTCCGCGTGCTTCACGCTGCTCGCGGGGCGCGTCGCGCTCGAGCGCGGCCCGCGCCGCGCGGCGTGGCGCTCGTCCGCGGCGGGCGGACTGCTCGTCGCGTTCCTGCTCAAGGCGCTCGTGGAGGCCGGCACGGGGCGCGCCGTGTTCGTCGACAGCGCGTCGGCGGGCTTCGTGCCCGTGCCGTGGGCGCACCTCGCGGGCGGGGCGGCGGGACTCGTCGTCGCGCTCGTCGAGGGCACGTCGCGTTCGGTGCGGCGCGCGCTCGCGCAACTCGGCGGCATGGCGGTCCTCGTGGGCACGGCGACGGGCTGCGTCTCGGTCGTGCACGGGGACGGGCTCACGCCGCGCGCCGCGCGGTGCGGCGCCGGGGTCTCGGCGGTCGCGACACCGGGCGCGGTCGGTCCGGCGTCCGCGGCGGCGGGGCCGGCGCGGTGGGGAGCCGCGACGTCAGGGCTCGCGACCGCCGCAGCCGCGACGCCTGGGCCGGTGACCTGGCGCGTGCGCGAGGAAGGCGCGGCCGACCACGCGCCGCCGCCGCGCTGGGCGCCCGACGCCGAGGTCGCGCTCGCCGCGCGGCACCCGAACGGCCGCGCCGCGACCGCGCCGCCCCCGACGGGGACGCACCTCGACGTCGCCGTCGCCGGCGACCTGCGCGCGTCGGAGCTGCTGCTCGCCGAGCTGCTCTGGCCGCCGCTGATCCTCGCGCGGCCGCGCACCCTCGACGGGCGACACGTCGTGACGCTCGTCGTGCACCGCGGCGGGCGCGTGGCCTGCGAGCACGTGCGCACGGTGGAGAGCACCTCGCTCTACGCGGGGCTCGTCGTCGACACGGCGGAGGCGCGCGACGACGCCCGCGGCGCGGCGACGGCCTCCGCGTTGCGCGACATGCTCGTCGGCGTCGGCGCGGCCGGGCACCTCGTAGCCGGGCAGATGGACGTCGTCGACGAAGGGCGCGTCGCAGGGGCCCTGGGTCAGGTCCTTGGGCAGGTCGATCAGCACGGGGCCGGG
>JAUIEF010000219.1 GCA_030428785.1 bacterium
GCAGGCGTCGAGCGCGTTGTCGACGGCCTCCTTGACGGTCGTGAGCAGCGCCTTGCGCTTGCTGTCGAAGCCGAGCAGGTGCCGGTTCTTCGCGAAGAACTCGCTGACCGAGATCTCGCGGGCCTTCTCGGCCATCGCGTGGGCGGCCGTGCGCCCCTTGCCGCCGCCGCCGCCCTTGGCCGCGCCGCCGGCCTTCGACTTGCGGGCCGTCTTGCGCGCGGAGGAGCCCTTCGGGGAGCTCTTGCGGGAGGTCGCCTTGCGTGCGGTCACGGCCTCGTCGCCGAAGAGCGTGCTCTGTGTGGACATGGGTGCTCGAACCGGTTGGACGGTCGAACCTAGCCGGGCCCCCCGGCCCGTTCAAGCGCGGGCGGCAGCGTCGGCCGGTCGACGAGTCCGAGCTCGTGCGCGAGCCGTCCGTAGGTGCGCAGGCCCTCGAGCTCGCGGGCGCCGAGGGCGTAGCCGATGCACCGGTCGAGGTAGTCGCGGCAGTCGGCGACGGGCAGCCCGTGCGCGGCGGCGAACCCGTCGGCCAGGAGCCGTCGGCGCGCGAGTCCGCGCCGACGCGCCGCCTCGAGGAGCGGGGCCACGGCCGCGCCGTCGACGTCGGGGCGCGCGAGCCACAGCGCGTACACGAACGGCAGGCCCGTGTGCTCGGTCCACAGCGCGCCGAGGTCGACGACGTCCCGGTCGCCGGGCGGCGTCGCGAGCGCGGGGTCGCCGATGCGCAGCACGGCGTCCGCGTCGAGCGTGTCGAGCGGCGCGTCCGGCGGCGCGTCCCGGAGCGCGAGCTCCTCGAGCCCGACGAAGCGCCGCAGGCACACCTGGCTCATGGCGGCGGCCGAGAGGCTCGACGTGTCGAGCGCCAGGCTGCGCACCTCGGCGAGCGGCGTGCGCAGGAAGAGCAGGATGCTCCGCACGGCCCCCTCGCTCGTCACCGCGGGTCCGGCGATCCACCCGAGCGGCGGGTCGCGGAAGAGCTCCACGGCGCTCACGAGCGCGAGGTCCAGCTCGCCGGCCCGCAGGCGCGGCGCGAGGCGGCGCGGCAGCTCCTGGACGAGCTCCACGGCCGGGTCGTCGGCGAGCCCCTCCACGAGCGGGAGGGCGTTCAGGTACGGGACGGAGCCGAGGCGCCACATGGGAGCGGGACGGGTCGGGGAGAGCGGGCGGGCGTCGACGCGGGCGCGGGGCGTCCCGCGCCGCGACGCGTCGTCAGAGGTTGTCCGCCATCTGCGCGATGGCCGCGAACCACGTCTCCTCGAACTTGTCCTTGCTCTCCGTCTCGAAGACGTCCTGGAAGACGGTCATCGAGGACTTGCCCTCGTACGCCTGGCGCAGGAACTCCATGAACTGGTCGCGCCGCGAGCCACCGTCGCCGTAGAGCAGGAAGTAGGTGAGCGTGTACGACTGGCTGTACTTGAGCCGCCGGTCGACGGAGCCCAGGTAGTCGTCCGCCCGGAACGCGAGCACGCGCGAGAGGTCGTACGGCTTCTCGGCCTGCGCGTGGCCGCGGATGTGCGCCGCGTCGATCGAGTCGGGCGCGAGCACCGTGAAGCCCGGCTCGCCCGCGAGCCCGGTGCCGAAGAGCTCCGCCGTGCCCTCGTCGAGCCAGGCGGGGATGTTGCCCTTGCTCGACTTCGCGCGGACCGTCGTCATGTGGAACACGTGGTGCACGGCCTCGTGGACCATGTCGTCGGTCCAGGGCTTCACGGACGCGTTGACGTGCGTGAGGCGGTCGCTCGGGTCGAACCACGCGACGCGGCCGTCGCCCGGCTCGGGGTAGCTGCTCGTGTCCGCGTGGATGCGGAAGTCCATGGACTCGAGCGGCTCGACGAGCCGGACCTCCTCGGCGAAGAGGTCGTAGAACGCGCGGTAGAAGCGCTCGAGGTCGAGCATCGCGCGGACCGCGAGCGCGAGCGGGACGTTCGTCTCGCAGGTGTAGTGGACGGTGCGCAGCTCCCAGCGGTCCTTCCACTTCTCGACCGCCGTCGAGAGCTCGTTGTTCTCGATCCACTTGCTGCCCTTCTTGTACGACCAGTCGCCCTTGCGCTCGCGGCAGCCGAGCGCCTCGAGGGCCACGGGCTGCGCGGGGTCCGCGATGAGCGCCGCGAGGAAGAGCAGCTCCGCCTCGCCCGACAGCCGCGACGCCTCCGCGAACTGCGCGAGCTCGGCGAGGGCGGCGCCGTCGCGCATGACGTCGGGGCCCTTCGCGTCGAGCCGGTCGAGCAGGGCGTCGAGGTTCCGCACGCGCGAGTCGACCTGGTCGACCTCGGCGCGCTCGTACTCCGTCTCCTTGGAGCCCTTGCGGAGGATCACGACCTCGTCGTCCTCGTAGACCACGCGGCCCTCCTTGGTCTTGCCGGAGGTCAGGAGGAGGGTGTCGCCCTCGAGCTCGTCGTCCCCGGGGGCGACGAGCAGGGCGAGGCACAGCAGCGGGACGAGCGCGGACATGGCGGGTCTCGGGAGCGGGCGTCGTCACGCGGCCGGACGACGGGCGGACCGGCAGACTAGCGCGGGTCCGACGCCCGGTGCCAGCGGCGCGCCTGTCGCGGGGGCGCGTCCGACGGACGTCCCGACGACGGTCGCGCCGCGCGGCGGCTCCGTCTCAGTTCACGCCGAGCAGGGCGTCGAGCTCGGGGCCCGCGTCGGCGAGGTAGTTCGAGCCGACGCGCAGGGACGCGTGCCAGGGCGCGCCCGTGGGCTCGGCGACGCGGCCGAGGGCCTCGGTCGCGCTCGCGCGGCTCGCCGAGTCGAGCGCCTCGTCGGCGGCGGCGCGGGCCAGGGGCTCCACGGCGTCCCGGTGCTGGCACTCGCCGAGGGCGCGGCTCAGGCCGATGCGCCCGTCGAGGCTCGCCTCGCCGGCGAGGTGCCCGGCGAGCACGCCCGGCGCGTCCCGGTCGCCGAGCAGCCGGCACGCGAGGCCGACGTTGCGGCGGTAGGCCGCGCCGGTCCCCTTGCGGCCGACCTCCTCGGCGAGCACGGAGAGCGCCTCGGGGTCGCCGAGGAAGCCGAGCGCGAGGGCCAGGGTGCCGCGCAGGTCCTCGTCGCCGGTGCGGCGGAAGTCGTCGAGCACGGTCTCGGCGGCGCGCGAGACGCCGGCGAGGCCGAGGCCCAGCGCGAAGGCGCCGCGCAGGGCCGGGTCCTTGACGTCGTCGTAGGCGTCCTCGAGGCGGTCGGCGAAGGACGCGCGCCGCTCCGGGCGGCCCCGCACGTAGACGCCCACGGCGAGCGCGGCCCACGGCCGGTCGAGGCCGCGCCGCGGCTTGCCGAGCGCCTTGCCGAGGAACTTCGAGAGGGCGTCGTGCGCGTCGGCGTGCTCGGCCGGCGAACCGTCCCGCGCGCCGATCTCGGCGAGCGCCATGACGGCGAAGTGGCGCGTCGCCTCGTCCTTGTCGTCCTCGGCGCGGTCGAGCAGCTCCTCGAGCACGTCCGCGTGCTCCATCGTCGCGAGCTTGCCGAGGCCGATGACCACGGACTGCCGGACGCGTCGGTCGGTGTCGCGGTCCGTGAGCACGTCGAGCATCGTGCCGACCGCGTCCACGCGGCCGTGCCGCGCGAGGGCCGTCGGGATGGCGCTGCGGATGGTCGGCTCCATGCGCTCGTCCTGGAGGCGCGCGACGAGGTAGTCGCCGGCGAGGCGCGTGCGCGGGTTGCGCATGAGGCCCATGGCGTGGATGGCGCAGCGCTTCGTCGCGGCCTCGGAGTCCGGGAGGCGCTCGAGCATGTCGATGAGCGCGGCGACCGAGGCCGGGTCGTCGGCGTAGCCGAGCCCCAGCGTCGCGGCGGCGCGCAGCCACGGCGGGACGGAGCTCTCGCCCACGAGGGCGTGGCCGTCGTTCGAGCAGGTCGCGAGGTCGAGCAGGGTGCGCGAGCCCTCGGCGCCCAGCAGCCCGAGCGAGAGCGCGGCCGAGAGCCGGACCTCGTCGCTCGGGTGCGCGAAGAGCGGGAGCAGCGCCTCGGCGACCGGGTCCTGGAAGGGCGCCTCGACCATCGGGCCGAGGGCGCGCACGGCGGCGTCGACGACGCGCGGGTCGTCGGAGGTCTCGACCGTCTCGAGCAGCGCCGGGACGATGGCCGTGTAGACCATCGAGCGGGGCGGGCGCAGCGAGCCGTCGTCCTTCCGGCCGCGGCCCGTGAGGTCCCGGCCGGAGGCGGTCATCGAGGGGCGCGCCGTGAGGGCCGGCGCGGCGTCCCAGAGGAAGGCGTCCTGGTTGCGCGCCCACCACGCGGACCAGGAGGTGAGGTCGCGGCCGACGAGGCCGCGGGAGGCGTCGCCGCAGGAGCCCGTCGTCGCGGCGGTCCGGCCGCTCCCGCCGCGGATGCCGCGGACGCCCTGGCTCATGCCGGCGGCCGTCGGGGCCGAGGCGTCGGGGCGCCGGGCGCCGGTGCGCGCCCCCGTGATCCCGGCGCGCGTGTTGCCCGTCGACGCGCCGCCCGAGCCCGTGCTCGTCGACGCGCCGCCCGAGGAGGACCCGCTGCCCGAGGCGCCGGAGCCGTCCGACCCTCCCGTCGAGCTCGGGGGGCCTCCCGCGCCCCAGCACTGGGCCTCGGCGGCGGGGCTCATCAGGAGGCCGGCGAGCGCGGCGGACAGCAGGAGGGTTCGGGACATGGGGTCTCTCCTCACCTCGGGGCGGATCGGGCGCATGGGCCAGGGACCTCCCCGACGGACGGAGAGCGCCCGATCTGTCGCGGGAGGCCCGGCACCGGCCGGCGCCCCCGGGCGCCGACCACGCCCGCACAGACGCGGTCCCGCGACGGATCGGGCGGCGCGAGTGGACGGGGGGAGGGCCGGCCACGCAGACTGACGCGACGCAACCGACGGCCCCGCGGCCCCAACAACGCGGCCGTCCCCCTGCCGGAGATCCCCATGAAGCCCGTGCTCGTCCTCGTCGGAATCCTGGTCCTGCTGGCCGTCGTGCTCGGCGGCATGGCGTGGTCGAGCCACAGCGAGCTCGTGGCCGGGGACGAGTCGGTCAAGGCCGCCTGGAGCGAGATCGACAACCAGTACAAGCGCCGCGCGGACCTCATCCCGCAGCTCGTGGAGACGGTCAAGGGGGCGGCGGCCTTCGAGCAGGAGACGCTGGCCCAGGTCGTCGAGGCCCGGGCGAGCGTGGGCCGGGCGCAGCTCCCCGAGGGACTGCCCGACGACCCGGCGAAGCTCGAGGCCTACCTCGCGGCCCAGCGCGGCCTGAGCGGGGCGCTCGGCCGGCTCTTCGCGCTCAGCGAGAACTACCCGACCCTCCGCGCGAGCGACTCCTTCCGGTCGCTCCAGGACCAGCTCGAGGGCACGGAGAACCGCATCGCCGTGGCGCGCCGCGACTACATCGACGAGGTGAAGCTCTACAACACGGCGCTGCGGACCTTCCCGCGCAACGTGCTCGGCGGGATGCTCGGCTTCGAGCAGGCTCCCGCGCTGCCGTCCGACGAGGCGGCGCGCGAGGTCCCGACCATCGACTTCGGCAACGACGGCTGATGGGGGGAGGCTCCCCGATCCCCGGGCGCGGCCGCCTCGCCGCGCCGCGACGTCGCGCGGCGCTCGTCGCGCTCCTGCTCGCGACCCTGTCGCTCGCGGCGCCCGCGCAGCTCGCGGTCCCCGCGAACGACGGCTGGGTCACGGACCTCGCCGGCATGATCGACGCGGGCGAGGAGCGCGACCTCGAGACGCTCATGGAGTCCTACCGCTCGGGCACCGGGCACGAGATCGCGGTGCTCACGGTGCCGTCCCTCGAGGGCGGGACGCTCGAGGGGTTCGCGCTCGAGGTCGGCCGCGCCTGGGGCATCGGCGGCAAGGACGAGAACGACGGCGCGCTGCTCGTCGTCGCGCGTGACGAGCGCCTCATGCGCATCGAGGTGGGGCGCGGGCTCGAGGGGCAGCTCACGGACTCCATCAGCGGCCGCATCATCCGCGACGTCATCCAGCCCGAGTTCAAGGCCGGGCGCTTCGGGCGCGGAATCCGCGCGGGCGTCGAGGCGATGCACGCCGCGATCGGCGGCGACTACGGTCCCGTCGAGCGCGCCTCGCGCAAGCGTGACCGGCCGACGATGGGGCTGCTCTCGCTGTTCTTCTTCCTCATGATCTTCTCGGCCTTCGCGTCGGCGCGCGGCGGGCGCGGCGTCGGGTGGTTCTTCCTCGGCGCGCTCATGGGGCGCAGCTGGGGAGGTCACGGACGGCACCGCGGCTTCGGCAGCGGCGGGTTCGGCGGCGGCTTCGGGAGCGGGGGCTTCGGCGGAGGCGGCGGCGGGTTCGGCGGCTTCGGCGGGGGCGGCGGGTTCAGCGGCGGCGGCGCCTCGGGAGGATGGTGATGCAGGACGTGACGCACCCCGAGGCGGGCTGGGAGCAGGGCGTGCCGCTCTGGTCGCACGTCGGGCAGTGGGGGCCGTGGCTGCTCGCGGCCGGCGCGCTCGTGGTGCTCGCGCGCGCGGTGGTACGCCGCCACCGGTACCGCGCGGTCGACGTGCTCGGCGAGGCCGAGCAGGAGCGCGTGCACGCGGCCATCCGCGCCGCCGAGCAGCGCACCGTCGGCGAGATCCTCCCGGTGGTCGTCGAGCGCTCCGACCCGCACCCGGGCGCGGCATGGGTGTGCGCGCTCGCGACGCTCGTGCTCGGCAGCACGCTGCTCGTGACGGTGCTGCCCTGGGACGATCCGCCGCTGCTGCTCCTCGCGCAGCTCGGCCTCGGTGCGCTGGGCTTCGCGGCGGCGCGCGCGCTCCCGGACCTCGCGCACGTCTTCGTGCCCGCCGCGCGCGCGGACGCCGTGTGCGCGGAGCAGGCGCTCCTCGAGTTCCACGCGAACGGCCTCGCCGAGACGGAGGCCGCCACCGGCGTGCTGCTCTTCGTGAGCCTGCTTGAGCACCGGGTCGTCGTGCTCGGCGACTCCGGCATCGACGCCGTCGTGCCCGCCGAGACCTGGCGGCGCGTCACGGACGTCACGCTGCGGGCCGTCGCGCGGGGCGACGTCGCGGGCGGCCTCGTCGCGGGGGTGGAGGCGGCGGGTGACGTCCTCGCCGAGCACTTCCCGTGGGTCGAAGGCGACCGCAACGAGCTCCCGGACCGCCTCGTCGTGCGGCGCGAGTGAGGCGGAGCGGACCGCGGGGTCGGTTCTCCGCGCGCCGCGGCGACGCCGCCGCCGACCCAGCGAATTCGTCCCGACCGGGACGATCAGGCGCTCCGCGCGCGTCGGAGGCGGTGCCCCCGGAGGGCCGATCCGGCCGTCGGATCGGCCGCTCAGGGCCGATCGCGGCGCGGCTCCCGAGGGATCCGCGCTGTCCAGGCCGCACCGGGGGTGCCATGATGGAGAGAGACGGGGCCCGGTCCGCGGCCCGATCCGCGCCGCCCCGCACGCGATGCACCCGGACGGAGGTCCTCCCATGACCCCACCTCGTCCCCGCCGCCCGTTCGCGCGGCCCCTCGCCGACCGGCCCTCCCGGCCGCTCGCCGCCGCCCTCCTGCTGGCCCTCGCCGCGCTCCCGGTCGCCGCCCAGGACGCGCCCGCCGAGGACCCGGCCTCGCCGGAGCCCGCCGCCGTCGAGCCGGCGCCCGGGGAGCCCGAGGCCGTCGAGCCGGCCCCGCCCGCGGAGCCCGCCGAGGGCCTCGACGCGGCGCCCGCCCTCGATGACGAGGCGGCAGCGCCCGTCGGCGCGCCGAACTACACGGACATCACGCTCACGCCCGAGGAGGCGTTCCTCGACCTCCGGGTCGACGCCGACACGCTCGCCGTGCTCCTCGCGCGCGTGCTCGAGGACCGCGGCGGCGAGCCGCCGGCGCCCATGATGGCGGACACCTGGTTCCGCGTGGGCGACGCGTGGTTCCGCATCGAGCCGCTGCCGTACATGCCGGGCACGTGGTGCCGGCTGCGCGTGCGCGTCGGCGACTTCGGCGCGGAGGAGCAGCAGCTCCTCGCGCAGGACCTGCTCAGCGAGGTCGCGTTGAGCCTCGACGCGATGCGCGGGGTCGGGGTCGACGTCGAGGACGTCGCCTCCGCGGACGACGCGGCCTTCGTCCCGCAGGCGATCCCGGGCGGCTACCGCGCGGGCGGCGCGACGGACATCGGGCGCGCGGTCCGTTCTGCGCAGGACGCGACCGCCGCGCCGGCGACCGTGTACGTTCCCGTCGAGGTCAACACGATCACCTACGAGACGGTCTACCGGGACCGTGACGCGGGCTACGGCGGGTGGGGCTGGTCGTTCTACGGCTCGCCGTACCGCCGGTACTACTACGCGCCCTACGCGTGGTGTTCGCCGTGGTCCTACGGCTGGCTCTCGTACTGCCACTGGTGGTCCGGCTACCGCTACGGCTGGCACGGCTACTCCAGCTACTACGCGTGGTGCCATCCGATCCACGGCTGGGGCTGGCATCCGTACGGCGTCTGGTGGGGCGGCACCTGGTACCACCACGGCAGCTGCGGCTGCTCGTCCTACGTGGACGTCTACGCCACC
>JAUIEF010000014.1 GCA_030428785.1 bacterium
GCCGCTGGGGCACGCGGATCAGGGCCTCTGGCGTCCGGTCACGGTCCTCAGCTGGCGGCTCCAGTGGGCGGGCGCGGACGACGCCTTCCCGCTCAAGCTCGGCAACGTCCTGCTGCACCTCGTCGCGAGCCTGCTCGTGCTCGCCGTCGCGCGGCGGCTCGGGCTCGGCGGCGTCGCCGCGGGCGTCGCGGGCGTGCTCTTCGCCGTGCACCCCGCGCACGCGGAGGCCGTCGCGTGGGTGACCGGCCGGGCCGAGCTGCTCGCGGCAGTGTTCGCGCTCGCCGGCTGGCTCTGCTGGTTGCGCGAGGAGCGCTGGGCGACGCCCGCGGCGATCTGTTGTCTCGTCCTCGCCGGGCTCTCCAAGGAGAACGCGCTCGCGGCGCCCGCGCTCTGGGTGCTCGGCGACCTGCTGCTCCCCGACCGCCGACTCCGGCCCGCGCGCGTCTCCGCCGTCGCCGCCGCGGCGGCCGCGATCTTCCTCGCGCGGCTCGCGGTGCTGCCGGGGCTGCTCCCCGCGACCGGGCCGTTCGACGACGTGCCGTTCGCCGGGCGGCTCGTCGTGGCCCTCGGGATCCTCGCGCGCTCCCTGCGGCTCCTCGTCTGGCCGGCGCCGCTGCGCATCGAGTACCAGCGGCAGGAGTTCCTGCTGGCGGACCCCGTCGGCCTCGCCGTCGTCGCGGCGCTCCTGGCGACCGTCGTGTGGCTGTGGAGGCGGCGGCCGCTCGTCGCGCTCGGCCTCGCCGCGGTGCCCGTCGCGCTCCTGCCGGTCCTCAACCTCGTGCCCATCGGCGAGGCGTTCGCGGAGCGCTTCCTCTACCTGCCGTCGGTCGGCGTGTGCCTCGCGGCCGCGGCGCTCTTCCGGCACCGCGCGCGTGTCGAGGCGGCGTCCGGACGCGGCGCGGGCGGCAGCGTCCTCGCGCTCCTCCTCGTCCTGCTCGCGGCGATCCCGACGAGCCGCGCCGCGACGCGGGTCTTCCGCGACGACCTCGGCCTCTGGTTGAACGCCGCGGAGAGCGCGCCCGACCTGCCGCTCGTCCGCTACAACCTCGGCCTCTTCCTCGACCGGGCGGGGCACCACCTGCCGGAGGACCGCGGCCGGCCGGGCTGCATGGGCGAGCTGCGGGCGTCGCTCGAGCTCGACCCGCGCCACGTCTTCGCGGGCTACGCGCACCAGATGCTGGGGACGCACGCGCTCGGCGCCGGCGGCGTGACCGTGCCGCCCGACGCCTGGCGCGCCGCGGGGCACTTCCGTTCCGCCGTCGAGCTGCTCCCGGGGCTCGTGGAGGCGCGCCTCAACCTCGCGACGATCGCGCTGGACGCGCCCGACGTCGTGGGCCCCACGGAGGCGCTCGCGTTCCTCGCGCCGGTGACGGTCGAGGCGGGCGCCGACGCCGAGCAGGCGCTGACCGCCCGCGAGCTCGAGCGTCAGCTCTCGGCGGCGCGGTCCGGGTCCTCGTCGGACGGCGGGCCCACCGGCACGTCGTCGCCGGACGGGTCGTAGCCCACGAGCCCGGCGACGAAGTCCCAGATCTCCCACGGGAACACCTCGGCCTCGACGCCCACGAGCACGAGGTGCACGCCCGCGCCGAAGGCTCCGCGCCAGTTGTCCTGGCGCCCGTGCGGCGACACGTACCCCGCGATGACCCGCCGGTCGATGTTGAGCACGTCCTCGTCGCGGCTGGACCACGCGGGGAACATGAGCTCGCGCGTCGTGTCGAACCAGGCGCCGCCGTAGCGCCCGATGGTCCCCACCATGAAGCAGGGCACCGAGCGCAGGCGGCTGTCCTCGGGCTTGGGGAGCTCGCGCTGGTCGGGTCCGCGGAGCACGAAGCCGAGCTGGACGTACTCGGTCGCGCGGACGTAGGCGCTCAGGCCGGCGCCGAACGCGACGCGCACGCCGAACACGTCCATGAGGTCGGCGCCGCGGGCCTCCATCCAGCCGAGGGTGTCGCGCGGCCCCGCCGCGGACGCGCAACCGGGCGCCAGGGCGAGCGCCGCCGCGAGGACCCACCACGCCGCCCGCGGCCCTCCCGTCGTCCTGTGGTGTTCCATGCGTCGCCTCGCGTCGCTTCCGTCCGCGCCTCCATGGTGACAGCCCACAGCCGGGCAGAAAAGCGCCGCCGCGCCGGTAGACTCGGCGCCGTGACGGACGCGGTCGTCATCATCGTGAACTACCAGAGCGGCGACCGGCTGGCCCGCTGTCTCGGGTCCGTGCTCGCGCAGGACCCGCCGGCGCGGCGCGTGCTCGTCGTCGACAACGCGAGCACCGACGGGTCCGCCGACGATCTCCCGGCGGGCGTGGACCGGCTGCGCATGGAGCGCAACGAGGGGTACGCCGCCGCGCTCCTCCGCGGGCTGGCCGCGAGCCGCGAGCCGTTCGTGTGGACGCTCAACCCGGACCTCGTGCTCCTCCCGGGCTGCTTCCGCGCGGCGGGGGACGCGCTCGCCGCGGACCACCGGGCGGGCAGCGTCGCGCCCCGCGTCCTCCGCCAGGACGCCCCCGACCGGATCGACGCCACGGGCATCGGGCTCACGTCCTTCCTCGGGCAGATCAACTGGGACCACGGGCGGCGCGACGAGGACGTCCCGGAGGTGACGCACGACGTCCTCGGCCCGCTGGGCGGCGCGGCGCTCTGGCGACGCGTCGCGCTCGAGCGCGCGGGGAACTTCGACGCGCGGTACTTCCTCTACTGGGAGGACGTCGACATCGCGCTGCGCCTGAACCGCGCCGGCTACGAGTGCCGCACGGTCCCGGCCGCGCGCGTGCTCCACGAGGGCGGCGGTACGGTCGGGCACCTGTCGCCGCGCAACGTCTTCTACATGGTGCGCAACCACTGGCCGTGCCTCCTGCGATGCCTCCCGGGCCCCGTGCTCCGCGCGCGCGCCGGCCGGCTGCTCCTCGCGCCGCTGCGCGCCGCCGTGCTCTACGCGCGACGCGGCCGGGTGCTCAGCGCGCTCGCCGGGCTCGTCGCGGGCGCCGCGCTCGCGCCGGCGGCGCTCTGGTCGCGCAGGCTCCTGCCCCGGACGGGCTCGAGCGCGAAGGCCGCGGAGCGCATGTTCGCGCTCATGGAGGCCGCCGACCGCAACCGCGAGGCGATGCGTGACGCCGCACGGTCGGGCGTCGTGGGGGCCGGCCGTTGAGGTTCTTCTCCGTCGCGACCTTCGCCCACCCGGAGCACTTCGGGGGTGCCGAACGCGTCATCGCCACCGTCGCCGAGGGGCTCGCGGCCCGCGGCCACGACGTGACCCTGCTCACGGGCCACGCCGACCGGACGCCCGAGCGCGAGGAGCGCGCCGGGGTTCACGTCATCCGCTACGAGCTCGACCGGCGCAACCCGCTCGCGTTCTACCGCTCCGTGTGGCGCGGCGTCCGGGCGGCCATGGACGCCGGGGCGGGCCGCGACGCCGAGGTCCTCCACCTCCACCAGTCCCTCTCCGGGCTCGCCGCGCTGGGCCGCTGGAGGCCCTCGCACCGCCCCGTCCTCACGAGCTTCTACGCTCCGTATCACCTCGAGTACCTGGCCCGCTACAGGCAGGGTCGGGACACCGGGGCCGTGCCCCTGATCCCGCGCGTCGTCGGCGCCGTCCTGCGCCGCGGCGACCACCGGATCCTGCGTTGGAGCGACGAGATCGTCGTGTTGTCGAGGTTCTCCCGGGACCAGGTCGAGGCGCTCGACCCGCCCTCCGTCGCGCGGACGACGATCGCGCCCGCGGGCGTGGACCTCGAGCGCTTCCGGCCGCCCGCCGACGACGCCGAGCGCGTCGCCTGCCGCGCCCGCCTCGACCTCCCGGACGACGCGCCCTGGCTGCTCACCGTGCGGCGGCTCGTGCCGCGCATGGGCATCGAGGACCTCCTCGACGCCTGCGCGGTCCTCGCCGGCGAGGGGCTGCCGTTCCGCCTGGCGATCGCCGGCGACGGCGAGCACCGCGGCGCGCTCGAGACGCACGCCGCGCGCCTCGGGCTCGCCGACCGCGTCCGCTTCCTCGGCCGGGTGCGCGACGCGCGGCTCGGCGACCTCTACCGCGCGGCGGAGGTCTTCGTCCTGCCGACCCGTTCCCTGGAGGGCTTCGGCATGGTCACGGCGGAGGCCCTCGCGGCCGGCCTGGCGGTCGTCGCGACGGACGCCGGGGCCACGGGCGAGGTGCTCGCGGACGTCGCCGGCGCGCGCCTCGTGCCCGCGAGCGCCCCGGAACGGCTCGCGGACGCGCTGCGAGGGCTCGTGGCGGACGGCGACGCCCGCCGCGCCGCCGGCGCCGCGGCGCGCGCCCACGCGGAGGCGCACCTCGGCTGGGACGGCCACCTCGACGCGCTCGAGGCCGCCGCGCGCCGCGCCCTGGGGCGTCACCGGTGAAGGTCGTCGCGTTGAGCCGCACGACGACGCGCGGACCGTCGAGCCGCTACCGCATCGCGCAGTACGTGTCGCGCCTCGGCGCGCGCGGCATCCACGTCGAGCTCCGGCCGCTGTTCGGCGACGGCTGGTTCGCGATCCTCGAGCGGCCGTCGGGCGTCGCGCGCACCGTCGCCAAGGCCGGCTACAGCCTGCTCCGCCTCGCCGCCCGCCTCGTCCAGCTCGCGGGCCTGCGCGCCGCGCGTCCCGACCTCGTGCTCGTGGAGCACCAGCTCTTCCCGTACCTCCCCGTCTGGGTCGAGCGGCTGCTCTGGCCGCGGTGCGCGCCGACCGTGCTCGAGTTCGACGACGCCATCCACCTCACGCGCGGTCACCGCCGCAAGCTCGAGGTCCTCTGCGCGCGCGCTGACCTCGTGATCGTGGGAAACCGTTTCCTCGAGGAGTTCGCGCGGCCGTTCGCGCGGCGCGTCGCGGTCATCCCGACGACCGTCGACCTCGAGCGTTACGCCGCAGCCCGCGACGTCCAGCGGGAGCGGCGGGCGTCGGGCGACCCGACCTTCCGCGTGGGCTGGATCGGCCTCCGGTACAACTTCCCGTACCTCGACGAGCTCGCGGCGCCGCTCGCGGCGCTCGCCGCGCAGGGCCGCGACGTCGAGCTCCGCGTCATCAGCAGCGGCGCGCCCGAGCCGGGCCCCGCGTGGGACGGCGTGCGCGTCGTCGCGAGGCCCTGGTCCGAGGCGACGGAGGCCGAGGAGCTCGGCGCCTGCGACGTGGGCGTCATGCCGCTCCCGGACACCCCGTGGGCGCGCGGGAAGTGCGGCCTCAAGGTCCTCCAGTGCATGGCCGCCGCCGTGCCCGTCGTGTGCAGCCCGGTCGGGGTGAACGCCGACATCGTCGAGGACGACCGCAACGGGCTCCTGGCGCCGGACGCCGAGGGGTGGTCCCGCGCCCTCGCCCGCCTCGCCCGGGAACCGGAGCTCCGGGCCCGCCTCGGCGACGCGGGCCTGGAGACCGTCCGCGCCGGCTACGACCTCCCCGGGGGCGCGGAAAAAGTCGCGGAAGCGTATGGTTCAGCCGCCGATCGTGCCGAGGGAGACGGGGACTGCCTCTCCGACTCCGCCCCCGCCCGTCCCCGATGACCACCGAGCTGCTGACAGACCCGGTCTGGTACGCGCTCGCGTTCCTCGCCGCCTACGGCCTGGTGGTCTACGTGACGCCGTTGACGATCCGCGTGGCCAAGACCTTCAAGATCCAGGACACGCCGGACGGCCGGCTCAAGAAGCACACCGAGCCGACGCCGTACCTCGGCGGGCTCGCCGTGGCCGCGTCGTTCATGCTCGCGTTCGGGCTCTTCTCGGCGACCGCCACGACGACCTACCAGGCCACGGGCATCCTCGTCGGCGGGCTCATGGTCCTGCTGCTCGGCCTCTACGACGACCTCACGAACCTCAGCCCGTCCGTGAAGTTCATGGGGCAGCTGCTCGCGGCGGTCGTGCTCTACAAGGCCGGCGTGAAGGTCGGCTTCATGCAGGGCCACGCGTGGGCCGAGATGCTGGTGACCGTGCTGTGGGTGACCGGCATCTCGAACGCGTTCAACATCATCGACGTCATGGACGGCCTCGCGACGGGGACGGCGCTCATCGCGGCGCTGTTCCTCTTCCTCATCTCCGCGTCGACGAGCTACCTGGACCACGAGCCGCGGCTCGTGCCGTTCATGTCGATCACGCTCGCCGGCTCGCTGCTGGGCTACCTGCGCTTCAACCGGCACCCGGCGCGCATCTTCCTGGGCGACACGGGGAGCCTGTTCATCGGGTTCCTGCTCGGCTCGCTCTCGATGGTGGCGACGTACACCAAGTCGAACCCGCTCGGCTACGTCACCCCGCTCGTGCTCCTGGCGATCCCGATCTTCGACACGGCCTTCGTCGCCGTGCACCGCGCGCGCAAGGGCATCCCGTTCTTCCGCGGCTCGCCCGACCACTTCGCGCTGCGCCTGAGCAACACGGGCATGACCGTCCCGACGGTCGTCCGCCGCACGCACGCCGTCGCGGTGATCCTCGGCATCCTGTCCTTCGGACTCGTGTTCGGTGAGCCGGCCGCCGTGCCGTGGATCCTCGGCGCCTTCGCCACGGGCATCACGGCCGCCGCGTTGTTCCTGTCGAAGCTCCCGCCTCCCGTGCGCCGCGGGCGCCCGCCCGAACCGGCGGTGGAGGGCGAGTCGTGAGCGCCGTGACCCGCACCCTCGCCAACCTCGGCTACGAGGAGCCCAGCTGGCTCCACCCGGTGGAGAACGTGTCGCCGGCGGACCCCGCCGACGTCGCGGAGTTCCTCAACGGCCTCGACGACGAGGACTTCGGGCTGTTCGTGCTCGCGCACGGCATGGGGATGCGCCTCGGCGAGGTGTCGCAGAGCCTGCGCATCGACCCGGCGCTCGTCATCTGGCGCATGCGACGCGCGTTGCGCCGCGCGCACGAGGCGGACGGCGCGCTGACGCCCGCGATGCTCGAGCTCGGCATCGTGCGGCTGCTGCGCGACCCCGACGCGGCCGGCGACGTGCCGCCGTCGACGCGCGGCGACGGGACCTGGGCCGTCGCCCAGCTCGTCGAGCTGCTCGACGAGGCGGTCCAGCGGCGCATCGAGGCGCGCCTCAACGCGCCGCCCGAGGTCACGCGCCCGGGCATCGGCGTCGGAGTCATCGTGCTCGTGCTCGTCTTCGCCGCGGGCTTCATGATCTTCGGCGCCATCCGGGACGTGAACCCGCTCTGGCGCGGCAAGGACCTCATGGCGGAGGGCCGCTTCGAGGAGGCGATGCTCGCGTTCGACGAGCACTGGGACGTCGAGGCCGCGCAGGAGCAGATCGCGCTGTGCCACCTCGCGCTCGGCGACTTCGAGCGCGCCGTCGAGGTCATGGCGCAGCCCGGCGTCGTGGAGCGCTTCGGTCCGTTCGCGCCCGTGACGGAGCCGCTCGAGAAGGTCGACCACGAGGAGGACAGCGTCGCGCTCCTGCCGCGCGGACTCGTCCGCAACGCGCGGCCGACCTTCGTCTTCCGCTCGGGTCCGCCGAGCCGCCTGCACGTCCGGATCGGCTGGCACGACCAGCAGGTCGACCGCCTGCTCGAGGTGCCGGACACGCGCGACGGCCCCGCCATCGCCCGGTTCCCGTACCCGACGGACTGGCCCGAGCTGCCCGACGGCACCGTCGTGTGGGCCATGGTCCCGTGGGTCGAGGACGCGGACGGCCTGCGGACGGTCGGCACGGCGAGCCAGGCCTACTTCCAGGTGCTCGACCGCGCGCGCTTCCACGAGTTCCGGAGCGACGCGGCGCGCTTCCTCGACTCCGTCCCGCAGAGGGCCCACGAGTTCTTCCTCGGGCAGTACCTCATGCGCAAGGGGCTGTACGCGGACGCCGGCGAGCAGTTCGCGCGGCTCACGCGCAGCTTCCCCGGCTCGAGCTACCCGCGCGAGATGATCGACAAGGTCGCGACCGCCCTGGGGGTCGAACCGAGCGCGTTCCTCCGTTAGCCTCGCTCCGACCATGGTCGTCATCCTCGGTGCCGGACTCGCCGGCCTGTCCGCCGCCCACCACCTCGACGACCGCGACGTCGTCGTCGTCGAGCGCGAGTCCGAGGTCGGCGGCCTCTGCCGCTCGCTGCGGCACGACGGCTTCACGTTCGACTACACGGGCCACCTCCTGCACCTGCGAGACCCGTCGATCCGCGACTGGGTGCTCGAGCTCCTGCCCGACGGCTACCGGCACCTCGACCGCAGCGCGTGGATCCACTCGTGCGGCACGCTCACGCCGTACCCGTTCCAGGCGAACACCGCCGGCCTGCCGCTCGAGGTCCGGCTCGACTGCCTGCTCGGGTTCGTGGAGGCGATGACGCGCTCCGACGGCGGCGAGCGCCCGATCCCGCCGGCCGAGGCGCTCGTCGACGGCCTGCCGTTCCTCGCGGTGAGCCCGCCGCCCGCGGACGGCGAGCCGAGCTTCCTCGACTGGATCCTGCGCACGTTCGGCGAGGGCTTCGCGCGCCACTTCTTCGTGCCCTACAACGAGAAGCTCTGGCGGCGCCCGCTCTCCGAGGTCACGGGCGACTGGGTGAGCTGGTCGATCCCGCGACCCGAGCTGGCCGACGTCCTGCGCGGCGCGATCACGCGGTCGGACAAGGTGTTCGGCTACAACCCGCAGTTCCTCTACCCGCGGGAGGGCGGCATCGACCACCTGCCGCGGTCCGTCGCGCGCGGGCTCGACGAGGGCGTCGTGCGCACGGGCTGCGAGGCGGTGGAGCTCGACGCGGGCCGTCGCACGGTGACGCTCGCGGACGGCGAGACGCTGAGCGGCGAGCACGTGCTCGCGAGCCTCCCGCTCACGGCGCTCGCGCGCATGACGACCGACCTGCCGGACGCGTTGCGTCGCGCGGCCGGCGAGCTCGACCACGTCTCCATCCGCGCCGTGAACCTCGGCGTGCGCGGCGCGCCCGTCCACGACACGGCGCAGTGGGTGTACTTCCCGGAGCCGTCGTTCCCGTACCACCGCATCGGCCTGCCGACCGCGCTCACGCCGAGCATGGCGCCGGAGGGGCACCACTCGCTCGTCGCGGAGATCGCGTTCCGGCCGGACGACGACCCCGGCGCGGACGCGTCGCTCGAGCAGACCGTGGACGGCCTCGTGCGCTCCGGCTTCCTGCGCGACACCGGCGACGTCGTCGTCTCGCGCGTCGTGGACATCCCGCTCGCGTACGTCGTCTTCGACCGTCGGCGGCGCGAGGTGCTCCCGGACCTCATGCGCTGGTACGTCGACCAGGGCGTGGTCCCCATGGGCCGCTACGGCACGTGGGACTACCTCGCGATGGAGGACAGCCTGCGCCACGGACGCGAGGCGGCCCGCTGGATCGCGGGCGCCGCGGGGTGAGCGGGGTGGCCGCGCCGGTCCCCGTCTTCCACGTCATCACGATGCTGGAGCTGGGCGGCGCCCAGCAGAACACGCTGCACACCGTGGCCTCGCTCGACCGGGCGCGGTTCGCGCCGCGCCTCGTCTGCGGTCCGGGCGGCATGCTCGACGACGAAGCCCGCGCGCTCGACGTGCCGGTGCACTTCGTCCCGGAGCTCGTGCGGCCGATCCGCCCCGCCACGGACTTCCGCGCCACGCGCACGGTGGCGGCGCTGTTCGCGCCGGAGGCCGCGCGCGGCCCCGTCATCGTGCACACGCACTCGAGCAAGGCCGGCATCATCGGACGCGTCGCCGCGCGGCGCGCCGGCGCGGCGCCCGTGGTCCACTCCATCCACGGGTTCGGCCACGACGCGATCGCCTCGCCCTGGGTGCGTCGCATGGTGCTCGCGACGGAGCGACGCATGGCGCGCTCCACCGACGCGTTCGTCTCGGTGAGTCGCCGGTGTCTCGAGCAGGGCGAGGAGCTCGGCCTGCTCGGCGACGTGCCGCGCCGCGTCATCCGCAGCGGCATCGACCTCGCGGAGTTCCGCACCGCGGACACGCTCCGCGACGCGGCGCGACGCGAGCTCGGGCTCGAGGCGGACGCGACCGTCGTCGGGATGATCGCGTGCCTCAAGCCGCAGAAGGCGCCTGTGGACTTCGTGGAGGTCGCCGCGCGCGTGCACGAGGAGGAGCCGTCCGTGCGCTGGCTGCTCGCCGGGGACGGCGAGCTGCGCGCGGAGGTCGAGGAGCGCGTGCGCGCGCGCCGGCTCGGCGACGCGTTCCGGCTGCTCGGCTGGCGACGCGACGTGCCGGCGCTGCTCGGCGCGCTCGACGTCATGGTGCTCACGTCGCGCTGGGAGGGGCTGCCCCGCGTGTGTCCCCAGGCCATGGCCGCGGGACGCCCCGTGGTCGCGACGCGGGTGGACGGGACGCCGGAGGCGATCGTCGACGGGCGCAACGGGTTCCTCGTGGACCCCGGTGACCTCGACGGCATGGCCCGGCGCGTGCTCGAGCTCGTGCGGGACCCGGCGCTCCGCGCGGCGCAGGGCGCGGCGGGCCGGGAGCACGTCGAAGAGTTCGACCAGGACGCGATGGTCCGCGCCCAGGAGCAGCTCTACGAGGAGCTCCTCGCGGGCCGCTCATCGGGTCGACCGCCGGGCTGACGCGGGCCGGGACGCCGCGTGGGGGCGGTGTCCGCGACCGCCGCGGCGCCGCACCGTCCCGGGGGCGCTCCCCCCGCCCGCGCCCGGCGAGGTCGCCGGCCCCCCCTCGGATTCCGCGTGGGATCGACGCGGGCTCATGTCGGGCCGGCCGCCCGCCGACACCCTCGCTTGCTCCTGCGACTGGGTCTCATTACGTTTCTTGCCACTGAGTCTCAGTCCCGATACGCTGCCCCCCTTCGTCGGACCCGCCGATCACATGTTCTCCGCCCGCCTCACCCGCCGCCTCGCCCCGCCCGCCCTGGCGGCGCTCCTCGTCGCCCCGGCCTTCGCCCAGGACGACCCGCCTCCCGCCGACGACCGCGACGAGCGGATCGCGGAGCTCGAGGCGCAGGTCGCGAACCTCGGCGCCGCCTACGACGAGGTCCTCAAGATCCTCGAGGAGATGCGAGCGGCGCAGGCGCCCGACCCCGCGGACTTCGGCGACGAGTTCTACATCCCGCGCCAGGCGGCGGAGTTCGAGCAGACGCAGGGCTTCTCGCCGTACCTCGGCAACATCTACACCAAGCCGTTCCTGTCGGGCTTCGGCGACGACACGTACATCGGCGGCTACATCGACGTCGAGTTCTCCGACGCGTCGTCCGGCGCGAGCCGCGAGTTCGACCAGCACCGCTTCGTGCCGTTCATCTACTCCGACATCTCGGACACGGTGAAGCTCGCGGCCGAGGTCGAGCTCGAGCACGGACACGAGGTCGAGGTCGAGTTCGCGCAGCTCGACTTCCTGTTCAACGACCACGCGAACCTCCGCGCGGGCATCCAGCTCCTCCCGCTCGGCAAGCTCAACGAGGTCCACGACTCCCCCATCCAGGACCTCACGTTCCGTCCGCTCGTCGACACGTACATCATCCCGACGACGCTTCGCGACGCCGGCCTCGGACTGTGGGGCGACATCACCGACGAGCTCTCGTACGCCGCCACGGTGACCAACGGCTTCCGCGGACTCGCGAACGACGGCACGAACGCCATCACGTCCTCGGCCGGACTGCGGAACGCCGCGCCCCAGAAGGACACGATCGGCGACCCCTTCGAGAACATCGACAACAACCTCGCGTACACCGGTCGGCTCTCCTGGAAGCCGTTCCTGGGCGTCGAGGCCGGCGTGTCCGCGCTCTTCGACACCTACGACGAGGGCGCCGACAACCACCTCGAGATCTTCGCGCTCGACGCGACGATCAACGGCCAGGCCGTCCCGTTCCTGCCGGACAACATGGAGCTGCTCTACGAGGGCGCCCAGGCCGACATCGACCGCGACGCCTTCGCGCTCGTCAACGGCGTCGCCGGCGACATGCACGGCCACTACGTCCAGACGAACGTCCACTTCGCGCCCGACTTCCTGGAGGACTGCGCGGAGGACGGCGGCTTCGTCGAGGACGGCTCGCACTTCACGTTCGTCACCCGCTACGGGATGGTCGACCTCGACGACTACGTCATGCGGCGCACGACCCTCGGCCTCAACTTCCGGCCGAACGAGAGCAACACGGTCATCAAGCTCGACTACCTCATGAACGACGACACCGGCGTCAACAAGGGCACCAACGACGCCAACATCTGGGCCCTGTCGTTCGCGTCCTACTTCTGAGGAGACCCGCGATGCGACGGCGCTCCCTCCTGCCGCTGCTCCTGACGACGCTCCTCGCGCCGGCCGCGACCGCCGCCGCGCCCGGCGACGTCACGGTGCACCTGGACAAGGAGGACGCGCTCGCGAAGGTCTTCCCCGACGCGGACCGGGTCGTCGAGCTGCGACACCTGCTCTCGCGCGACGAGCTCGCCGGCATCGAGGACGCGCTCGGCGCGCGGCTCGACGAGGGCGGCTTCTACCTCTACGCGGGCCTGGCGGACGGGACACCCCGCCGGTTCGCGGCGATCGTGAGCCAGATCGGCAAGGTCCGCCCCATCACGCACATCGTGGCGGTGGACCCCGACGGCGAGGTCGCGGACGTCGCGGTCATGATCTACCGCGAGAGCCACGGCGACGAGGTCGCCGACGAGCGGTTCATGGCGCAGTACCGCGGGAAGTCGATCGACGACCCGGTCCGCATCGACCACGACATCATCAACATCGCGGGCGCCACGCTGTCGGGACACGCGATCTGCCGCGGCGTCCGGAAGTCGCTCGCCGTCGTGGACGAGGTGTTCCTCGCGCGCGACGCGGACGCGCTCGACGCGCTGCTCGCGGGCGGCGAGGACGTCACGCCGGCGGCGCTCGCGGCGAACCGGGGGACGTCCGTGCTCGCCGCCGCCGCGCCCCACGCGGTCGAGACGGCGCTCCCCGGCGGCTGCGAGCCGGGCGCCGACGGCTCGCTGCGCCTCGAGCGCGAGATCATGGGCACCGTGTGCGCCGTCGAGGCGTTCCCGGAGCCCGGCGCGCTCGACGTCGAGGCGCTCGCCGAGGCGATGGACGCGGCGCTCGATGAGGTCGCGCGCTGGGACGGCGTGCTCTCGGACTGGCGCGACGACACCCCGCTCAGCGAGCTCAACGCGACGCCCGTGGGCCGTCCGTACCGGCCCGGCGACGACCTGCTCCGCTGGCTCGAGGACGCGCGCCGCTGGGCGGCCGAGACCGACGGCGCCTTCGACCCCGCGGTCGGCGCGCTCGTCGAGGCCTGGAGCCTGCGGTCACGCGAGCCGCACCGCCCGGACGCGGACGCGCTCACGAGCGCGCGCGACGCCTCGGGGCTGCGCCACTTCCGGGTCGAGGACGGCGCGGTCGTCCGGCTGCACGACGGCGCGCGGCTCGACCCCGGCGCGTCCGGCAAGGGCTACGCGCTGGACCGCGCGGGCGAGGTCCTCCGGCGGCACGGCGTCCGGAGCGCCTTGCTCTCCTTCCGGAGCACCATGCTCGCGCTGGGTCCGCCGCCCGGCGCGCGGGCGTGGCGCATCCCGATCGTCCACGACGGGCCGGGACGCGACGTCGACTGCATCGAGCTCGCCGAGGGCGCCCTCTCCGTGAGCGGCGGTGCGCTCCGCGCGTACGACGACGCGGGGACCGCGCGCGGACACGTGCTCGACGTCCGCAGCGGCGTGCCCGTCGAGGCCGACCGCCTCGCCTGGGTCCGGCACGCGTCGGCCGCCGCGTCCGACGCCCTCGCGACGGCGCTCCTCGTGGAGGGCCCGGTCCTCGACGAGGTCGACGGCGCGTCCGGCGGCTACCTCCCCGCGGCGGACGCCGACGTCAGGCCCTGGCCCACGAGCCCCTGATCGCGCACCCTGGGACCTTCGCGTCCCCGCCCCGCACGACGGGCCGCCCGCACCGCGCGCGGCCCGCGGCTCCTCCTTGCGACCGGCATGCACTACATCACGCGTCAGCGCCTCCACCTCTCGCTGTTCCACCCGCTGATGAAGGTGCTCATGTCGCTCTACATCCTGAGCGTGGGCGCCGGGCTGTGGGTCGCGACGATGAAGTACAGCGACCGCGCGGAGTGGTCGGTGCAGGGCGTCGAGCTCTATGTGCACGGTGAGGGCGGGTCCGCGGAGGACGACCCGTTCGGGGACCCGCTGGCGGGCATGACCGGCGACGCCGTCGCCAAGAGCCGCCGCGAACTCGTCGACATCGCGCACCCGCACCTGTTCAGCGTGCCCATCGTGATCTTCGTGCTGGGGCACCTGCTCCACCTGACGCGGCTGCCCGACGCGCTCAAGCTCACGGTGAACGTCGCGGCCTTCGTGTCGTTCCTCGGGTCGTTCCTGCTGCCGTTCGTCATCGTCGACGACGCGGCGCTCGCGCCCGTGCTCTACGCCTGCGGTTGGACGATGCTCGTGAGCTTCGGCGTGCTCTGCGTCGTGCCGTTCGTCGAGATGTGGTTCGGCCGGCCCGGGGCGAAGGCGTTCGACGCGATCCCGCGTCGCGCGCGGCGCGACGGCGACGACGCCTAACCCGCGGAGCCGGGGATCCAGTCCTCGAGCACGCGACGCAGCTGGTCCGACGTCACCGGCTTCGTCACGAAGTCGTCCATGCCGATCTCGAGGCAGCGCCGCCGGTTCGCCTCCACGGCGTGCGCGGTGAGCGCGACGATCGGCGTGTGCCGCCGGTCGCCCTCGCGGCGTCGGATCTCCTCGGTGGCCGCGTACCCGTCCATGACCGGCATCTGGCAGTCCATGAGGACGAGGTCGTAGTCCTGCTTCTCGAGCGCCTCGACGGCGGCCTGGCCGTCCGCCACGACCTCCACCGCGTACCCGAGCTTCTCGATCATCCGCATCGCCACCTTCTGGTTGACGAGGTTGTCCTCGACGACCAGCACACGGCAGTCGCCCGGGCGGCGGGTCGAGGCGCTCTTGGGATCCACGAGGAACTCCACGGTGAACCAGATCGTGTTACCACGTTCGACGCCCGTGCGCACGCCCACCTCGTCCGCGACGAGGTGCATCGTCTGCTTCCACAGCGCGAGGTCGACGCTCTCGCCGGTGCGGATGTCGCCGCTGATCGGGAAGACGCCGTCGTCCGCGGCGAGCAGGCCCGGCCCGTCGTCGGAGACCTCGAAGGCGACGACGAGCCGGTCGCGCGTCCGGCGGTCGGCGCGCGCCGTGAGCGTCACGCCGCCGTCGCGCGAGACGTGCAGCGCGTGCGACGCGAGGAGCTGGAGCGCCCGGCGCACGCGGTCCTCGTCACCGACGACGGCGCGCGGCAGCGTGGGGTCGACGACGGTCGAGACGGTCGTCCCGGGCGCGGCCTCCGCGCGCGCCCCCTCCGCGACGGACTGCAGCACGGCCCCGATGTCGAACTCGATCATGGCGCTCTCCTGCGAGCGCGCGGATCGGCTCACCGCGTCACGGGGCGGACGATCGCACGGCGCTCGGGCTCTCTCCGAGGTCCGACCGCACGCGCGGACCGGACCGTCGTCCGGACTCTTCGGGCGCGCCGTCGTCCGGGCTTGAGCGCATGCGCCGCATCGCATGCGGCGGGTCGGGGGGTGGCGACGGGACAGAGACCCCATCGGGTCCCGTCCCGTCGCGGCGCCGGAGGACGGGGTGTTCCCGTGCCCGCCCTCCGGGCGTCCCGACGTCCGTCCTCCTGATCAGAGACGGACGTACTCGAAGTCGATGGGCTGGTCGTTGATGCCCTTCGGGGGCGGCGCGATCCAGTTGGCGAACTTGCCGGGCTCGACGCACTTCTGCATGAGGCTGTGCACGTACGCCTTGTCGGCCTCGCTGGGCAGCCACTCGTCCTTGCGGGCCTCCCACTCCGACGCGGACATGGGGTTGCCGTCGATGTCGAAGTGCAGCCCGGCGAAGCTGCCGATGTTCCGGTTGAAGCGGCGGTGCGGCAGGCGGAAGCGGAAGTCCTCGATGCCGGCCTTGTCGAGGATCTTGTTCCAGTAGTTCACGCCCTTCTGGTTGTCCTCGATGTAGTCCTCGCGCAGCACCTCGTTCATCGCGTTGCGGAGCGGCACCTGCTCGGTGACGAGCTTGCCGTCCTGCCACACGGTGACCTCCTTCATCTGGTCGAGGCCGGTGTGCTCGGTGTAGTTCTTCTGCTCCCAGGCGCGACCCTTCAGGCTGCTGCCGAAGAAGTTCGCCGAGTTGCTCGACACCTCGCCGCCGTACAGGTCGTTGCTGCTGCTCGACCAGAAGTTGATGTACTTCTGGATCGTCGGCAGGTCGATGACGCCGTGCTTGCGCGGGTCGTCCTTCGGGTGCTCGTTCATGATCTGCGTGGCGCGCTCGATGATGCGGCCGACGCCCGTCTGGCCCACGAACATGTGGTGGGCCTCCTCGGTGAGCATGAAGCGGCATGTGCGCGCGAGCGGGTCGAAGCCGGACTCGGCGAGGCTGAGCAGCTGGAACTTGCCGTCGCGGTCCGTGAACATCGTGAAGCAGAAGAAGTCGAGCCAGCTCGTGATGGGCTCGTTGAACGTGCCCAGGATGCGCGGGTGGTCCGGGTTGCCGCTGCGGCGCTCGAGCAGCTCCTCGGCCTCCTCGCGACCGTCCTTCCCGAAGTACGTCTGGAGCAGGTAGACCATCGCCCAGAGGTGGCGGCCCTCCTCGACGTTGACCTGGAACAGGTTGCGCATGTCGTAGAGGCTCGGCGCGGTGTGCGCGAGCATGCGCTGCTGCTCGACGGAGGCCGGCTCCGTGTCCGCCTGCGTCACGATGATGCGGCGCAGCCAGTTGCGGTACTCGCCGGGCACCTGCTGCCAGGCGTCTTCGCCGAGGTGGTCGCCGAAGCCGATCTTGCGGTCCTTCTCGCGGTCCGCGAGGAAGATGCCCCAGCGGTACTCGGGCATCTTCACGTAGCCGAACTGCGCCCAGCCGTCGGAGTCCACGGAGACGGCCGTGCGCAGGTACACGTCGTTGTTGTTGAAGTCCGTCGGGCCCATCTCCTTCCACCAGTCGATGTACTGCGGCAGCCAGTGCTCGAGCGCGCGCTGCAGACGACGGTCCGACGAGAGGTCGACGTTGTTCGGGATCTTGCTCTCGTAGTCGATGGCGGTCATGTCGGGTTCCTCGGAAGGCTCGGTGGGCGAGGGGGGATGTCGGGTTCGGGGTGCGTCGGGATCAGGTGCGCGTGAAGTCGAGCTCGGGCCGGTTCGGCGTGCCGTAGCACTGGAGCGCGCCGCGCTTGCCGACCGCGTTCGGCCGCTGGAAGATCCAGTTCTGCCAGGCCGACAGGCGGCCGAAGATCTTGGTCTCGAGCGTCTCGGGGCCGGCGAAGCGCAGGTTGGCCTCGAGGCCGGTGAGCGCGTCGGGAGAGAACGACGCGCGCTCCTCGAGCGCGATGCGGATGTCGTCCTCCCAGTCGATGCCGTCGGGCGCGACGGTCGCGAGGCCCAGCTCGTCGGCGCGCTCCGCGTCGAGGACGCCGGCCTCGCCGAGGATCTCGTCCACGCGGGACGGATCGCCGAGGAAGCGCGTCTGGAGCCGCGTGAGCCCGTTCGACATGGGGAACGGCCCGCCGTTCATCGCCGTGACGCCCATCGAGACGGGCTGGTCCGGATCGTTGAGCAGGTAGATGCGGTCCGCGGCGAGCGCGAGCTCGAGGAACGTGCCCGCGAAGGCCGTGCCCTCGTCCGCGATCGCGAAGACGCTGCGCGCCGTGAGGTCGACCCGCTTGAGCACGCGCTTCACGAAGAGGCGCACCTCGCGGACGAACCAGTCGTCGGCGGCGTCCGCGAGCAGGGCGTCCACGGCCGTGACCACGGCGGGGTCGCCGACCACGCGCAGGGTGATCGTGCCGATGTCGAGGTACTCGAGGCGCAGGTGGAGCAGCGCGTCGTCGAGCTCGCGGAACAGCTTGAAGAACCACCAGCCGCTGCCCTGCGCGCGGGCGTCGGCGGCGCTCTTCGGGCCGACGTCGTCGGGGAGCTGCAGCGTGATCGCCGCGGTGCGCGCGGCGCCGTCGATCGCGACGTCGACGAGGTCGTAGTGGATGCCCTCCTCGTCGAAGCGCGGCGCGACCGGCTCGAGTCGGACGCCCTCGGCGCCGGTCGGCGTCTCGGACGCCGCGACGAGCTCCTTCGCCGCCTCGCTCACGGCGTCGTCCCACTTCGAGAGCGGGGCGACGCCGTCCACGAGGTCCCACTTCGCCGCGCGCTTGCCCTTGATGCCCTCCGCGATCGTGCAGAAGACGTCGGCGAGGTCGCGACGCACCATGCGCTTGTCGACGACGCGCGTGAGTCCGCCCGTGCCGGGGAGCACACCGAGCAGCGGCAGCTCTGGCAAGGACACGGCGGAGTTGCGGTCGTCGACCAGCAGGATCCTGTCGGCGGCGAGCGCGAGCTCGTAGCCGCCGCCGCTGGCCGTGCCGTTGAGGGCGGCCAGCGTCTTGAGTCCGGAGTGATCGCTCGCGTCCTCGATGTAGAGCCGCGTCTCGTTGGTGTACTTGCAGAAGTTCACCTTGAACGCGTGCGGGGACGTCCTGAGCATCACGATGTTCGCGCCCGCGCAGAACACGCGGTCGAGGTTGCCCGTGAGCACGACGCAGCGCACCTCCGGATGCTCGAACCGCAGGTGCTGGTAGGCCGCCGCCAGCTCGATGTCGACGCCGAGGTCGTAGCTGTTGAGCTTGAGGCGGTAGTGGTCGTGGAGGCCGCGGTCCTCCTGCACGTTCATGCGCAGGGTCGCGATCGGCCCGTCGACGTCGAGCTGCCAGTGGACGAAGTCCTCCGGCCGACGGTGGAAGTCGTAGTGCGCGAGAGAGGCCGCGGGTGTCTCGGTCGCCGTCACGGGTCTGGGGTCTCCGGGTTCGGGGCGGGCCGTCGCCTCCGCGCTCCTCGGCGGCGTCGGGCCCTCGAATCAAGGCATGAGGAGAATATATCTTGCCCCTCCCGCGCAAGCATCGGTATTATATTTCCTGTTCTCGTCGCCAATCCCCGTCCGAGCCCGCTCCATGCGCCCCGAATCGCTGCTCCAGGAGGTCGGCCGCCGGCTGCGAGCCGCGCGCCGGGACCGGGACCTCACCCTCAAGGAGGCCGCGGGCCGCGCCGGCGTGAGCACCCGCTACCTGCGCATGGCCGAGGCCGGCGAGGCGAACCTCTCGCTGCTCAAGCTCGCGGCCCTCGCCCGGGCGTTGAGGATCCGCCTGGCCGACCTCTGCGACCTGCCCCTCGCCGCGGCCCCCGAGCTGCGCATCGCCCTGCTCGGCCTCCGCGGGTGCGGCAAGTCGAGCGTCGGCCGCGCGCTCGCCCGGCAGCTCGAGGTGCCCTTCGTGGAGCTCGACGCCCTCGTCGAGGAGCGCGCCGGCATCCCGCTCGGCGAGGTCTTCTCGCTCCACGGCGACGCGTTCTACCGCGAGCTCCAGCGCGAGGCGCTCGAGGCCTGGCTCGCGCAGAACGGCACGGGCGTGATCGCCACCGGCGGCTCGCTCGTCAACGACGAGGACACCTTCCGGCGGCTGCGCGAGACGTGCCGCACCGTGTGGCTGCGCGCGACGCCCGAGGAGCACTGGCGCCGCGTCGTCGGCCAGGGCGACCTGCGACCGATCCGTGATCGGCCTCGGGCCATGACCGAGCTGCGCACGCTCCTCGAGAGCCGCGAGCCTCGCTACGCGCAGGCGGACCTCGCGGTCGACACCATGGACACGGACCCGACCACGCTCGCCCACCGCATCAGCGCCTGGGCGCTGGACTGAGGCGCCGCACGCCCGGAGTCGCGGACGGTCAGCCGGCGTCGGACCCCGCGTGTCGCGCCGCGGGGCATCCGCCGCCGACCCTCACGGCGTCGTGCTCATGAGCGCGTTGCTCAACGCGCCGCCGTGCACCGGGACCGACACGTCGACCACGCCCATCTGGTACCAGAGCTGCGTCCCCGACGGCTGCCCCGCGGGGAACGAGACGGTGCCCGTCACGGAGCCGTTCACGTCGAGCAGCAGGAGGATCTGCGAGAAGAACGGCCACGCGTGGAGCGTCCCGCCGAGGAAGGGCGTGGGTTGGGAGTCGCCCGAGAGCCACAGCAGCGCGAGCCCGAGCGGCGCGCCGTCCTCCAGGGTCAGCGAGAGCGGGGAGCCGGGCGTGAGGTCGCCGGAGCCCGTGAGCCGCGGCACGCCCAGCAGGCCGGGCGTCCCGCCGCCGAGGTCGTCCCAACGCGGCAGGAAGTAGTCCGGTAGCTTCGCGAGCAGGCCGTCCATCTGCGGCAACGGCCCGATGTTGCCGCCGAGCCCCTGCGGGGCGCCCGTGCTCGAGAGCAGCAGACGCACGTCCCGCGGCGGGAGGCGCGCGCCGCCCGTCGCCACGGCCGCCTCCTGGACGAGGCAGCAGAGGCCTGCGACGAGCGCGGCGGCCGACGAGGTCCCGGAGAAGCCGTTGTTGTAGGCCTGGTCCGGGTCGCCGCCGACGGTGAGCCAGTTGCCGCCGAGCGTCACGACGTTCTGGCCCCAGCCCTGCACGTCCACCCGCTTGCCGTACGTGCTGAAGGAGAGCTTGTCGTGCGCGAGGCTCGCCGTGCCCGCGCCCACGATGATCGCTCCCGAGTCGCCCATCTGCCGGTACGGGAAGTAGGCCGCCGCGTCGAGGTTCTGCGAGCCGTTGCCCGCGGCCGCCACGACGACGACGCCGGCGTCCACGCCCGCCTTCACGATGACGAACATCGCCGGATCGGTCTCCGCCGGCGCGAGTCCGCCGCCCTGGCCGAACGCCTGCATCTCGAGCAGCACGACGTCGCCGAACGCGGAGTCCGCGACGGCGTTCATCACGGCCGTCTCGCGTCGCGGTCCCTCCTCGACGCTCCACTCGGTGTAGACGCCGACCGACGCGCCCGGCGCGATGCCGTTCACGCCGTAGCCGTTCATGCCCGCCGACGTCACGCCGAGCACCGACGTGCCGTGGTCGTCCCAGCCCATGACGTACACGTCGGGGTGGATCGTCTGCCCCGGCTCCGGCGTGATCGGCTGGTCGACGAGGTCCTCGTGCCCCAGGTTCCACCCGTACTCGCAGTCCGCGAGCCGGATGCCCTGCCCGCGCCAGCCCTCGGCCCAGGCCGACGCGACGTCGAAGCCCGGGTCGGGCGCCATGTACACCTGGTTCGGCGAGAGGTCGGAGGTCGTGGGCGGGAAGTCCTCGGGCGGCGGCGCGCCGAGCGCCTGCAGGTGGACGAACTCGACGCCCGGCTGCCCGCGGAGACGCTCGCCGAGGAGCGCGAGCGTCGACGGGTCGACGTCGGCGGGAGCGACCACGCGGAGCAGGCCGGCGAGGTCCGGCTGGGCGCGTCCGCTCCGAGCCGCCGCGCGCGCCTCGA
Source organism: bacterium (assembly GCA_030428785.1). Classification (GTDB taxonomy): domain Bacteria; phylum Planctomycetota; class B15-G4; order B15-G4; family B15-G4; genus JAUIEF01. The sequence goes on from JAUIEF010000014.1 coordinate 21,162, forward strand.
CGGCGGCGAGCCGCTCGGGCGGCGTCCCCAGGAGCGGCCGGAACGCGAGGCCCTCCGTCGCCGCGAGTTCACCGAGCGCGGAGAGGTCGGCGTCCACGAGGCTCCGGAGCCCGCCGTCGGGCGTCGCGCGACCGCGCACCGCGTCGTCGAGCTTCACGACGAGCCGCCACCGGACGCCCTCCGCGGCGTCCGCGGGGATCGGCGGCACGCTCACGGGACCCGGATCGAGCGCCCGCCGGGGGACCAGCCGCGCCCCCGCGAGCGGCGCGATCCCGGGCGCGCCCTCCGACGGCTCGACCTGCCCCCGGACCGCCGCCGTGCCGAGGAGCACGACGAGCAGCCACGAGAGGGCGCACGGAGCCCGATGCGGGGCCAAGGACGGGAGGTGCATGCGTGGAACTGCGGAGAAGGAGCCGAGGAGGGAGTCGCGCGAGCGCCTCGGCGACCCTTCATAGTATCAGCGATCCCGCTTCGTGGGGACGTGACGAGACGGTTCGGAACGGGTTCGGATCCGCCCGCCGGTCACGGCGCCCCGTCGAGGTGCAGCACGTAGTCCACGAGCCGGTTCTCGGCCCAGTACCGGTCGGCGTCCCTCGGCCCGGGCCGGGACGACACGAAGCCGCAGTGCCCGCCGTGGTCGCTCAACGCGAGCCGGACGGCCGGCGCCGCCCGGAGCTCGCCGAGCTGCGAGTCGTCGAAGGGCACGAGCAGATCGTCGCGCGCGTGGATGACGAGGCTCGGCACGCGGAGCGCGGCGAGCACGCGCCGACAGCTCGCCTCGCGGTAGTAGTCGTCCACGTCGGCGAAGCCGCAGTCGGGCGCCGTCGCCGCCGCGTCGAACTCGCGGAGCGTCCGCGCGCCCTCGACGCGCGCGACGTCGTAGCGCCGCGGGTCGAGCTGGGCGCGCCGCACGTACGTCGCCTTGAGCCGCCGCAGGAACGAGTTGCGGTACACGCCCAACCCGCGCCGGCCGTCGATGTTCGCCGCGCAGTGGGCGAGGTCCACCACGGGCGACACGGCGACGATGCTGCGGACCGACGCGGGCGCGTCGTCCGCCCACAGGCCGCCGAGCCGCAGCACGACGTTGCCGCCCATGGAGAAGCCCGCGAGGTGGACGCCCGTGCAACGCGCCTCGCCGTCGAGCTCCCGCACCACGGCCTCGAGGTCCGCCACGAGCCCCGCGTGGTAGAGCGACCCGGCGAGGTGCTCGGTGTCGCCGCAGTTGCGCACGTTGAGACGCACGACGTGCAGGCCGGCCGCGTGCGCCTTGCGGACCGTGCCGCGCATGTACGGACGGTCGGCGTGCCCGGCGAGCCCGTGCACGATGACGAGCACGGGCGACGGGTCGGGGCGCCACGAGCAGAGCGCGAGCACGCGCGTGTCGCCGTCGACGCGGAACACGCGCTCCTCGAACACGGGCACCGGCTGCTTCACGTCGCGTCGCACGAACATCGACGCGAGCGTCATGCGGTGGAAGCCGCGCAGCAGCGGGTGCGGCTCGAACGCGTCGAGGACGGGAGCGCCGGCGTCCCGGGCGGCCCGGGCCCCTGGGTCTGCGACGCGGCTCATGCGCTGCGCGTCGGGGATCCGCCGGGGCGTTTCCTCAGGAGCGCGCCGAGCGTGCCCGAGTTCTTGAAGTGGTCCCAGATGAGCCACTTGAGCGGCGGGAACCACTTGTAGCGGCGGCACTCGAACATCGGGATGACGTGCTCGAACCGCTCGACGTCGGCGCCCGCGGCGTGCGCGTGCTCCGTGACGCCCTCCTTGCCGAACGAGTGCTGGTGCCCGTACAGGAAGTAGTCCTTCTTGCAGTGCGGGCAGAGCGTCTTCTCGATCTGGATGCAGTACGGCACCGAGATGAGCACGTACCTCGACGAGACGCGCACGAGCTCGGAGAACGCACGCCCCGGGTCGTCGAGGTGCTCGAGCAGGTCGGTGCACAGAACGAGCGGGAAGGTGTCGTCGTCGAACGGGATGTCGTAGATGCTGCCCGCCGTGAACATGACGCCGTCGCGCTCGGAGGCGGTGTGGCGCTCGGAGCGGCGCACGGAGAGGTCCATGCCGACGGCGCGCGACGCGCCCGAGTTCGTCACGACGTCGCGGCTCAGCGCGCCGTCGCCGCAACCGGCGTCGAGGATCACGCCCGTGAGGTCGCCCGGCAGCAACCGGTGCACGAGCGTCCGGCGGTGCTTCCAGCTCTCCTCGTGCTCGCCGGAGATGAGGTAGGTGTCGGCCTCGTACTCGTAGAACTCCCGGTACAGCTCGGGCGTGTTCTCGGCGGGGGAGGGCGTGGTGGCGGGCATGGGTTCGGGCTCCGCGGAGGATTCTAACCCGGGGCGACGGCGGCCCCGGGGCGGGGGATCACGGCTCGACGACCAGCGGCCGCGCGCCCGCGCGGCGGGCCAGCTCGTCGAGGCACGCGCGCCCCGCCTCTCCCAGATCGACCGTTCGCGCGTTCACGTAGAGTTCCACGTGCTGCCAGATCACGGGATCCGAGAGCTCCTGCGCGTGGCGACGCATGACGGGCAGCGCGGAGGGCGGGTCGGCGCGCGAGGCGGCGAGCGAGCGACGGAGCGCGTCGCAGAGCCGGTCGCGGACGTCCGCGTCGAGGTCGCGCCGGGCGAGGAGGCCGCCGAGCGGCACCGGGTGACCGGTCCACTCCTCCCAGCGCGCGCCGAGGTCCTCGCGCAAGACGAGTCCGAGGTCGGCATACGTGAAGCGCCCCTCGTGGATGCACACGCCCGCGTCCGCCTCGCCCGCCGCGAGGGCCGGCATGATGCGGTCGAAGCGCACGTGCTCGACGCGTTCGACCTCCGGGTGCAGGCAGCGCATGAGGAGGGCGGCGGTCGTGCCGCGCCCCGGGCACAGGACACGCGCGTCGGCGAGCGGCCGCTCGGCGCGGTCGGCGCGCGCGAGGAGCACCGGACCGACGCCGTGCCCCAGCGCCGACCCGACGGGCAGCACCGAGTAGCGGTCGGCGAGGTCGAGCGCGGCCGCGAAGCTCGCCTTGGACACGTCGAGCCGGCCGGCGTGCAGCGCGTCGTTGAGCTCCTGGACGTCCGCGAGCTCGAAGCGGAGGTCGAGCCCGTCCGCCGCGACGCGCCCGTCGAGCAGCGGCGCGAAGAGGAAGGTGTCGTTGGGGCAGGTCGACAGGCCGACTGTGAGCGTCGTCATGGGGCGACCTCCAGCAGCCGGGAGACGAGACGTCCGAGGCTCCCGAGCGACCCGGCGATGTCCCAGCGCGTCGTGTCACGGTCGCCCGCCCGGTTGCTCACCGCGCGCACGACGGACAGCGGCACGCCGGCCGCGCGACAGGCGAGCGCGACCGCGTAGCCCTCCATCTCCTCGACGAGCACGTCGGGGCGACGCGCGAGGCGCGCGTCGGCCTCCTCGACGGAGGCGCTCGCGGCGGCCACCGTGCCCACCGCGCCCGCGACGGGCGGCGCGAGGCCGGCGGCGACATCCTCGCGGAGCCAGGCCGCGGGCACGTCGAGCGGGAGCGTCGTGGGCGGCACGTGCTCGCCGGGCGGCGCCAGGTCCGCCAGGGGGACGAAGCCCGCGCCGGCCCCCGCGCCGACGCCCTCGTCCACGACGGACTCCCCCACGACGAGGCCGCCGACCGGGGCCCGCGTCGCGTCGCGCGTGCCCGCGATCCCGACGAGCACGCAGCGCGACGGACGCAGCTCGTCGAGCGCGCGGCACGCGCCCACCGCCGCGAGCGTCGGTCCCATGCCGCAGCACCGGACCTCCACCCCCGCGGGCACGGCGAGCCCCAGCCCGTCCCGCTCGCCGCGCGTCGGCACGAGCAGCAGCGTCACCACGGTCCGGCGCTCCCCGACGCCCGCTCGAGGAGGTCCTCGAAGCCCGGCCGGATGAGGCGGCCCCAGTCGCCGCGCGGGATGCGCAGGCACCACCGACGGTCGGCCTGGCCCGCGACGACCTCCTCCTCGCGCGCGCCGAGCACCACGAGGGTCGTGCGCCGGCCCGCGGGGAAGCTCTCGAGCGCGGCGAGGAGCGGCTCGAGGTGGGAGGGCGCGGCGGCGGGCGGCAGGTCGGGGGGCAGCGCGACCCCGACGACGAAGCCGCGGCTGCCCGTCCGCCCCGCCGTGAAGCGCGCGGCGGCGGCCGTCGCCTCCCGGGCCCGCGCCGTCGGCTCTCCGCCCGGGAAGGCGTCGAGAACCACCGGCCAGACCGAGGCCGAGGGCGAGGCGCGGTCCACGGCCCCGCTCGCGAAGAGCGCGACGGCCTCGCCGCGGTCGCGCGCGGGCCGCACGTAGCCGGCCCCGAACGGGGCGAAGGGCTCCTCTCCACCCTCGATCCACTCGAGCGTCGCGCCGGCCCAGCGGACGCGGAGCGCGTCGAGCACGTCCGCCCCCCATCCGGGGCACTCGACGACGACGAGCCCGGGCACCGAGGTCGTCCCGAGCCGCTCCTCGAGGTGGCGCACGCTCAGGACCCCCACCAGGAGGATGAGCGCCATGGCGGCGAGGATGTGGGTGAGTCGGATCACGGGGAGCCGCGGAAGTTCACGGAAAACGTCGGGATTGGCCGGTTGACCGCTTCATGGAGACCTGATGGAATGAGCGGCTTTTATACTCCCCCCGAAGAGTCTCACGCAGGCTCGTTCTCACTCCACGCCTCCCGGCGCACGTCCCATGTCCAACGCCACCGCTGCCAACCCACAGGCCAAACAGCGCAAGAACGCGCTCGCCTTCCTCCGCAACATCGGAATCATCGCCCACATCGACGCGGGCAAGACGACGGTGACGGAGCGCATCCTGTTCTACACCGGGCGCAGCCGCAACATCGGCGAGGTCCACGACGGCAAGGCCACGATGGACCACCTCGAGGAGGAGCGCGAGCGCGGCATCACCATCACCTCCGCCGCGACGACGTGCAGCTGGGGCAAGTACACGATCAACATCATCGACACCCCCGGCCACGTGGACTTCACGGCCGAGGTCGAGCGCTCGCTGCGCGTGCTCGACGGCGCGGTCGCCGTGTTCGACGGCGTGGCGGGCGTCGAGGCGCAGTCCGAGACGGTCTGGCGCCAGGCCGACAAGTACAAGGTCCCGCGCATCGCGTTCGTGAACAAGCTCGACCGCACCGGCGCGAGCTTCGAGTACTGCCTGGAGTCGATGGTCAAGCGCCTGGGCGTGCACCCGGTGCCGGTCATGCTGCCCATCGGGCTCGAGAACGACTACGTCGGCAACATCGACCTCATCCGGATGAACGCCCGCTACTTCGGCGAGGGCAACGACGACACCGCGTTCGTCGAGAAGGAGATCCCCGAGGAGTACCGCGAGGCCGCCGAGACCGCCCGCCACGAGATGATCGAGGCGGCGTGCATGATGGACGACAACCTCCTCGAGCGCTTCCTCGAGGACGAGACGCAGATCTCCGAGAAGGAGATCATCGACGCCCTCCGCATCGGCACCATCCAGCGCAAGCTGACGGTCGTGCTGTGCGGCGCGGCCCTGCGCAACAAGGGCGTGCAGGCGACGCTCGACGCGATCTGCGACTACCTGCCGTCGCCGCTCGACCAGCCGCCGGTGATCGGCACCGACAAGAAGGGCGAGGAGGCGCGGCGCGACTGCGACGTCGAGCAGCCGTTCTCGGCGCTCGCGTTCAAGACGGTCTTCGATCCGAACGGCGACCTCACCTTCATGCGGATCTACTCCGGCAAGGGCGAGGCCGGCGAGCAGTTCCTCAACACCCGCACGGGCAAGAAGGAGCGCCTCGGCCGCCTCTACCGGATGCACGCGGCGTCCCGTGAGCCGATCGACAGCTGCCAGGCCGGCGACATCATCGCGGCCGTGGGGCTCAAGAACACCCACACCGGCGACACGATCACGGACGTCAACGAGCCCATCACGCTCGAGTCCGTGGAGTTCCCGGACACCGTGATCTCGATGGCCATCGAGCCGAAGAGCAAGGGCGACCGCGACAAGCTCTCGCAGACCCTCGCGGTGCTGGCGAAGGAGGACCCGACCTTCCGCGCCTGGACCGACGAGGAGACCAACGAGACGATCATCGCCGGCATGGGCGAGCTGCACCTCGAGGTGCTCCGCCACCGCATCATCCGCGAGTTCAAGGTCGCGGCCGAGTGCGGCAAGCCGCGCGTCGCCTACCGCCAGACCATCGACCAGCCCAAGGACTCGGTCGAGGGCAAGCACGTCAAGCAGACGGGCGGCCACGGCCAGTTCGCGGTCGTGAAGATGCGCTTCGAGCGGCTCGAGGACAGCCAGGACATCGAGTTCGTCGACGAGATCAAGGGCGGCACCGTGCCCCGCGAGTACATCCCCGCGGTCGGCAAGGGCGTGAAGGACGCCTCGGTGAAGGGACGCGAGTTCCCGTTCCCGTTCGTGAGCGTCAAGTGCACGCTCTTCGACGGCAAGTCGCACGACGTCGACAGTTCGGACATGGCCTTCCAGTCGGCCGGTCGCATCGCGTTCAACGCGGCGGTCGAGGGCAACCAGCTGTTCCTCGAGCCGCAGATGAAGATCGAGGTCATGTGCCCCGAGGAGAACCTCGGCGACGTGATCGGCGACCTCAACAGCCGGCGCGCGAACATCGGCGAGATCGCCGACCGCCTCAACCTGAAGGTCATCACGGGCACCGTGCCCATCGCGGAGACCTTCAACTACTCCTCCAAGCTGCGCAGCCTCACGGCCGGCCGCGGCACCTACTCGATGGAGCCCCAGGGCTACGCGCCCGTACCGCAGTCGGTGCGCGAGAGCATCGTGAAGGAGGTCGAGGAGATGCGGAAGGCGAAGCAGGGCTGACCGCCGCCCCCGGGGAGGGTCGACGCGCCCGACGCGCGGCCCTCCTCGGCGCGATCTCCCTCGCCCCGCCGGCCGTCGTCAGGCGCCGGGGTGGGAGCCGGGGAGCCTCAGCGTCCGACCGTCCGCGGACACACCGTCCTCGTCGGTCTCCGCGTCGCCGTCGGATCCGGCCTGCGCCGCCTCCGACTCGCTGTCGTCCCGGAGCGGCAGGGCGCCGTCGTCGGGTGCCGGGTCCTCGGCCGGCTCGCCGTCGGCCGTCGCCGGAGCGGCCGGCGCCTCGGCGTCCCCGCTCGTCGCGACCTCCGGGTCGTCGTCCGCGGGCGCGCCCTCGGCCGCGATCTCGCCCTGCGCGTCGACGCCCGGCGTGACGATGCCCAGCTCGTCGAGGTCGAGACCCTGGAGCTGGGCCGCGAAGCCGTCCAGCCAGGTGTTCACCTCCTTGAGCTGCTGGTCGATCGCGCCGCCGTCGTCCTGCTGCTCCTCCTGCTGACGCCGCTCCTCGAGGATGCGTTGCGCCTCCTGCATGCCGCCGAGGAGGAACTGGTCCTTCATGGCCGCGCCGATGTCCTGGAGCGCCTTGGAGTCCGTGATGTCGGGCAGCATCCCGACGAGCAGGTCCGAGCCCTTCTCGATCATGTCGGACATCTCGCGCCGCCGCTCCCGGAGCGCACGGGCGCGCGCCGCGTCGTTCTGCTCGAGGGCGGCGTCGATCTCCTCCTCGGTCGGGATGAGCTCCGTGTTCGGCCCGGCGACGTTCTCGAGGACCGCGAGCTGCTCCCGCGCGCTCTCGCGCGCCTGCTGCGTCATCTCCGCCTGCTCCGCCTGCCGGTGGCTCTCGGAGCCCTCCTTGATGGAGTCGTACGCGACGTAGGCGAGGACGAGGACGACCGCGCTCAGCGCCGCCATGCCCACCTTCGTCTGGTGCCGGCGCGCGGTCCGCACGATGCGGCTCATCGTGCTGGGCGGCGCCGCGCTGATGGGCTCGCCGTCGAGGTAGCAGCGCAGGTCGTGCGCGAACGCCTCGGCGCTCTGGTACCGGTGCACGCGGCCCTTCTCCATCGCCTTGAGCGCGATGGTCTCGAGGTCCATCGGGACGCGCGGGTTGAGCTTGGTCGGCCGCTTCGGATCCTCGGTGAGGATCTTGCGGATGATCTCGTGAGAGCTCTGGCCCTCGAACGGCGGCTTGAGCGTGAGCAGCTCGTAGAGCGTCACGCCGAGCGCGTAGATGTCGGAGCGGTGGTCGACCTGGCCGCGGCGTGAGTCCGCCTGCTCGGGCGACATGTAGAACGGCGAGCCCGCGAAGTCGCCGGTGCGCGAGAGCTCGAGGCCGTCCTCGACCTTCGCGAGGCCGAAGTCCCCGAGGTACGGGCGGTCCTGCTCGTCGAGCAGGATGTTGCTGGGCTTCACGTCGCGGTGGACGATGCCGCGCTCGTGCGCGTGCTGCAGCGCCTCGGCGACGACGGCGAGCCAGCGGGCGGCGCGACGGAAGTAGCCCTTCGGCGGCTCGCCCTGCTCCTTGATGACCGAGAGCTGGTCCGCGACGGTCAGCCCCTCGCCCACGAGCTTCTGGGCGATGAAGAAGTCGCCGCCGTCCTGCCCCCACGCGTACACCGAGACGATGCCGCCGTGGTCGAGCTTCGCGGCGGCGCGCGCCTCGCGCTCGAACCGGGCCACCTCGTCCGCGGTGTGCACCCGGTGCTGGTAGAGCACCTTGAGCGCCACCGGTCGGTCGAGGCTGACCTGTTCGGCGCGGTAGACGACCCCGAACCCGCCGCGCCCGATCTCCTCGACGATCCGGAAATCGCCGAGACGATCAGGGATGGACATGGACTATCTCCGCACTTCGAAAGACGCGAGGAACTTGTCGTTGTCCCCGGTCTCGCGCACCTTCGCCATGAGCAGCTGCATGGCCTCCACAGGATGCATCTGACTCATGACCCGGCGCAACATCACGACCTTCCGGTAGACCTCGGGAGGCAGCAGCAGCTCCTCCTTCCTTGTTCCGGATCGGTTGATGTCGATTGCGGGCCAGACCCGCCGTTCCGCCAGCTCGCGCGAGAGGACCAGCTCCATGTTGCCGGTCCCCTTGAACTCCTCGAAGATGACCTCGTCCATCCGGCTACCGGTCTCGATGAGCGCGGTGGCCAGGATCGTCAGCGAACCGCCACCCTCGACGTTGCGGGCCGCACCGAAGAAGGCCTTGGGCTTCTCCAGTGTCCGCGAATCGACGCCGCCCGACAGCGTGCGGCCCGAGTTCCGGACCGTGACGTTGTAGGCGCGGCCGAGGCGGGTCAGCGAGTCCATCACGATGACCACGTCCCGGCCCTGCTCGACGAGGCGCTTGGCGCGCTCGATCGTGAGCTCCGTGACCCGCGTGTGCCGGTCGGCGGGCTCGTCGTTGGTCGAGGCGATGACCTCGCCGCGCACGTTGCGCCGGAAGTGGGTCGCCTCCTCCGGCCGCTCGTCCACGAGCAGGACGATGAGGTGCACGTCCGGGTACTCGTTGCTGATGCGGTTGGCGATCTGCTGGAGCAGGATCGTCTTGCCGGAGCGCGGCGGCGCGGTGATGAGCCCGCGCTGACCCCGACCGATGGGGGTGATGAGGTCCAGCACCCGCATGTTGTGGGGGGCGCCGTTGTCGCCCGGCTCGGGGACCCCGCCCTCGAGCACGAAGCGCTCGGTGGGGTCGATCGAGGTGAGCTGCTTGAAGATGGGCATGGCCTGCGCCTCGGCGGGCGACATGCCGTTCACGGTCTGGAGATCGACGAGCGTCTGCCGGCCCTTGACGCGCTCGGACCAGCCCACGATCTCCTGACCGGGCCGGAGGTTCTCCGCGCGCGAGAGGGCGGCCGGCACGTAGGCGTCGTCGTCCTCCGGGGTGAAGTTGTCGTCGATGCGTCGCAGCCAGCCCTGGCCGTCGGGGTTCAGCTCGAGGATGCCCGAGACCTCGACGCGGGGCTGTGGTCCGAAGGGGACGTCGTCACCCTTGCTCTGCTGCTGATGCTGATGTCCTCCGCCCCAGTTGCCGCCGCCCTTGCGGCCCTTGCCGCGGCGACGGCGCGAACGCCGGGAGCGGGACTTGGTCTGTTCCTGACTCATACGGTCTTCCTTCTGTGTCCGGCCTTTCGGGTTCCGGATCCTGCGATCGGGCCGCCGGGAGGCCGCCGGAAGCGGGAGATGGACGGCGTGCGCCGAGCGCGATCGCCTTGATTCCCGACCTCGTGCCAGAGCGTCGGGGCTCCTGTGTGGAATCGACGTCCCTCGATCGTCCCGCCAGGCGGCCGAGGGGGGTCGCGGGACTCCGCGACATCGGGGGCGGCTCCCGCGGGAGCCACCAGTCCTCTCAATCCACGACGGCATTCTGACTTGGGATCCTGCGGATTGCCAAGCAGAATCCTCGGGACCCATGAATTCGAGACGCCTCCTCCCGGCCCTGTTCCCCGCCCTCCTGGCGGTCGCCCTCGGGGCCTGCGGGGGCCCGCCCGAGACCCCCACCTGGGACGCCCGGCTCCCCCCCGCGCTCTGCAGCCGGGCCGAGGAGCTGCTCGCCGACGGCAACCTGGACGGCGCCCGGGCCGCGGCGTCACGCGCCCTGGAGCACGCCCGCGCCGTGGGCGACCCGGCCTCGGAGGCCCGGGCCCGGCACGTCCTGGGCCTGCTGGACGGCTCCCAGGAGGAGCTCGGGGCGGCCCTGGCCCTCCTGGACAGCGTCCCCGACGACGACGCGCTCGCGGCCCAGCGCCTCGTGCTCGCCGAGCTCGCCCTGCGCAACGGCGCCCCGGAGTCGGCCCGGGCCCTCGTCGGGAGCGTCCTCGAGCGGACCGGGGACTGGGAGGAGCCCGTGCCGCGGGCCCGCGTCGAGGCCTGGGCCAGCCACCTCATGGCGGTGATCCTGCGGGACGACGGCCGGCGCGACGAGGCCTACAAGCGCGAGCGCTGGGCCTCGCTCCAGCTCACCGTCCTCCCGAACGCCGAGGCGCTGGCGCTCAAGCGCTCCGTGGCCCAGGCGCTCGGCGACGACCTCGCGGCGCGCGCCGAGTTCGACGAGGCCTACCGCGAGCACGCGAAGGCCGCCGCGCTGGCCGCCGAGCTCGAGGACCGCGAGGCGCTGCTGCACGCGTCGCGCTGCGTCGGCCGCGACCTCGTCCTCATGGACCGCCTGGGCGACGCCGTGCTCCACTTCGGTCGGACGCTCGACGTCGCACGCGAGCTCGACGACTGGGACGTCGTCGAGGACGTCGCGCTCGAGGCGCTGCACTGGCTCGACCGGCGCGGGGAACCGTGGGACAGCCGGTACCGGCGCGTGTTCCGCGACACCCTGGACGAGGTCACCGCGCGGCGGCGTTCCACGCCCGCGGGCGGATGAGTACGCTGGCGATCCGTCCACGGAGGACCCCATGACCCAGGTGTACTCATCGCCGGACCTGGCCGTCGCCGACATCACCGACGGCGCGACGATCCTCGCCGGCGGCTTCGGCCTGTGCGGCATCCCGGAGAACCTCATCGCGGCGCTCGTGCGGCGCGGCGTGAAGGGACTCACGGTCGTCTCGAACAACGCGGGCGTCGACGACTTCGGCCTCGGGCTGCTGCTCCAGACGCGGCAGATCGCGAAGATGATCTCCACCTACGTCGGCGAGAACGACACCTTCGAGCGCCAGTTCCTCACCGGCGAGCTCGAGGTGGAGCTCGTGCCGCAGGGCACCTTCGCCGAGCGCATCCGCGCGGGCGGCGCGGGCATCCCCGCCTTCTACACGCCCACCGGCTACGGCACGCAGATCGCCGAGGGCGGCCTGCCCGTGCTGCACGACGCCGAGGGCAAGGTCGCGAAGACGAGCGCCCCGAAGGAGACGCGCGAGTTCGACGGCAAGCCGTACGTGCTCGAGCGCGCGATCACGGGCGACTTCGCGCTCGTGAAGGCCTGGAAGGCGGACGAGTCGGGCAACCTCGTGTTCCGCAAGACGGCCCGCAACTTCAACCCGATGATGGCGACGGCCGCGCGCGTCACCGTCGCGGAGGTCGAGGAGATCGTCCCGACGGGCAGCCTCGACCCCGACGAGATCCACACGCCGGGCCTCTTCGTGCAGCGGCTCGTGAAGGGCGAGGCCTACGAGAAGCGGATCGAGCAGCGCACGGTCCGTCAGCGCGCCTGAGCCGACCGGGAGACGAACCATGCTGGACCGCAACGGAATCATCGCCCGCGCCGCGCAGGAGCTCCGCGACGGGCAGTACGTCAACCTCGGCATCGGCATGCCGACGCTCATCGCGAACGTCATCCCCGACGGCATGACGATCACGCTGCAGAGCGAGAACGGCATGCTCGGCATCGGACCGTTCCCGTACGAGGACGAGGTCGACCCCGACCTCATCAACGCGGGCAAGCAGACGATCAGCGAGATCCCCGGCTGCAGCTACTTCTCGAGCGCCGACTCCTTCGCGATGATCCGCGGCGGGCACATCGACCAGTGCTTCCTGGGCGCCATGCAGGTGAGCCGGGACGGCGACCTCGCCAACTGGATGATCCCCGGCAAGATGGTCAAGGGCATGGGCGGCGCGATGGACCTCGTCGCCGGCGCGCGCCGCGTCGTCGTGACCATGGAGCACTGCAACCGGAAGGGCGAGCCCAAGATCCTCGAGCAGTGCGCGCTGCCGCTCACGGGCGTGCGCGTCGTCGACCGCATCATCACCGACCTCTGCGTGCTCGACGTGAAGCCCGAGGGCGGGCTCGTGCTCGTCGAGGTGGCGCCCGGCGAGACGCCGGAGACCGTGCAGGAGAAGACCGGCTGCGCGGTCGAGGTGCCGGACGGCGTGCCGGAGATGGCCGTCTGACGACGGCGCTCGCGGTCCGCCGGACGCGGACCGGTCCCGTCACGGATCGACGGAGCGCTCTCCTCGGAGCGCGGAGCCGGCGTCGGACGCGGGCGCGCGGCCCGCGCGACGTCAGGCGGCGGGCGCCTTCTTCTTGAGGCCCTTGTTCACCTTGCCCGACTTGATGCAGCGCGTGCAGACGCGCACCCGCTGCATGCGACCGTCCACGAACGCGCGGACGTTCTGGATGTTCGGCTTGAAGCGACGGCGCGTGACGCCGGTCGTCTTGAGACCGATACCGCCCTTGGGCTTGGCAAGACCGCGACGGGCGATCGAGTTGCCGACCTGGACGCGCTTTCCACAGAACTGGCAGACGCGGCTCATGGTTCCAAGGACTCGCTGCGAGGGGTGAGGCGCGGCTCCGGGTCCCCGGAGCCGAGGGCTGCCTCCCGGAGACGGGTTCCCCGGGGGCGAAAGGGCCCCGACTATACGGATCGCCCCCGAGGCCACAAGACCCCGGGGCGCTCCCCGGGGACGCCGGCCCGGCCCGCCCGAGCCCGGACGCCTCCCGGCGGGCCCCGGCCCTACGTCTCCAGGGAGTCGAAGAGCACCGTCGCGAGGCTCCCCGCGATGATGACCGGCAGCCAGGCCGCCAGGACCGGCTGGACGACCCCTCGGCTCCCGAAGTCGCGCAGGAAGGCGTCCAGCATGAGGAACCCGAGGCACATGAGGATCGCCACTCCCAGCCCCCGGATCCGCCGCGAGGCGTCGAGCCTCACGACGAACGGCATCGCGAGGAGCACGAGCAGCAGCACGGAGAGCGGGAAGGTCACGTGGTAGTGCCGGAGCAGGCGGTACCGCCGGGAGCGCGGGTACCGGTCCGCCAGGCCCAGCACCTCCTCGTAGGAGAGGTCGAACGGCAGCCGGGACTCGGCGAGCAGGTCCTCCGGCCGGATGTCCGTCGGCACGAAGTAGACCTCGTCCTCGACGGGCCGGTCGCGGTCCTCGTGCCGCACCTCCGACCGCCCCTCCTCGAGCCGCCAGCCGCCCTCCGGCTCCCACGCCGCGTTCGCGCCCGTGATGTGCACGTCGCGGCCCAGCTCGTCGCGGAAGCTCACGTTGAGCCGGCCCACGCGCTGCGTCGACACGTTGTAGTCGAAGGCCGAGAACAGCCGGCCGTCGGCGTCGCGCATGCGGATCGACTCCACGAGCCGTTCCTTGCCCTTCTCGAGCAGGCTCCAGCGGAGGTCGTCGCGCTCGAGCGCCACGGCCGGCGCCGCGACCTCCTGCACCCACACGAGCCCGCCGAGGAACACGAGCGTCAGCGCGAGGATCGGCAGCACGACGCGCAGCGCGCTGCGCCCGGTGAGGATCATCGCCATGAACTCGTTGTGCCGCTGCAGGCGGAGCAGCGTGACGATGGCCGCCATGACCATGACGAACGGCGCGACCTGCACGAAGATCGCCGGGAGCTGGAGCGCGTACATGTGCGCGACGTCCAGCGTGCCGAGGTCCGCCTCCTCGAGGCCGCGGAGCAGGTCGTCGAAGTGCGCGAAGAGGTCGTAGACGCCGTAGAGCCCGACGAAGAACACGGCGCTCACGAACCACGACGAGAGGAAGTGCCGCGCGACGTAGCGGTCGAGGCGCGAGATCATCGGCCGGGGCCCCTCCGCGCGAGGACCAGGCTCGCCGCGAGGAGCAGGGCGTGGCCGATCCAGGCGGCCGCCGCGGGCGGGACGGTGCCGCTCGACGCGAGCGCGCTGCTCACCTTGACCGACGGGTAGTAGAGGAAGAGCGCCAGCAGGAACGCGACGAGGAAGGCGCCGACGCGGTCCGAGCGCCGGAAGCGGAGCGCCACCGGGTAGCCGAGCAGCACGAACAGGAAGCACGCCGTCGCGGAGGACGTCCGCATGGCGACCTCGGCCTCGACGTTGCGCCGCTTGTAGATGCCGCGCTTGCCGGGCGGCCGCTCGAGCCACGCGAGGAGCTGCGTCGTCGTGAGCGACTCGACGTTCAGGTCGCCGAACTCGCGCGGCAGGGCGCGCACGATCTCCGTCCCCTCGTCCTTGCCGTCGAGACCCTCGCCCTTGACCGTGCGGAACCGTCCCAGCCGCAGCACGAGGAGGTCGCGCTCCCGGTCGACGAACATGCGCGCCGTCTCCGCGACGATCTCCTGCACGACGAAGCCCTCCGTGTCGGTCCACTGGAGGCGCAGGTCGTGCAGCACGCCCTGCTCGTCGATGACCGGCGGGTCGATCGTCAGCCCCGGCACGAGCTCCTCGGGCTCACCCGACGCGAGCTTCTGCGCGATGAGCGCGCCCGGGTCGACGCTCTTCGTGATGCGCCGCTTCGCGCGCTCGGCGAACGGGCGGCCGTCGTCCATCGCGACGAGCATGAGCACCGACATGAGCGCGCCGAACACGAGGCCCGGCGTGAGCACGTGGAACGGGTGCACGCCGCTCGCGCGCAAGGTGTCGACCTCGTTGTCCGCGGCGGCGCGGCCGTAGGTGAGCACCACCGCCACGAGCACCGCGATGGGCATGACGATGTTCACCGTGACGCCCAGGAACATGGGCACGGTCCTCGCGAACACCGCCAGCGAGATCCCGTCGATGCTGCTCACGACCTGCACGCTCGTGATGAGCAGCAGGATGAGCATGAGCAGGAACACGGTGGTCACCGCGTTGCCCATGAGCTCCAGGAAGAGCCGGCGCTGGAAGAGCATCATCGCGCCGACTCCCGGATGCCGAGACCGGCCAGGATGTCCGCGGCCCGCGCGTTCATGCGGCGGCGCCGCGCCGGCGTGTCGTCGTCCCAGCCCAGGAGGTGCAGCGTGCCGTGGGCGACGTAGAGCAGCAGCTCGTGCCGCGGGTCCGTGCCGCGCGCCTCGGCCTCGCGGAGCGCCGTCTCGCCGGACACGACGACCTCGCCGGAGACGGCGTCCGGCGACGGGTCGTCGGCGTAGCTGAACGCGATGGAGTCCGTCGCCCAGTCGTGGTCCAGGTGCTCGCGGTTCACCTCGCGGATGACGGCGTCGTTGACGAGCGCGACGGACACGTCGGGTTCGCCGCCACCCTCCGCCTCGAAGACGGCGGTCACCACCGCCCGCACGTCGCGGGCCGTGACCTTCACGCGGCGCTGCCGGTTCGCGACGGGGATCACCGCCGCCCGCGGGTCTCCTCGTCCCGCCCCCGGCCGCGGTCCGACCGGCGATCGCGCCGTCGCTCGTCGCGCTCCTGCTCCCGTTCGCGCTTGCGCTCCTCGTTCTCGTACGCGTTGACGATCTTCTGCACGAGCGGGTGGCGCACGATGTCCTTCTTGTCGAGCCGCACGACCGCGATGCCCGACACGTTGCGCAGCAGGCGCTCCGCCTCGATGAGCCCGCTCTCCTGGCCGGGCTCGAGGTCGGTTTGCGTCGCGTCGCCGGTCACGACGACCTTGCTCTTCTGCCCCATGCGCGTGAGGAACATCTTCATCTGGCCGGGCGTCGTGTTCTGCGCCTCGTCGAGGATGATGAACGCGTTGTCGAGCGTGCGGCCGCGCATGTACGCGAGCGGCGCGATCTCGATGACGTCCGTCTCGATGAAGTGCTTGAGGCGCCCGGGCTCGAGGTGCGCGCTCAGCGCGTCGTAGAGCGGACGGAGGTACGGGTTGACCTTCGCGACGAAGTCGCCCGGCAGGAAGCCGAGCCGCTCGCCGGCCTCGACCGCCGGGCGCACGAGCACGAGCTTCCGGAAGTACCCGCGCCGCAGGGCCGTGAGCGCGACCGCCGCCGCGAGGAACGTCTTGCCCGTGCCGGCCGGCCCGAGGGCGAAGGTCGCCGTCTCGCGCTGCATGGCCCGCACGTACTGCTCCTGGCCCTTGCTGCGGACCTTCATGCCCTCCGGCAGCCACAGGCCGCCCGACTGCTGCTCGGCCTGCGCGTCGACGGTGCCCGCGCCGTGGCCGTTGCCCAGCAGGTCGTCGAGCACCTTCCTCGGCAGGTCGCCTGCGCTGCGGATGTGGTCGAGCAGCAGGCGCACGACGCGCACCGCGTCCGAGACGTTCTCCTCCTCCTCGCCCTCGATGACGACGCGGCCCTTGCGGACCGTCAGCGACACGTCGAACGCGTTGCGGATCGCGCGCGCGTTGCCGTCGCGCTCGCCGAGGAGCGTCCGTTCCTCTTCGAGGGAGTGGAGCGGGACCGTGACACCCATGCGTCGCTCGGGGCCGGGGGATCGGTTCGCGGTGGGTTCCGTGCGGGCCGGGTCAGCTCGCGACGGCAGTGTAGGCCAGCACCAGGGGCGCCACCAGGAGCAGGGAGTCCGCGAGGTCGAGGAATCCGCCCGACTCGCCGAACAGCGTCCCCGAGTCCTTCACCTCGCAGGAGCGCTTGAGCAGCGACTCGGCGAGGTCGGAGAGCACGGTGAGGACGCCGAGGACCAGACCGTGCGCGGCGGCCCCGACGGCGCCGCCCGGCACGGGCACCGGACCCGCGCCCGACTCGCCGAGCACGACGCCGTCGAGCAGGAACGCCGCGACGACGGCCGGCAGCGCGAGCCCGCCGACCAGCCCCTCCACCGTCTTGCCCGGACTGATCGAGGGCGCGAGCTTCCGCCGCCCGAACGACTTGCCCGCGAAGTACGCGCCGATGTCGGAGGACTTCGCGGTGAGCACGACGCCCACGACGAGCGGCAACCGCCCGGACAGCAGCAACGCGACGAGCGACGACAGTCCGAGCACGTACGGCACGCAGAACCACAGGCTGCGCGCGAGGCGCACGACCCCGCGACCCGGCCCCGTCGCGATGCGCGACACGAGGAGCAGCGACGCGACCGCGGACGCCGCGGTGAGCACGTCGCCCGTCGCGCGCAGCGGCCCCGCCCACGACGCCTGGACGTCGCCCTCGTGCAGGTGGCCGCCCGCGGCGAGCCCGGCGAGCACCATGACCGCCATCCACAGCACGCCGACGACGAGCCCGACGCGCCGCTGCGGCGCGCTCGCGCCGCCCATCGCGAGCAGCTCGCGCAACGCGCCCAGCGACAGCACGACGCCGAACGCGGTGAGCGCCCAGGCCGGCTCCCCGGGTCGCGAGGCATCCACCCACCACGCCCCCAGCGTGGCCGCGAGCAGGCTCGCGCCGGTGAGGACGCGCCTCAGCAAGCCGGGTGCGTCACCGCACGGCCTCGGGGCGCGGGTCGACGAGGCCGCCGTACTTGCGCGTGCGCCCCGCGTAGTCGCGGAGCGCGGCGTGCAGCTCCTCCACCGAGAACTCGGGCCAGCAGGCCTCCGTCACGTAGATCTCGGCGTAGCTGATCTGCCAGAGCAGGAAGTTGCTGATGCGGCGCTCGCCCGCCGTGCGCACGAGCAGGTCCGGGTCGCGGCCGGGCTGGTAGAGGCGCGCGCTCACCGCGTCCTCGTCGAGCGCCTCGGGATCGAGCGTGCCGGCCGCCACCTCGCGCGCGAGCCGCTTGCACGCGTCGACGATCTCCGCCCGCCCGCCGTACGACAGCGCGAGGCACAGGTTGAGGCCGCCGTTGCCGGACGTCATCTCGATGGACCGGTCGAGCTCCGCGCGCGCGTCGTCCGGCAGGTCGTCGAGCCGACCGATCGCGGTGAGCCGCACGTCGTTGTCCATCATCGTCGGCCGCTCGCGCACGAGGAACTTGCGCAGCAGCCGCATGAGGAACGCGATCTCGGTGCGCGGCCGCTTCCAGTTCTCGTGGCTGAACGCGTAGAGCGTGAGCTGCTCGAGGTGCAGGCGCGCGCACTCGGTGGTCACCGAGCGGATGGTGTCCGCGCCGCGCTCGTGGCCCTTGGTCCGCGCGAAGCCCTGCTGCTGCGCCCACCGACCGTTGCCGTCCATGATGATGGCGAGGTGGCGCGGGAGCTTCGCCGGATCGAGGTCCGTCATGCCACGCTCCTGATGATGGTGGACTCGCGGGCGGGACCGACCGAGAGCAGCTCCCAGGGTACGCCGACGCGCCGGCAGATCTCGTCGACGAAGCTGCGGCAGGTCGACGGCAGGTCGTCGTAGGAGCGCACGTCGCGGATGTCCTCGCTCCAGCCGGGGTACGTCTCGATGACGGGCCGCGCGCGCTCGACGAGCGGCGTGTCGACGGGGTACTCGTCCACGCGGCCCAGACCGTCGACATCGTAGCCCACGACGAGGCCGATCTCCTCCATCCCGGAGAGGACGTCGAGCTTGGTGATCGCGAGGCCGGAGAAGCCGCAGAGCTGCGCCGCGTAGCGAGCGGCGGGCACGTCGAACCAGCCGCATCGGCGCGGCCGCCCGGTCGTCGCGCCGAACTCGCCGCCGCCGGCCCGCAGCCGCTCGCCGACCTCGTCGTGCAGCTCGGACGGGAACGGCCCGGCGCCGACGCGCGTGCAGTACGCCTTGGCAACGCCGATCTGGTGGCCGACCGCGGTGGGCGGCACGCCGGTCCCCGCCGCGATGCCCAGGCTGTCCGCGTTGCTCGACGTGACGAACGGGTAGGTGCCGTGGTCGAGGTCCAGCAGCACGCCCTGGGCGCCCTCGAAGAAGAGGTGCTTGCCCTCGGCGAGCAGGCCGCGCAGCGTGCGGCCCGTGTCGGTGACCATCGGCGCGAGTCGCCGCCCCTGCGCGCGCGCCGTCTCGTAGAGCGCGTCGGCGTCGAGCGGCGGCGCGTCGTAGAGCGCCGTGATGAGGCGGTTCACGTCCGCGACGTTCGCGGCGAGCCGCACGCGCAGCCGCTCCTCGTCGACGAGGTCCCACAGCCGCACGCCGCAGCGGTTCGCCTTGTCGGCGTAGGCCGGTCCGATGCCGCGCCCCGTCGTACCGATCTTCACGCCCGCCTTCTCGCCCTCCTTGAGCGCGTCGAGCGTGCGGTGGTACGGCATGACGCAGTGCGCCGCGCCGGAGAGCAGCAGCCGGTTCCGGAGCTCGAGCCCGCGGCTCTCGAACTGGTCGATCTCCTCGAGCAGCACGGTCGGGTCGACGACGACGCCGTTGCCGATGACGTTGAGCTTGCCGGGGTGCAGCACGCCGGACGGCAGCAGGTGGAACACCGACTTCTGCCCGTCGACGATGACGGTGTGCCCGGCGTTCGCGCCGCCCTGGAAGCGCACGACGACGTCGGCGCGGTCGGCGATCAGGTCGATGATCTTGCCCTTGCCCTCATCGCCCCACTGGGCACCGATGACGCTGGTCGCAGGCATGGTTCGAGGGATCCCAGGGAGCCGAACGGGGCACCTTAGAACGCCCGGATGCCCGTCGCAAGCCGGACCGGCGGCGACCGGCGCGCGCCCCGTCGCCCGCGCTCAGCCGTCACAGGAGCCCTCCCGCGCGCCTCCGGCGCTCAGGTACCCCATCTGCCTCAGCTGCTCCAGGGAGGCCGCGTCCACGCCGCCCTCCGGGGCCTCGACGCGCCGCTCGAGGACGGCCTCCAGCATGCGCTCGAGCTTGTCCACGTGGAAGGCGGCCTCCTTGCCGACCGGAGTCCGCGGGTCCCGCTCCTCGGGGTCCTCGCGCAGGTCGTAGAAGCAGAGCGAGCCGTCGCCCTCCTCGCCCTCGACGGGGAGCTTCCGCACGAGCAGGAAGTCGTCGCTGCGGAGCGCGCGGAGCGGACGGCGCAGGGGGTCGCCGCCGCCGCCGAGGGCCAGGCCCTTCTCCGTCTCGGTGAGCGCGAAGCCGCGCTCGTCGAGCCCGGGCTGCACGGCGCCGGCGTCGTACGACACGCCGAGCATGTCGAGCACCTCCGCGTAGAGCCCGGTCGTCGAGACGACGTCCGCGACGCGGCCCGGCTCGCGCACGTCCTCCTCCGTCGCGAAGCCCGCGAGCGCGCCGGGCCCGGTCACGACGAGCGGCACGCGGATCGTCTCGCCGTGCAGGTTGCTGCCGTGCCCCCAGAGCCCGTGCTCCATGAACTCCTCGCCGTGGTCCGACGTGAAGACGACGGCCGTCGTGTCCGCGAGCCCCAGCCGGTCGATCGCCGCGAGCAGCCGGCCGACCTGCTCGTCGAGGTACGCGACCTCGCCGAGGTAGCGCTGCCGCATGAAGCGGATGTCCGGGTCGTGCTCGCCGATGACCTCCCCGGAGAAGAAGCGCTCCGTGAGGCGCCGCTCGACCTCGAGCACGTCCTGCCCGCGGAGCTCCGGCGACACGTACCGCTCGAGCCACGGCTCCGGCGCCTCGACCGGCATGTGCGGGTCGATGTAGTGCAGGTAGAGCAGGAACTGCTGCCCGACGTGGTTCTCGAGGAACGCCTCCGCCTGCGCGCCGACCTGCCGCGCGTTGCGGTACGGCAGGTGCGCGTAGGTCCCGAACCCCCGGCCGTAGCCGGCGTCGTCGGCGAGCAGCGTGTTCGTGACGTACGCCGCCGTGACGACGCCCGCGTCGCGTGCGCGCTCGGCCAGCGTGGGCAGCGCGTCCGGCACGACGAAGCGGTCGTGCGTCTGCACGCGGTGCGCCGACGGGTAGAGCCCCGTGAAGAGCGACGCCGTCGTGGGGAGCGTCCACGGGCTCGGCGCGACGGCGCGCTCGTAGACGGTGCCGCGCCCCGCGAAGCGCGCGATCCAGGGGGTGAGGCCCGGCTCGGCGCCGTCGAACGGGTCGAGCACGTCCGCGCGCAGGGTGTCCACCTGCACGAGCACCACCGACGGACGCTCCGGGGTCGCGAGCCGGCGCAGCACGGCCGCGGGCGTCGCGACGCGCGGCTCGCCGAAGCCCAGGCGGACCGTGCGGCACGCGAACGCGACGGGCACCTCGCGGCGAAGCGCGTAGTCCGGCACGAGCCGCTCGACCGGCGTGCCGTCCACCGCGAGCACCTCGGAGCGCAGCACGAGCCGTCGCCCCGCGCCCGCGTGCTCGCCCAGCGGCGCGGCGACCTCCGTCCAGTCGACGGACGCGACGTCCCAGCGCGCGACCTCGACGCCGTCGAGCTCCGCGACGAGCCGCCCGCGCGCGCCCTCCGGCAGCCGGGAGTCGAGCGCGAGCTCGCCGCGCAGCACGCTGTCCGCGGCGACGTCGACCGTCGTCTCGAAGGTCGCCGCGCCGGTGAAGGCGAGCGCGTGCTGCCGCGCGCGCCCGGTGAACGAGCCGACGACCTCGACCGGCCGGTGCGACACGGCCGACTCCTCGCCGGCGGCGTCGCCGGCGAGACGCGTCTGCGTCGCGAACACCACGGGCTCCTGCTCGTCGGGCACGCCCGCCGCGGTGAGGCGCCGCTCGCGCTCGAAACGCACCGGGTGCTCGTCCGCGTCGACGCGCCGCGGCTCCTGCACGACGCGCGGCGAGAGCAGCGCCACGTAGCCGGGCGGCGGCACGTCGCCCTCGGAGACGACCTCGATCGCGAGCGTCGCCGCGCCCTCGGGCAGCGCGAGCGAGATGTTCGCCGCCGGCCCCTCGCGCAGCCGGTCCGCATGAGACTCCATGTCGAGCGGCACGGGCGGGACGGCGACCTCCACGGACGAGCCGGGCCCGCCGCCCACCACGGACACGCGCAGCACGCACCCGCTCGCGTCGCCCGTGACGCCGCGATGCAGCCGCGCGACGCCCGTCGCGAACCGGCCCGGCCGCGCGTCGACGTGCCACAGCACGCGACAGTCACGCGTGAAGCCGACGAGCGCGATCTGGTCGCGGTCGGGGTTGGGCCGCGGGATGTCCGGCCAGACGAGCAGGCCGAGCGTCGGGTCGACGCCGTGGACGAGCTCCACGCGGTCGAGGTCGAGCGCCAGGTCGCGCCGGACGTCGACCTCGAGCTCGCCGCCGGCGGTCGGGCCGCAGCGGACGAGCGCCGCGGCGAGCGTCGCGAGCACGAGCGCGCGCGCGAGGCCGCGCACGGGCTCGCTCCCGCGGGGCGCGCAGGTCGGACGGCCCGTCACGTGCCGGGGCCGAACCGCTTCACCGACTCGAGGACGAACGCGTCGTACATGACCTCCTCGAACCGCACGTCCTGCATGGGCGCGGCGCGCGGCGCGCCGGGCACCCCCGGCGGCACGGCCGGCCGCACGAGCGCCAGCATCTCGAGCAGCGTGTCGTCGCCGCGGGGCACGATCTTGACGTAGTACGTGAGCGTCCGCGTCTCGTCGGAGATGCCGGTGACGACGAGGTTGCCGGTGTCCGGGTCGTAGTCGAGCTCGAAGCCGCCGCCCCACCGCGCGCCGAACTCCTGCACGACGACCTCCTGCACGAGCGCCACCGCGTCCTCGTAGCCGACGCCCTCGAGCGGGTACGTCCGGAAGTCCAGGAGGTCCTTCTGGAAGAGGCCGCAGCCGGACAGCGCGGTGAGCAGGAGCAGGAGGGCGCGCGTCATCACGGGTCCCGGGCGGAGGGCGGGCGCCGACGGGCGCCGCGGACGGAGGATCCATTCTCGGAGCTGGGCGGGTCGGTCACAAGCGCGAGCGCGGCGCGTCGGTGGAGGTCGCGGTCCGCGGCGCGGTCGTCGCCGCGCGCCGCGCCCCGGTCAGCGCCCCGGATCGGAGGCGAGCAGCGCGTCCGCCGCGTCGAAGCGCGCGGCGGCCCCCTCGCGGTCGCCGCCCACCCACGTCATGACGCCGAAGCCCCACTCCTGCACGACGAGGGCGCCGAGCTCGCGCGCGTCCGGCGTGCCGCGCAGGATGAGCCGCTTCGTCCGGGCGAGCAGGTCCTCCTCGCGCTCCACGAAGGCCGCGACGTCCTCCGTCCACAGCCCCGCGAACGCCTCCTCGAGGTACTCCCACGCGGCGTCCGTGCCCTCGAAGAGCGCGGCGAGCCCCTGGTCCCGGCGGATGAGCCGCTCGACGGCGTAGGCGGGCGGCGCGGGCCGCCCCGAGGTCACGAAGCTGTAGCGGTCGAGCACGGCCGAGAAGCGCGCGAGCTGCGTCGTGCCGCGCCCGTAGGCGGCCACCTGCTCGGGCGTGAGCGGGAGCGGCGCGGCGGTGTCCTCGGGCGTCGGCAGCTTGTTGCGCATGCCGAGCGCGACGGACTCGACGAGGTTCGAGAGCAGCCGGTCGCGGCGCGGGTCCGCCTCGCCCAGCACCGGGTCGAGCAGGGGCAGCCCGCTGAACACGAACTCGCCTCGCCCGAACGGCACGGCGGCGACGAGCGTCCCCGTGCGCTGCCGGTAGTGGTTGAGCGTGATCGCCGCGGCGCGCGTCCGGCGCGGCAGCTCGCCGACGAGCATCGCGCCCGGCGCGACGGACGCCTCGTGGCTCTCGAACAGCCGCGCGTGCGCGTCCGCCGGCACGTGCTCGTGCGCCGTCTCCGCGTCGAGCGTCTCGAACACGAGCGGCGGCAGGTCGCCCGGGCGGCGCGGCTCGTCCGCCTCGATCATGACGTGGCTGCGTCCGATGAAGTTGCCGACCGCGAGGCCGATGCCCACGCGCACCGGGAGGTCCGGGAGCATGCGGATGCCGCGCGGGCTGCCGGCGAGGCGCCCGATGTGGTTCATCGGCAGGTCCTCGAGCAGCACGATCGCGGTGCCGCCCTGGTAGACGTGCCGCCAGAGCCGCAGCCGCTCCGCGGGGTCGAGCGACTCGTGCAGGCGCTCGGGCTCGTCGAGGAGGATCACCGGCACGGACGCGGCGTCCGAGACGAGGTCGCGCACGCCGAAGCCCTCGCGCCGCGCGAAGTCGTGCAGCCGCGTGTCGTCGCCCTCGGGGATGACGAGCTCGACGGGCGCGTCCGGGACGTCGCCCATCTGCGGTACGGTCCAGCGCGCCGGCGGCGGCGGCACGACCCGCTGCGGGACCTCGCGGCTCATGACGAGCACCTCGCCCGCCTCGTCCACGAAGTACCCGCGGAAGGCGGCCTCGCCGGGCCCGGTCATCCGGAACGCCTCCTCCGTGAGGACGGTGACGCCGGGCGGGAAGACCTGCCGGTCGAAGCCGCGGCCCACGGTGCCGTCGGCGTCGCGCACCGCGCCGCGCTCGGCGTTGAGCACCACGGCGCCCGCCACGGGGGCGCCCGTGTCGTTGATCACGGCGACGTCCACGGCCTGCGTGGAGCCCTCGCGCACGGACGGACGAGCCGGGAACACGGCGAGCTTGAGCGGCGCCAGCGCGTCGCGCATCGCCCGGAGCGCGGGGCGCTCCTCGCCCCACGGATCGAGCAGGCCGGCGCTCGACTCGGTGCTCACGGCGCGCCACTGCGTGTACACGATGCCCGCGAGCCGCGGGTTCGCGCGGAGCAGCTCGACCATCTCGCGCGTCATGCCGACGTGCACCTGCTGCGCGACGTCGAGCCACGCGTCGTCGTCCCAGGTGTCGCCGGACGCGAGCGCGGCGCGCGTGCGCTCGCGCATCGCCGCGAAGGTGTTGCGCTCCACGCCGAGCACCTTGCGCTCGAAGAAACCCGCGAGGTGCCGCTCCGTGTCGAGCAGCGTGCCGTAGCCGAACTCCGACACGAGCACCGGGCCGTCCGCGTGGTCGAGCGTGCGCATCCGCACGCGCTCCTCGAACGGGATCGGGCAGGGCGGGTAGACGTGCTCGTCGCGCATGGGCAGCGCGACGTCGCCGCCCGTGGGGACGTAGCCCGAGCGGAAGAAGCCGCCCGAGTCGACGAGCACGGGGCGCGTCCGGTCGAACGCGAGCAGGTGCTGCGTGACGGGCTCGTCCAGCCGGTGGGCGTCGCCGCTCAGCTCGTTGAAGATGCCCCACACGACGATCGACGGGTGGTGGTGGTCGCGGCGCACCATCCACTCGACCTCGTGCTCGAGCCAGCCCTGCAACCGCGGCGACATGTCGACCCAGCCGATGGCCGGCTCCTCGATGACGAGCAGGCCGTGACGGTCGCAGGCGTCGAGGAAGGCGGGCGGCGCCGGCCGCACGTGGGCGCGCACGAGGTTGAAGCCCACGTCGAGCATCTGGAGGACCTCCTCCTCCAGCTCCTCGGCCGGCGGGTAGAGCCCGCCCAGCGCGATGTAGTGCGGCTGGTAGAGGACGCCGTGCAGCACGAGGCGGCGGCCGTTGAGGCGGAAGCCGTCGGGGTCGAGGGCGACGGTGCGGAAGCCGAACGCGCGCTCGTCGTCGGGACCGGACGCGCGGCGGTCGCCGTGGACCTGCAGGCCCAGGAGGTAGCGCCACGGCTCCTCGGGGCTCCACGTCTCGTGCGCCGGGACGTCGATCTCCATCGGGACGACGGCGCGGCCGTCGCGCACGGTGACGCGGCGACGCGCGAGCGCGACGGCCGGCGGGCGGTGGTCGCCGTCGGCGGGGAGCGCGGCGCGCAGGGCGAGCGGGCGCGCGCGCAGCTCGAGCTCGACGTGCCGCGTGCGGTCGTCGTCCGGGGCGCGCAGCTCGACCTCCACGGACACCCGGCCGCTCTCCGGGTCGGGCACGAGCCGCTCGATGCGGCCCTTCACGTCCGCGTGACCCGAGACGGACACCGGCCCGAGGATGCCGCCGTAGTTCTCGTACCAGCTCTCCTTGGAGTGCGGCACGATCGAGAGCGTGAGGCCGTCGACGGGCGTCGCACCGGGGTCGACGACGCGCACGACGAGGTCCATGCGGCGCTCGCCGCCGAGCGCCTCGCTCACATCGAGCTCGAAGGGGTCGTACCCCCCGACGTGCTCCCCGACCTCGCGACCGTTCACCCACACGCGGCAGGCGTGGTTCACGCGCTCGAACGAGAGCACGACGCGCATGCCGCGCGACGGCGGCAGGACCTCCGTGCGCCAGTACCAGACGACGCCGTCGTACGCGCCCGCGGCCTGGCGCGCCTCGAACGCGCGGGGCACGAGCATCGAGAAGACCTCGCCGGCGCTGGGCGGCGGGTCGCCGGAGCGCGCGATGGCGGCGGGCCAGTCCTGCGCGAGGCCGACGTCGCCGGGGTCCAGCACGAACTTCCACGGCCCGCCCAGCGAGCGCTCGAAACGCCGCGGGAGCTGCGGCGCCACGACGTCGTCGTCGGCCCGGGCGGTCGCGGCGCCCGCGAGGAGCACGCACGCGGCGAGCAGCGCGAGACGGAACGCCCCCGCGACGCCGTGGACTCGCCGCGGCGCGTACCGGAGGATGCGTGACCTGGAGGTACCCTGGGACATGCCGACCGTCGAGATGAACTCCCTTCCCGGGAGCGCGCGTGGAGTCTATCGGTTGCCGGCGCCCGGACCTCATGGCGCTCCGCGGCGCGGGGCTCCGGGCGCGATCGCGCTGCTGCTGGGCGCGCTCGTGCTGCTCGCGGGCTCCGCGCGGCCGCAGGACGGCGCCGACGAGGAGTTCCTCCGTCCGCCGCGCCCCGCGCCGTCCGCCGACGAGGTCCGTCGCGGGCGCCGGGCCCTCGCGCACGTCTCCGTGCGCGACACGGCGGCGCGCTACCGCCGCGCCGAGCCGCTGACCTTCGGCGTCCCGCTCCGCTCGGGCCAGGTCGCGGACGCGTCGACGCTCCGCCTCTGGGACGCGGAGTCGCTCCGGCCGCTTCCGAGCCAGGTGCGTGCGCTGTCCCGCTGGCCGGACGGCTCGGCGCGCTGGGTGCTCGTGGACACGGTCGTCGAGCTCCAGGCGCGCGAGACGCGCCCGCTCGCGCTGGGCTTCGCCGACGACGTGCCGGCCGTCGACGACCCGTGGCGCGTGCAGCGCCGCGAGGACGGCGGGCTGCTGCTCGACGACGGCGCGACGGTCTGGACGCTCTTCGAGCCGGGCGAGGACGGCGGCCGCGTGCTCGGCATCGACGCGCGGCTCGTCGACGTCTTCGGTCACGAGTACCGCGCGGAGGTCGACCCCGGCTCGCTCACCTGGGTCGAGCGCGGCCCGCTGCGCGCCGTCGCGCGCTTCCGCGGCGCGCACCGCTCGGTCGACGGCGAGGGCCTCGGCCTCCCGTTCCACACCTTCACCGTGCACGTGCACGTCCGCGCGGGCCTCGGGCAGGCGCGCGTCGACTGGACCGTCGAGAACACCGCGCTCGCGCAGCCGACGGGGCCGCTCGCGTTCGACTCCTACGTGCTCTCGCTGCACCCGGAGGGCGAGGTCACGGGCGTGGAGCTCGGCGTGCGCTCGCTCGAGCACGACGGCGGGTTCGCGCTCGAGCAGGAGGGGCCGGCCGGCACGCGCATGACGCTCGAGGGCGAGCCCGTGTACGGCGCGCGCTCGGAGGACCTCTGGGCCGGGCTGCTCACGGACGGCGACGGCTGGTTCGCGCGCATGGTCGACAGCGCGGAGAACCACCCGTCGCGGCTGGCGCACGACGCGGGCGGACCGCTGCGCCTCGAGGTGCTGCCCGCGGGCATGGGCGAGACGTTCTGGCTCGACGACGCGACGCGCAAGACGTTCCGCATCGACGTCGTGCGCGAGGCGGGCGGCGCGACGGGACGCGCACGCATGACGGAGGCGATCCGCCCGGCGCACGTCGCGCTCGTGCCGCTCGAGGTGCTCGCCACGGAGGCCTGGGGCGACGCGGGCCGCTTCTACGTGCCACGCCCGCTCGACCTCAAGAAGCCGTCGGCGCCGCCGCGCGACCCGCCCACCGGCTGGGCGCACTGGGGCGAGGCGCTCGGCACGAACACGCACCAGTCCGGCTCGCCGCGCAACCAGCTCTCGGTCTTCCTCGAGGCCATGCAGTCGGGGCGCGCCGACCTCCACCGCTGGAACGTCGCCCGCGCGCGCCACGCGATGGACCTGCGCCCGTACCACCTCGAGGGCTTCGACGCGGACCGCATGCCGTGGGCGAACCTCTACGAGGGCACGCCCCACTCGAACAACAGCACCGAGCACAGCCTCGGCCGCAAGGGCATGCACAACCGCCACACCGAGTGGAAGGAGGAGATCCCGCGCGGCGGCCACGGCTACAACGGCTTCGACCCGGAGCACATGTCGCTCGACGACGTCTACGAGTACTACCTGCTCACGGGCGACTGGCTGGCGCTCGACGCGCTGCGCTCGGCGGGCGAGGCCGTGCTCACGTGGAAGGAGATCGTCGAGCACTCGATCCACAGCTCGCGCACGTTCGGCTGGACGCTGCGCGCGCTCGTGCAGGTGCACCGCGCGACGGGCGACCCGCGCTACCTCGACGCGGCGCGCGCGTACGTCGCGGCGGCGGACGAGCAGCGCGGCACGGGCGACGTGAAGTACCTGCGTCGCATGAAGCCCGACAGGCGTCACCTCGCCGACGAGCACTACGACGCACCCTTCATGGTGGCCGTCGCGCTCCACGGCCTCGCGGCGTACTGGCACGAGACGCGCGACCCGATCGTGCCGCCCATGGTCGCCGACCTCGTGTCCTTCGAGATGTCGGCGTACCGCGAGGGCGGGTTCATGCCGGACATGCCCACCGACCGCGTCATGACGGACGGCGCGCCGAGCTCGCCGCTGGGCGTCTCCGAGTGGATCCCGGGCGCCGTCGCGGCGGCCGCCTTCGTCACGGGTGACCACGACCCCGTCGACCGGCTGCTGCCGTACTACGGACTGCTGCGTCACCACAGCTCGGACCCGATCGCCTTCGGCGCCTCCGGCTGGCACTGGTGGCAGCCCTACCTCGCGTCCCTCCAGCAGCGCCACGGGGACGCGGCGATCGTCGACCCCGAGGGCTTCCTGGCGCGGCGCGAGCGCAGGCGCTGACCCCCGCGCGGGCTGCCCCCTGGAGCGCGTCCGACCCCGACTGCTAACCTGCCCCCACTCATGAAGAAGATCTTCATCGGCTGCGGTGTGCTGGCCCTGATCGTGCTGGGCTTCCTCGGGTACTTCGCGTACCAGTTCGTGCCCATGATCCAGGAGGCCATCGCGGCCTTCGAGGAGCTCGGCACGGAGCTCATCGCGCTCGAGGAGGAGTTCCCGTTCGACCCCGCCGAGGTCGACCAGCTCGACCGCGACCGCTTCGCGGCGGCGCTCGACCTGCGCCGGACGTTCGCCGACCGGCTCGAGCGCTCGGTCTCCGACTTCGAGGAGTACGGCCGCACGGTCGACGAGGAGGAGACGGGCATCTTCGACATCGCCGACGTCATGGGCGGCGCGGCGCAGCAGTTCCTGCCGGTGCTCCGGGAGATCCCGGCGCGGCTGCGCGAGGAGCAGATGGCGCCGTCGGAGCTCGCGTGGTCCACGCGGGTGCTCTGGGCCGAGCTGCGGAACATCGAGAACGGCACGCGCGGCGACGAGTTCGAGATGTTCGAGGGCCGCTTCGACGGGTTCCGCGGCGCCTACGACGTGCTGCGGAACCGCGACGACAACGACGAGCTGCCCGAGCTCGACGAGCTCATCGGCTCCTTCGACGCGCACGTGCTGGACGCCGCGTCGGAGGTGCTCCTCGCCGATCCGCAGCGCGTCGCCGACGGCTTCTCGGAGCCCGAGATCGAGGTGATCTACCTCTCCTACTCGCCCGACGAGTTCCGGCGCGAGCTCGCCGGCGAGGGCGGCGACGGTGACGGCAACTGGCGCGTCAAGGTGAACGGCCGGACCGTCGTGGGCGGCGAGCAGGGCGACGCGGACACGGAGGACGGCGCGCCGCCCTCCGACGGATGACCCGCACGCGGGTGATCCCCGTCCGGGGCATGACCTGCTCCGGCTGCGCGGCGACCGTCGAGCGCGCGCTCGGCAAGGTGTCCGGCGTGGACCGCGCGTCCGTGAGCTTCGCGACGCGCTCGGCAACCGTCGACGGCGAGGTCGACGAGCCCGCGCTGCTCGCGGCGATCGCGGCCTCCGGCTACGAGGGCCTGCCGTCGATCGACTCGGCGGTGGACGCGCTGCTCGACGAGGCGGAGGGCCGGCCCGCGCGCGACCACGCGATCGCGGCGGCGGTCGGCGCCGTCGTGACGCTCGTGACGAACGGGCCGCTGCCGTGGCTCGCGGGGCTCGTCGCGCTCGGGACGCTGGCCGGGCCGGGGCGCGGGCTCTTCGCGCAGGCGTGGCGGCTCGCGAAGGCGCGGCACGCGGCCATGGACACGCTCGTGGCGCTCGGAGCGGGCAGCGCGTGGCTGCACGCGGCGTGGTCGTGGGCGCGCGGCGGGCCGGTCATGTTCGGGGCCCCCGCGATGATCACGGCCTTCGTGCTCGTCGGTCGCGCGCTCGAGGAGTCGGCGCGGCGGCGGTCGGCCGCGGCGCTGCGCGAGCTCGCCGGCCTCGCGCCGCGCACGGCGCGCGTGCTGCGGGACGGCGCGGAGCAGGAGGTCGACGCGGACGCCGTGCAGGTCGGCGACCTCTGCCTGGTCGGCGACGGGGAGGCGGCGCCCGCGGACGGCGAGGTCGTCGAGGGCTCGTCGGGCTTCGACGAGTCGCTGCTCACGGGCGAGTCGCTGCCGGTGTGGCGGCGCCCGGGTGACCGCGTGATCGGCGGCACGACGAACGCGGGCGGGCAGCTCGTGACGATCCGCGCGACGGCGGTCGGCGGCGAGACGACGCTCGCGGAGCTCGTGCGGCTCGTGGGCGCGGCGCAGTCGAGCAAGCCGCCGGTGCAGCGGCTCGCGGACCGCGTGTCCGCGGTGTTCGTGCCGTGCGTGCTCGCGGTCGCGCTGCTCGCGTGGGTCTTCGGGGGCGGCGGGCTCGCGGCGGTCGCGGTGCTCGTCGTCGCGTGCCCGTGCGCGTTGGGCCTCGCGACGCCGACGGCGCGTTTACCGCGGCAGTGGCGGTACTCATCATCGCCTGCCCGTGCGCCCTGGGTCTCGCGACACCGCTCGGGATCATGGTCGGTACCGGCCGCGCCGCCCAGCTCGGCGTCCTCGTGCGCGACGCGGGCGCGCTCGAGGCGGCGGGGCGGCTGGACGTCCTCGTGTTCGACAAGACGGGCACGCTCACGGCGGGGCAGCCCGTGGTGGAGGACCTCGCGCTCGTGGGGGACCGAGCGGGCGACGCCCACCGCTCGGACGACGACGGCGGAGTCCCGGCGGACGCGCCCGGCGCCACCCCGTCACGCGGCGACGCCACCGCGCGACTCCCGGCGCCGCGCACATCGCCCGCGCTCGCCGATGCCCTCGCCGCGGCGGTCGCCGTCGAGGCGGCGACGGGCCACCCCCTCGCGAAGGCCCTGCGCGGCGAGGCGGAGCGGCGGGGCGTCGTCGCGGCGGAGGTCGAGCGCGGCTCGCTGTCCGCGGCGGTGGGCGGCGTGACCGGGACGCTGGCGGACGGCCGCCGCGTCGTCGTGGGCTCGCGCGCGTTCCTCGAGGCGCGCGACGTCGACGTGTCACCCGCGGCGGAGGCCGGCGAGCGCTTCGCGAAGCGCGGGTGGACGCTCGCGCACGTCGCGATCGACGGCGCGGTCGTGCTCGTGCTCGGCATCGGCGACCAGATCCGTCCGACGAGCACGCGCGCGGTGCGCATCCTCACGCAGCTCGGCATCCGGCCGGTCGTGTCGACGGGCGACCACGAGGCGAGCGCGCGCGCGGTGGCGACGCTCGCGGGCATCGACGAGGTCCACGCGGGCGAGTCCGCGGAGGGCAAGGCCGCGCGCGTGCGCGACCTGCGGGCGGGCGGTCACGTCGTCGGCATGGTCGGCGACGGCACGAACGACGCCCCCGCGCTCGCGGCGGCGGACGCGGGCTTCGCGGTGGGCAGCGCCACGGACCTGGCGCGCGCGGCGGCGCCGCTGGTCCTCGTGAGCGGCGACCTCGCCCGCGCGACGGTGGCCGTCGAGCTCGCCCGTGCGACGCTCCGCGTCATCCGCCAGAACCTGGGGCTCGCCTTCGCCTACAACGTCGTCGCGATCCCGCTCGCCTTCACGGGCAGCGTCACCCCCCCCTTCGCCGCCGCCGCGATGGCGAGCAGCAGCCTCCTCGTGGTGACCAACGCCCTCCGCCTCCGAACCTTCCGAAGCCGCCTCGACACCGCCTTCGGCAAGGAGAGCTGACCCTCGTCCAGGTTCACGGCTTGCTGAGATCGAGGCTCACGTCGAGCTGCGCCTCAGAGCTCACGGTCCCCCATGTCTCGCCCTCGGAAGGTGAAACCGAAAGCACGTACGTCGGGATCGTCGGGCCGGGTCCGATGAGCTTGTTCAAGACGTCGGGGTCGGTCTCCCCGAGCAGTTCAGCGGCCATCGCGTGAGCAAGGCCGGGGGTGAACGGCCCGACTTGAACCGCGACGGCATCGCCGGTCGCGATCCCGACGGTCTCGATCTGATGAGCCTGCTCCATGAGGACTTGGCCGAGGTCGCACGTGACCGCGAGGGTCACGACCTTCGACGGCTCGCCATCCGGGCTGTACACCAATCCGCTCCCCCCGACGACTCCACGCAGTGAGATCGAGGAGATCGTCTCCGAGAACGGGACCATGAAGGCCTCCTGCGGGGCGATCTCGGCGGGCCGAAGAGGAGCGGGCTCCATGCCGACGTCGTCCTGGGACACCCACACGAGAAGTCCAGAGAGCAACATGCCTCCGGCTGAGACGATGAAGCGATTCAACATCACTCTCCCTTCGCTGATTGATGGTTACGTGTTCTAGAAATCAGGAGTAGCTGCGGCACGCCATGCAGATGTCCGAACACTCGTCGACTTCTCCCCAGGTCAGCGGCTCGCACGGCACGGCGATCGCGGCGCACCCGCCGGACATCTCCCCGGCGGGGTAGTCGGGAATGTTGTTCGGCACGTAGTTGAATCCGCAGCTGGCCCCGGTCATGCCGCCGCCGCCGCTTCCGATGCACACCGTGACGAGCGAAGTCGTCATCGAGAGGTTCGTCACGGTCACGGTGATCGTCTTCCCGGCGCAGTTGTTGACGTCGCACCCGTGACCCTTGCCAGGAGAGCATGGCCCCACGTCGGAGGCGCCAGCCGAAGGCATCACACTCAACAACACGCAGAACAGCACCACGAGCTTGCGCATCCCTTCTCCCTTTCTGCATTGGCGTCATTCGCTCACAGGCCCACGCTCGATCGAGCAGGACGCTTGTCTTTGTTCAAGA
>JAUIEF010000220.1 GCA_030428785.1 bacterium
CGTCGAATGGGTGCCCGAATAGCTGCACGGGGCCCTGCCTGAGGGTTCCTCGGTGGCCGATCAGTTCCGGTCGGTCGGCTCCGGTCGGTCGGCCGGGGTTCGTCGGTTCGAGCCGGTCAGTTCAGGAAGATGCCCGGCCGCTCGACGGGGCGGGGCGCGAAGTCGAGGGTGCGCCGGCTCGTCGGCGCCGGGGCGACCTCGGGGGTGGGCGGCGCGGGGTCGGTCGGCGCGGCCGACGGGCTGGCGGCAGGGTCCGGGGCGGTCTCGGCTGGGGCGGCCGAGGCAGGGGCGGCCGGGTCGGGCGCGGCCTGGTCCTGCGCGGGGGCGTTCGGATCGGAGGCGGCGTCGGCCGGGGCGGCGTCGCCCTCGACGGCCGAGGGATCCTCCGCCTCGGTCGCCTCGTCCTCGCGCGCCCGCGCCGCCTCTTCGGCCTGCTGCTGCTGGAGCTCGGCGCGGGCGCGGGCGGCGATCTGCGTCGCCTGCGCGGCCACCGCCCGATCCTGGCCCGAGGGCTCGGCGGGCGCGAGGGCGGCGCGGCGGACGACCTCCATCTTGCGCACCGTCTCGGCCGGATCGGCGGCCTCGCCGATGTCGATGGGCACCTCGCCCCCGACGGCGTAGCGCTTGCCGTCGGGCCCCGACTGGTACTCGTACGAGGGCGAGCCGGCGTAGCGGCCACCGACCGCCTGGTGGGCTTGCTCGTGGGTGCGCACCTCGCGGTCCCGGGCCGCGAGCGTCTGGACCAGCTTCAGCTCCTCCTCGGTGAGCGCCGTGTTGCCCGTGACGACCACGCTCCGGACCGAGTAGCGCGGCCCCTGGTCGACGAGCAGCGTCACGACGACCTCCGTGCGGTCGTCCGACCAGCTCAGCCCCTCGAGCGAGACGGACGCGTCGAGGTAGCCCTCGCGCCGCACGAAGTCCTCGAGCACGAGGATGTCGCGGTCCACGTCCGCGCGCACGAAGTCCTTCGCGACGAGCCACGACCACCAGCCGGGCTGGCTCTCGAGCAGGTCGCGCGCGTCGTCCTCGTCGACCGCGTCGAGGCCCTCGATGCGCAGCTCCGTGAGCTCCACCTCGGGCCCCTCGAAGACCCGGATCGCCGCGCCGCGCTCGCCGTTCTCCCGCGTCTTCGGCCGGACCTCGACCTGCACGAACGGGAAGCCCTTCGACTGGTAGTGCTCGCGGATCAACGACTGGGCCGACACGACCTGCGGCGGGCTCACGGGCCGGTCGTCCGGCAGCCGGGCGACGTCCCGCAGCTTGCTGTCGCTGAACTCGTCGTTGCCCTGGAACTCCACGAAGTCGTGCTGGAGGATCCGCCGCAGCGGGAAGGTCACCGTGACCCCTCCCGCGACGCGCTCCACGCGGACGCCGTCCGTGACGATGCCGTAGTTGTCGTGCATCCAGAGCGTGTCGTCGTTCACGTCACGCTTCGAGAACGACCCGCCGGGCTGCGTCTTGAGGTTCGACTTCAGCAGGAAGTGGTCGACGAGGACGTTGCCCTGCAGGACGACCTCGACGATGCGCGTGCCCTCGGCGTCCTCCTCCGAGACGACCTCCTGGGCGGCGGCACGCACGCACGGCAGCACCACGGCGAGCAGCAGCGCCGCGACGCGAACCGGGAAGGCGTGGGCGTGGCGGCGCACCGGACGGACGGTTCCTTCAGAGGACGGGCGGCGTCGGACCGCCCTGCGGCGCGTCCGGCGGCGGGGGCGGCGGGTCGCTCGACACGTCGGGGAACCGGTGCGCGTTGTCGAACCGCATCATGTTCGCGTGGAAGTTGAGCTCGACGGTGCCCACGGGGCCGTTCCTGTTCTTCGCCACGATGACCTCGGCCGTGCCCTTCGCGGACACGTCCTCCGGCTCGTAGTACTCGTGGCGGTAGAGCAGCATGATCGCGTCGGCGTCCTGCTCGATGGACCCCGACTCACGCAGGTCGCCCATCATGGGCCGCTTGTTCGTGCGCGCCTCGACGCCGCGGTTGAGCTGGCTGAGCGCGATGACCGGAACCTTGAGCTCGCGCGCGAGCTGCTTGAGCGAGCCCGACAGCCGCGAGATCTCGATCTGCCGGCTCTCGACGTGGCTGCCCAGCGTGAGGAGCTGCAGGTAGTCCACCGCGACGAGCTGGATGTCCATGCGCGACTTGAGACGCCGGGCCTTCGCGCGCAGGCGGGTCATCGTCATGCCCGGCGTGTCGTCCACGTACAGCGGCGCCTGCGCGAGCCGCCCCGCCGCGAGCGGCACCTTGGCGTACTCGTCGTTCGAGAGCTCGCCGCGCATGAGCCGGTGCGCGTCGACGCGCGCATTGGAGCAGAGCATGTTCTCCGCGACCTGCTCCTTGGTGACCTCGAGCGTGAAGAGCGCGGCCGGCGTCTGGTCGCGCACGCAGATGTTGTCGAGCAGGCTCGTCGTGAAGCTCGACTTCCCCATCGAGGGGCGGCCCGCGATGATGTACAGCGCGCCCGGCGCGAGCCCGTTGACGAACTTGTCCAGGTCGGTGAAGTGCGTCTTGAGGCCGCCGGTCACGTTGCGCGCGTCCGACTCCTGGAGCGAGTCGACGCGCAGCATCGCGTTCTTCACGAGGTCGTGCATCGTCGCGCCCGACTCCACGCCGCGTCCCTGCGCGATGGCGAAGATGCGCTGCTCCGCGCCGTCCAGCAGGTCGTCGACGTCGGTCGTCGTCGTCGCGTAGGCGTCCCGCAGGATCTCCTGCGCCGCCTGGACGAGCCGCCGCTTCTCCGACGCCGAGCGCACGAGCTGCGCGTAGCTCTCCGCGTGCGCCGACGACGGCACCGCCTCCATGAGCGCCACGAGCGTGTCGACCCCGCCCACCGCCTCGAGCTTGTCGACCGCCTTCAGCGCGTTCGTCGCGATGACGAGGTCGACCGGCTCGTTCCGGTCGTAGAGGTCCTGGAGCACGCGGAAGATCTCCGCGTGCGTGGGCATGTAGAAGTCCTCGTCCGAGAGCACCAGCAGGATGTCCCCGATGGTCGCCCGGTCGAGCAGCATGGAGCCCAGGACGCACTGCTCCGCCTCGATGTTCTGGGGGGGCAGGTGGTCCGGGATCGCGCTCGTGTCCATGGATCCGTCTCCTCCCGACGAGCCGTCCGCCGTTGTCGATCGTGGTGTGAGGGAGGCGCTCCCCAACCCGAGGTGCGCGAAGCCGGCATCCTAGCAGCCGGCGCGACGGGCGCTCCAGTCGGCGGGCGCCCCCGGCCCGCGCGATCTGCGCGTGCAGCGCCGCGCGCCGGGACGGCTCCCGGAGCGTGCGCCGGCGTCACTCCACGGCCACGTGGTGGAACGCGTAGCTCGACGTGCGCCGCCGCTCCTGGTGCACGGCCACGACCGCCCGATCCGCCGCCAGGAGCACCTCGTGCACGGCGCGCTTCGCGAGCGGCCCCGTGAGCGGGAAGCTCGCGTCGACGGGCTCCGGACCGTCGAGCCGCACCTCGCCCAGCGGGACGTCGTCGCACACGACCTGCACGCGCAGGGGCAGCGCGTCGTCACGCCCCGGGAGACCGGCGAGCCGCACGACGAGCCGCTCGGCCCCGGGCGGGTGCGCGAGCACGAGCCGCGCGCGCCGGTCCGCGGCGCGCCCCGCCTGGATCCCGCCGTACACCTGGTGCAGGCCCTCCGCCGTCGCCGTGTCGACGCGCGACCGCAGCGCCGCGAGGTCGACCTCGCGCATCCGGGCCGACCGACGCGCCCACTCGTCCGGCCCGAGGACCGGCGCCCGCGCCGAGGCGTACGCCTCGGGCACCGCCGGCAGCCGCGCCGCCGCCGCCTCGCCGCCGGGCACCCAGCCCCGCGCGAGCAGCTCCCGCGCCGTCCACAGCGCGAAGGCGTCGAGCGTCGCCGCGCTCGGGTGCGGGTTCGTCGGCAGCGCGAACCGCGGCTCGGCGTCCTTCAGCAACGGGATCACGGGGACGGACGCGCCCGCGAGCCCTCCGAGCCGCGCCCAGAGGTGCCACAGGTACCGCTGCTCGCTCGACTGGAGCAGCGCGACGCGCACGCCCCGCGGCGCGAGCCGCTCGACGAGCCGCCGCACCGAGTCCGCGTTCGCGTCGAGCCGACGCCGCGACTCCGCGGTGAGGTCCGCCTCGAGGACCTCCGGCCCCAGGTCTTCCACGCGCACGCCCGCGAGCGCCCCGCGCGCGGCGAGCCGCGCCTGCGCGTCGAGCACGAGGAAGTGGTTCTGATCCGTGCTCACCGTGAGCCACGGGTCGGGCGTCGCGGGGTCCGGCGCCTCGCGCCGGTGACCCGTCTCCGCGACGCCGTAGCTGTTCGCGAGGTCGTTGTCGACGGGCAGGAAGAGCACGACGTCCGCCGGCAGCTCGTCGAGGTGGTCGAGCAGGAAGTGCACCGCGTTGCGGTGGTTCCAGCCGGGGATCGCGACCGTGCGGCACACGACCGGCGGGCTCCCCGCCGGCAGCGCCGCGGTCAGGTGCGTCTCGAGCCGGTGCGCGAGAGTCTCGTCGTCCTCGACGCCCCACCCGAACGCGACCGAGTCGCCGAGCACGTGGATGCGGATCGCCTCGGCGTCCGCGGCCACCGGCGGTCCCGGCCGCGCGCGCAACCCGAGCCCGTCCGAACGCACGTCGACGCCGAACACGTCCGCCGTGCTGTCGTGCCGCAGCGTGAGCCCGACGCGCCCGTCCTCGTGGACGCGCCACGGCCCCGGGTTGGCGGCCGCCGCGAGCCAGCGGTCGCGGTCCGTGGGCGCGAGCCACTCACGGACCGCCGGCCGCGCGCGCCACGTCTCGGACAACGACCGCCCCGCCGCGAGCGACAGCACGCCCTCCGCGACGAGCGCGGAGAGCGTGAGCGTCGCGAGCGCGAGGAGCAGCCTGGGGGCGAGCCCCGGCGCGGCCGACGACCGGCCGCCCCGGTCCACGCCCGGGTTCACGCCTCGGCGGCGGCCGTCGCGGCGTCACCCGTCGGCGGGGGCGCGCCCTCGTCGGCGGTCGCGGAGTCCGCGGCACCCTCGGCGGGCGTCGCCTCGTCGCCCTCGGCCCCGGAGATCTCCTCCTCGACCACGGGCTCGATGCGGTTGCCCTCCATGTCGATGGGGACGACCTCCACCTGGATGTCGGCCGTGATCTCGCCGTACAGGTGCAGCGTCACCTCGTGCACGCCGCAGTCCTTGAGGTGGCTCGGCAGTCGGACCGCGCGCAGCGCGACCTCCCAGCCCGCCGCCTCGATGGCGCCGTGGATGTCCTTCTCGGTGACCGAGCCGAAGAGGTGGCCCTCCTCGGTCGCGCGCGCCTCGACGGCGATCTCGAGTCCCTTGATCTTGGACGCGAGCTCCTCCATGGAGGAGATGAGCGCGCGCTCCTCGGCCTCGGCCTTCGCCTGGAGCTTGCCGAGCATGCGCATGCTGTCCTCCGTGAGGACGACCGCCTTGCGCTGCGGCAGCAGGTAGTTGCGGGCGAAGCCGTTCTTGACGTTCACCTGGTCGCCCGGCCTTCCGAGACCGTCGACGCTTTCGAGCAGGATGAGCTTCATGGCGACCTCCCTTTCTCAGCGGCCGACGAACGGGAGGAGGGCCATGTTGCGGGCCCGGAAGACGGCGGTGCGCAGACGACGCTGGCTCTTCGCCTCGAGGTTGCTGCGCACGCGCGAGAAGAGCTTGCCCTGCGCGGAGATCATCCGGCGCAGCACGAACGGGTTCTTGTAGTCGAGGAGCTCCCAGATCTTCCGGGTCTCCTCGCCGTCCTTGCCGAGCTCGGCGGTCGTGTCACCCTCGAAACGACGGCCGCTGCGCGACACGGGCTCCGTGAGCGGCTCCGGGATGTCCTCCTCCTTCGGCAGCTCGTCGAGCGCGATGGCCATCCACCGCAGGCAGCGGTCGGACAGCTTGACCTCGCGGTTCAGCGCGTCGACCGCGCCGGACTCGCCGCTGAAGTACACGAGCACGTACGTGCCCGTCTGGTTGCCGGCGATCGGGTAGGCGAGCTTGCGGTTCGCCCACAGCACGGTGTGCGCGACGCTGCCGCCGACCTTCTCGATGAGCTTGGTCACCACCACCTCGGGGGTGTCCGGCTCGCCCTCGTCCTCCCCGCGGTGATCGCGGTTGTGGAGGATGAACATGCCTTCGTAGTGCTTCACGGAGAACCTCTCGGATCTGGATCCACTGGACGGGTGCACCGGGCCGGGCGCACGGTCGCCGCCGGAGGTCGGTCGGCGAGAGGCGTTCGGCCTGGGATCAGAAGTCCCGTAACGTACTCCAGACGGCTCTTGAGTGGCAAGCGCTCTGCGACTCGCGGGAGGTGCAGCGGGCCTGGGGCTTCGCCCCCGGCCGCTGACCACCCATCGGTGGCTTCTGGGCATCCGGCTCGGTGGCTTCGGCGTCGCGGGCTCGGGGGCTTCGGCGTCGCGGGCTCGGGGGCTTCGGCGTCGCGGGCTCGGGAGAGCTGACCCCGCGAGCGGGGATCATCGCGTCGCGGCTTCGGAGGAGCTGACTCCCGCGAGCGGGGATCACCGGTCCCGACGCCGGCGGAGAACCCACTCGCGGACAGCGGTCACCGGGTGGCGGCGCCGGCGGAGGGACGCACGCGGCCGGGGGTCATGGGGTCGCCGCGCCGGGCGACCGGACGCACACAGCCGAGGGCACGGGACGCGCCCGGCTCAGGGAATCGCCTGGTTCGCGCGGTCCATGAGGCGGTCCAGGTCGCCGTCGGCCAGCCAGTCCTCGACGTGGTGGGCGGCGCGGTCGAGCATCTCCTGGACCTCCTTCTCCTCGGCCTTCTTGAAGCGCTCAAGGACGAAGACCTCGGCCGGCTTCCGGCCGGGCTCGCCGATGCCGAGGCGCAGGCGCGGGATCTCGCGGTCCTTCACCATGTCGAGGATCGACTGGAGCCCGAGCTGCCCGCCGGAGCTCCCCTTGCGCCGGCAGCGCAGCCGTCCCAGCGGCAGGTGGAAGTCGTCGCAGAGGACGAGCACGTCCACCGGCTCCTCGAGGTCCGCGAGGAGGTCGCGCGCCGCGCGCCCCGACCGGTTCATGTAGGTCGTCGGCTTCGCGAGCAGGAACGGCCGGTCCCCCACCTCGCCGCGCGCGACGAGCGCGCGGCCGCGCTGGAACCACGAGCGACCCAGCCGCTCCGCGACGCGGTCGAGCACCTCGAAGCCGACGTTGTGCCGGGTGCCCTCGTACTCCTCGCCCGGGTTGCCGAGTCCGAGGATCAGTTGCACGACGGGGCTCCGCGGGGGGCCGCTGCGGGGTCACGGCGCACGCGCCGCCGCCGGACCGCGTCGCGCGCGGTCGACGGTCGGCGCGCGACGCGCCGGTGTCGGGTGGGGAACGGGACGCGCCGGGCGATCAGCCCTCGCCGTCGTCCTTCTTCTCCTCGCCGTCGCCGGACTCCTCGTCCTTCTTCGCCTCGGCGGCCTCGCCCTCGGCACCCTCCTCACCCTCCTCGGACTCGGCGGGCTCCTCGACGCGCGGCGGCACGACGCCGACGACCTGCTCCTCGCCCGCCATCTCGTCCTCGTCGAGCGTCACGCCCGCGGGGAGCGCGACCTCGTTCGCGTGGATGCCGTGGCCGATCTCGATGCCCGACACGTCGACGACGAGCACGTCGGGGATCGAGTCCGCGCGGCACTTCACCGCGAGCGCGGGGTGGTGGATGATCTGCGTGCCGCCCGCGTTCACGCCGACGGGGTCGCCGCGGAACTCGAGCTTGACCTCGACGTGCACCTCCTCGGAGAGGTCGATGCGCGTGAAGTCGACGTGCAGCACGTGCTGGCCGTAGGTGTCGTACTGCACCTCCTTGACCAGGCACGACTCCTGCTGGCCGTCGATCCCGAGCGTGAAGACCTGGCTCGTCGTCGCGAACGCGAGGCTCAGCGCGTGGGCGTCCACCGTGCGGGCGACGTTGCCCTGGCCGTGGCCGTAGACGTTCACGGGGATGCGGCCCGCGGCGCGCTCGCGACGGGAGACGCGGGAGCCGGTGCCCTCGCGGGCCTGGGTCTCGAGGAGGGAGGGAGTGCTCATGGTCTGGGTCTTCCTGCGGGCCGGAGCGACGGGGCGCTCCCGACGGTGGGGTGCGGACGGGGCGTCACTCGACGAACAGAGAACTCACCGAGCGACAGACGTGGATGCGGTGGATGGCCTCCGCGAGCAGGTTCGCCACGGAGAGGATCTGGACGACGTCGGGGTACTCCGACTGCGGGCAGACGGTGTCCGTCACGAACACCTTCTCGACCTCGGCGCCCGCGAGGCGCTCGAGCGCCTTGCCCGCGAACACGCCGTGCGACGCGGCCAGGTAGATCTTGCGCGCGCCGTGCGCCTTCACCATGCGCGCGGCGTCGGTGATCGT
>JAUIEF010000015.1 GCA_030428785.1 bacterium
CCGCCGCCGCCGGACGCGCCGCCGCCGAGCCCGCCGTCCCGCGCGGCGACGGCGGACGCACCGCCCCCGCCGGCGCCGTGCGCCCGGGCCTGCTCGACGTGTCGGCTCCCGTCCTGCATCGCGTCAGTTGTCCTCGTCGCCGAGGTCCTGGAGCTGGTCGAGCACGAAGATCGTGGAGAACGACGGCGAGAGCTGGCGCAGCACGTAGTTGAGCTTCGCGAGGCCGCGCTCCGGCACGAAGACGATGTCCTCGGGCTGCAGCGGGATGTTCGCGGTGAGCGCGCCGTCCTCGTAGATCTGCGCGACATCCACCGTGAAGACGCGCACCTTGTCGTCGACGCGGCGCAGGATGCGCACCTGGTCGACGACGGCGTCCTCGGTCATGCTGCCGGCGCTCGAAAGCGCGCGCAGCAGGTCGAGCCCGCGACCGACGGGCACCATGCCCGGCTTGTTGACCTCGCCGAGCACGTGCACGATGCGCATCGTGTTCTCGGGGAGGAAGAGCACGTCGCCCGGCTGGAGGCGCACGTTGAGCGCCATGTTGCCGCCGCGCAGCAGCTCGTCGAGGTTGATGCGGATGACCGTGTCGTCGCCGCGCGTGATCGTGAGGCCCGAGCGGTCGGCCTCCGGCGTGAAGCCCTTCGCGAGACTCAGCGCCTGGAGCAGCGTCGCCTGGCTCTCGAGCTTGTACTCGCCGGGCCAGTTGAACGCGCCGAGCAGGAACACGTTGTTGTTGTTGAACTCGTCGACGATGACCGTCACCGACGGCTCGATGTAGTGCTCCGTGAGCAGCTCCTCGAGCATGCGCGCCGCCTCGTCGCGCGCGTAGCCGGCGAGCTTCACCGCGCCGAAGAGCGGCATGGTGATCGCGCCGTCCGGTCCGATGCGGTACGTGCCGGTGAGGCTCTGGTCGCCCCACACGCGCACCTGCACGACGTCGCCGGGGCCGAGGCGGTAGCGGTACTGCCCGTCCTCGGTGTCCTCCTCGGGGATCACCGACGGCGGCGCGTCGATCGTGAGCACCTCCTCGTCGACGATCCACTCCGAGAGCTCGATGTCCTGGTGCTCGAGCGCGTGGCGGCTCGACGAGCACGCGGCGACGAGCGCGCACGCGAGCAGCAGCGCGAGCGCACGGGGGGCCGGGACGTCCGGGCGGCGAACGGGTGCGCGGGCACGCATCGCGGGCTCTCTCGTGTCGGCTCTCTCTGTCGCCGGCGGGCCCGGGGCGGACCCGTCCGGCAGGATTCCTCGCTCGCTATCGGCCCCCCGGAGCCGCCGGGTTGAGGCGGAGCCGCCCGTCGCAAGCCCCATGCACGCATGGGGATGCGTCGATGCGCCGTCAGCGGGAACGGCCGGTCCGCGCGGGGACCGCGCCTGTCCCGCACGCCTCCCCAGCCCGCGCGCGCCTCGACACCGGATCCTCGCGGCAGCCGTCGCCCGGTCGCTCGCACCTCCGCCGCCTTCCATGCGCCGCCCGCGCCTTTTTGCGTCAGGTCGTCCCCGGCGGGTGCCGATGGACGGGTCCATGACCTCCGTCCAGACCCAACCGTCCGCCGAGAACCGGCTGCCCACCGTCGTGCTCGGCGGCGTGCCCGTCGCGCGGCTCGGACTCCAGCCGACGCTCGCGCTCTTCGCGGACTGGCTCGAGGACGAGAGCGGTCGGCGGCGCGTCGCGACGGCGAACCTCGACTTCCTCGAGATCGCCGGCGAGCACGACGCGCTCCGCGAGTGCCTCGCGACGGCGGACATCGTGACGGCCGACGGCGAGCCGCTCATCTGGTTGAGCAAGCTGCGCGGCCAGCCGATCCCCGAGCGCGTCGCCGGCGCGGACTTCGTGCCGCTGCTCGTGGGCGAGGCCGCGCGCCTCGGCCGCAAGGTCTACTTCCTGGGCGGCGAGGACGGCGTGGCGGAGGAGGCCATCGCCGTGCTCAAGGGTCGCTTCCCCGAGCTCAAGGTCGCCGGGCACGCGAGCCCGATGGTCGACCTCTCGGACGAGGAGGCCTGCGAGTGGGTCGCCGCGGAGGTCAAGGCGTCGGGCGCGGACCTCGTGCTCGTCGCGCTCGGCTGCCCGAAGCAGGACCTCTTCATCCAGCAGTACCTCGACGACCTCGGCTGCCGCGTCGCCGTGGGCGTCGGCGGCACCTTCAACTTCATCGCCGGCCGCATCCGCCGCGCTCCGCGCTGGATGCAGCGCACGGGCCTCGAGTGGGTCCACCGCCTCGCGATGGAGCCGCGCCGCCTGATCGGCCGCTACCTCCGCGACGGCCTCTGCTTCCTGCGCCTGAGCGCGGGGATCATGGTGAGCCGCAGCTTCACGATCTGAGGGGGCGGACGCGCCGCCGGCTCACCCGGTCGCCTCGCGGCCGAAGAAGGTGATCACCGACGCCGCGTGGAGGATCCGCCCGGTGAACTTGCCCGGCTGCAGGGCCGACTCCAGGAAACTGACCGCCGCCTCGACGCCCTCCTCCGTCCGGGCCAGGGCACCGAACCCGAAGTCATCGTGCGGATAGACGACGACCTCCTGCTCGGGCCAGGCGAAGAAGAGGTGGCCGGGCAACTTGTGTCGCATCACCCAGGCCGAGGCCGTGTCGATCAGTCCGGCATCGACCGGCAGGTGCTCGAAGTCCGGCGACGGATCGACGTCCGACTCCCAGAACCACTCCCGATCCCAGTTGCCCGTGTGGACGGCTCGAGTTCGCACGAGAGAGCGCACGACGCCCTTGGGGTGACGCGATGCGTGCGCGAGCGCCCCCACGGCCTCGGGTGGTCCGAGCTCCTCGCGGAACCGCCGGAACAGGCCCAGCACCTCGTCCAGGTGACGAGCGTCGAGTTCGGGAGTCTCGAAGAACCCGAGCCACGCCGGGCTGTGGGAGTACGGGTGCCGCACCATCTCGCGGACGAGGTGCAGCGCCGCGTTTCCCCTCGGCCGGTCCGCACGACTCATCCGCTGGCGACCGGCCGCGACCTTAATACGCCGGGTCGTTTCGGTGGCCGAAGCACTCCTCGACCCCGTCGACGCACACCCCGCGGCCGAAGAACAGCTCGCGCTTCGTGAGGTCGTCGCCGTAGACGTGCAGCGAGATGGCGCGCTGCGTGCCCGTGTTGCGCACGCGGTGGACCTCGGTGTGCTCGCCGCCGTTG
This sequence comes from bacterium, assembly GCA_030428785.1. Lineage (GTDB taxonomy): Bacteria > Planctomycetota > B15-G4 > B15-G4 > B15-G4 > JAUIEF01. The sequence continues at coordinate 3,142 of JAUIEF010000015.1, forward strand.
TCGCCGGTGACGCCCGCGCTCAGCACGGCGCGGCGCACCTCCTTGACGCGGTACGGCGACTCGCCGTCGTCCTCGAGGATCTCGTAGTCCGTGACCTCGAGCGCGCCCTCGAGGATGCCGAAGACGCACCAGGTGTCGTGGTCGTGGATGGGCGTCACGGCGCCCGGCTCCCAGAGCAGCACGACGACGGTGAAGCCGAACTGCTCGTCGGTGACGACCTGGTGCCGGCGGTACTTGCCGGGCAGGCGCTTGTCCGGATCCGACTCGCGCCACATGGCGTCGAGCAGGCAGCCCGAGACGACGGCACCGGAGATCGCGCGGCGCGCGGCGACGACGCGCGAGCCGAAGTCGCAGGCGGACGGACACGCGTCGCGCAGGGAGTCGGCGACGGCCTGGGTGAGTTCGGAGGTCCGCGGGGCGAGCATCAGGGGCGGAGTCTAGCAGGCGCGGCGCGTGTGGGAACCCCGCGGGGGGCGAGCTCGGCACAGCGCGGCGATCCGGGGTGCCGCGTCCCGGCTGCCGGTCGCGGAGTCGGCGAGCCGACTCACGGCGCGACGTGCGTCCTCAGGAAGTGCCGCACGTCGAGGCCCGCGACGACGAGCGCGCGGAGCTGGTCGAGGCTGCGCACCCGACGCAGCGCGCGCCACGCGAAGGCCGGGCTGTAGTAGAAGCTCCGCAGGAAGCGCTTCTGCGTCGCGACCATCTCGGCCGCGGTGAAGTGCGTGAAGCGCCAGGGCGGCAGGCCCGGGTAGTAGCCGTAGCGCGCCCAGTCGGGCCGCCCGCTCGGCAGCAGGTCGAGGAAGCCGCGCTCCTTGCACGCGTTCCAGAGCTCGGTGCCGGGGTACGGGCACGCGATCGTGAACGTCAGGAAGTCCGGTGCGATCTCCTTCGCGAGGCGCCGCGTGAGCTCGACCTCGTCCGGCGTCTCGTCGACGTGGCTGCCGAGCATGAGGTACGCCGTGCGCAGGATGCCGACGCGCCGCGCCTCCTCGAACACGAACACCACGCGCTCGCGCGTCACGAGCTTCTGGTTGAGCTCGAGGATGCGCTCGCTCCCGCTCTCCACGCCGAAGTCTATCTTGCGGCAGCCGCTCGCGGCCATGAGCTCGAAGTGCTCGCGCTGCAGCCCGTCGACACGCGCGTTGCAGCTCCACGTGATGTCGCGCGTGAGCAGCGCCTCGCCGAGCTCCTCGAGGAAGCGCAGCGTCGGCGGAAAGGTGTCGTCCTCGAAGTTGAGGTGGTTCACGCCGCGCGCGACGAGCTCGTCGATCTCCTCGAGCACGCGGCCGATGCTGCGCCGCCGGATGCCCGGCCGTGCGCGCTCGCCCCACACGAGGTTCGTGCTGCAGAAGACGCAGCGCGCGTAGCAGCCGCGTGACAGGTGCACCTGCGCCGCGCGGATGCCCTTGCGCACGACGCCCGGGCTCGCGACGCCCTTGTGCCCGCCGAGCCGCTCGTAGGCGTCCCAGTCGAGGAGGTCGCGGTCGAGGGGCGCGAGGCGGTCGAGGTCGTCGAGCGGGTCGCGCGCGCCCGTCGAGCCGCCCGGCGTCCCGCCGGCCGTTTCGCCGGCGCGCAGGTGCAGCCCGGCGATCCCGCCGAGCGGCGCGTGGCGGCCGCCGGCGGCCACGGCCTCGCAGACCTCGACGAGCGACTCGTCGCCCTCGCCGACGCACACGGCGTCGAGCTCCGGGATCTCGTCGAGCAAGTCCTCCGGCAGCGCGGTCGCGTGCGGGCCGCCGGCGATCGTGAAGACGTCGGGCCGTCGCGCGCGCACGCGGGCGAGCAGCCGCGCGGCGCCGGGCACGTGCGGCGTGACGACGGACACGCCGACGACGTCCGGCCGCAGCGCGTCGAGCGCCCGGTCGAGGGCGGCGAGCGCCGGGTCCGCGGGCGCGCCGCCCGTCGCGATCGGCGCCGCGCGACCGGTCGGTTCCGCGCCCGCCGCGCCCCGGCCCGTCGCGACCTCCCCCGCCTCGTCCCGCGCCGCGACCTCCAGGTCGAGCACCCGCGCCGTGTGCCCCCGCGCCTCGAGCTCGCTCGCCAGGCCCACGAGGTTCGTGGGGTGCTGGAGGTTCTGGCGGCTCATGCGCCCCAGGATCGACGGCGGTCGGACGAGCAGGACGTTCACGGGCGACGTCGCGGGGAACGGGGAAGCGGGCGACGGGGACGCCCGGGCGGGGCCGGAACCCGCGGTCGACGGGGCCCGGAGGCCGCCGTCGCGGGACCGGCGACCGCTGGACGCGAGGATATCAGGCGATCGGGCACCCCGGGCGCGGCCGGCCGCTCGGCCCGGGCGCGCCGACTCTCGACTCCGTCATCGTCCGATCGCCCGTGGGGACGCGTTCTGCGAGGTGACGCGCGGCCCCCGAACGGCCGCGCGCTCTCGTTCCGGGCGTCACCCCCGAAGACGCCCGCCCCGGGCTCCCCCCGACGAAGGAATCCGACCATGACGTCCACCGCTCGCCTGGCTCTGCTCACCGCGCTCCTCGCGCCCGTGGCCGCCGCGCACGGAAGCGCGCCCCACCGCGGCCCCGCCGACCCGTCGCCTCACCCGGTCGTCGCCCCGCCCACGAACCCCGGCCCGGCCGCCGCCGAGGACGCGCGCCTGTCCTCCGCCCGGGACGACCTCCGGCACGACCGCGCGGCCGCCGCCGAGGCGACCCTCCGCGAGCTCCTCGACGACGCCGGCCTGCGCGCCGAGACGGACCGCGAGGCGCGGCTGCTCCTGGGCGGCCTGCTCCTCGACGAGGGGCGCGCGGACGAGGCCGTCGAGGTCGCCGAGCCGCTCGACGGCGACGACACGCACGCGAGCCAGCTCCTCGTCGGGCGCGCGTACCGGGCGCGCGCCGACGCGCTCGCGGCGCGGGGCGGCGGCGCGGAGGACGTCGGCTTCCTGCTCGAGCTCGCGTCGTGGTCGCTGCGTCGCGCGGCGGAGCTCGCAACCGTCGACGACACGACGGCCGCCGTCGAGGCGATGGACCTCCTCCTCCACGCGCTCGGCGACGCGGCCGGCGCCCGGGACGTCGCCGACGACGTCCTCGCGCGCGCGGCGGGGTCCGAGGCGGCGTCCCTCACCGCCCCGCTCGCCGAGCTGCGCCTGCTCCGCGGCGTCGCCGGGACCTACCTCTATTGGGACGCGCAGGCGTCCGGCGACGAGGCCGGCGCGCAGGAGCTCTGGGACGCGGCGGACGCCGACCTCCGCGCGGCGCTCGACGGGCTGCCGGAGGACCGCTTCGAGCCGGCGGTGCAGCTCGCGTGGCTGGGCCTCCAGCCGCAGGGCGCGCTCGAGCAGGCGCTCGCCGACGCGCGGGTCGCCGCGGCGCGCGGCGCGACGGGCTCGCTCGTCGACGTGGCGGTCGTCTCGGCGTACCGCGACGCGCACGATGTCTCCGTCGCCGCGCTGCGCGTGCTCGCCGACGACCACCAGCGCGCGCTCGTGCAGTCGCTCGCCTCGCGCGAGGACGTCGCGCCCGTCGCGGAGCGGCTGTCGTTCGCGGTCGTGAGCGCGCGCGGCGTGAGCCTCGAGGACGCGCGCGACCTGCACGTGCCGCTCGCCGCCGCCGCGACCGGCAGCGCCTCCGTCTGGAACAACTACGCGCTGCTCTGCCGCGACACCGGCGCGTACGAGGAGTCGTACCGCGCGTACCGCCGCGCGCTCGAGCTCCAGGGCCCCGACCCGCGCCTGCTCAACGACACGGCGCTCGTGCTGCACTACCACCTCATGGGCGACGACGCCGGGAAGGCCGCCGAGGCGCGCGCCCTCTACGAGCAGGCGATCGCGCTCGCCGAGGAGCGGCTCGCGGCGCTGGACCGGGCCGCCCCGCCGACCGCGTCCGCCGGCCCTGGCGGAGCGCGCGCGACGGCGACGACCATCGCGGCGCCGGACGCGGACCTGCGCGCCGAGCTCGAGCTCGCGCTCACCGACGCGCGCAACAACCTCGCGCTCCTCGACGCGGGCGCGACGCACGCGGCGCGCTGAAGGTCAGCCGGTCGCGTCGGGGCGCAGCCGGCCCATCGCGTAGGCGTCGACGAAGCGCCCGCCGCGCACCGCGTAGCGACGCAGCGTGCCCTCGCGCTCGAAGCCGAGGGACTCGTAGAGCCGGATGGCGGGCGCGTTGTCCGTGTAGACCTCGAGGTCCAGGCGGTCGAGCCGCAGCCAGTCGTCGGCGAGCTCGACGACCGCGCGCATGAGCGCCGTGCCGACGCCGCGGCCGACGTGGTCGTCGTGCACGAGGAGCCAGACCGTCGCCGTGTGTGCGCGCCGACCCCAGCGCCGCGTGACGCCGGCGAGCCCGACGAGCTTCGCCTGCTCGCCTTCGAGCTGCTCCGCGACGAGCCGGTAGGCGCCCTCGGGCGTCTCCGCGAGCTGGCGACGCCGGCGGTCGGGCGAGTCGAGCGGGACGCCGAGCGTCCCCGCGGCGCAGCCGGGCAACGCGAGCAGGGTGACGACCTCGTCGAGGTCGGAGGTGTCGAGGGCGCGCACGCGGAGCTCCATGGGCCGGATCATCCACGCCGCGGGCCGCGCGACGCAAGCGCGGCCGCGGGACGGTGGGCGCCGCCCCGCGGCCGCCGCCCTACCCGACGAGCGCGACCTCCGGGAAGTCGACCTCCGTGCGCGCGAACTCGTTGAAGAGGTTCGTGAAGAGGTTGAGGCCGACGTGGGTCGCGATCTCGACGAGCTCGGCGTCCGAGAGGCCGGCGGCGCGCGCGTCGGCGAGCGCGCCGTCGGGCACGCGGCCGCGGTGCTCGCGGAGCGCGGCGCCGAGAGCGAGCGCCGCGTCCGTCCGCGCGTCGGAGGAGCGCCCCTCGAGGTTCCGGGCGAGCTCCTCGTCGGGGATGCGCAGCGAGCGGCCGATCGTCGTGTGCGCCGACGCGCAGTACGTGCAGCCGTTGTCCGCGGCGCTCGCGATGGCGAGGGCCTCGCGGATGCGCGGGTTCAGCGTGCCGCCGCCGAGCGCGTTCGCCATGGCGACGTAGGCGTCGAGCGCGGCGGGCGCGTTCGCGAGCGTGCGGTGCAGGTTGGGCACCATGCCGAGGGCCTTGCCCACGGTCGTGAGCGTGTGGCGGGCGTCGGCGGGCGCGCGGTCGTCGGACAGGGCGGGGATGCGGGGGGACATGGGGTCGTCTCCGGGACGGGGTGGGTGTGAGCCCCCTCCGTCGCGCGGCGGCCCCGCGTCTTACGTCAGTCGTCGGCGCGCCACGCCTCGAGCAGCACGGCGAGCTCCTCCTCGCACTCGACGCACACGCGCAGGTGCTGGAGCACCTCGGGCGGCACGTCGACGAGCGCGCCCGCAGGCGCCGCGCGCTCGACGAGCGCGGGGAGCCGCGCGAGGAGCTCGCCGCAGTCGAGCTCCGTGTCCTCGGTGACCTCGACGAGGGAGAGCAGCGCGCGGAGCTGTTCGCGGGTGATCTTCACGTGGGGCTCCCCGCCGCGAGCTCGCGGCGCACGTCGGTCGCGTCGAAGCCCGCCTCGGCGAGCGCGTCGCGCAGCTTGCGGCGCGCGTCGTGGTGCAGCTTGTAGAGCGCGTTGCGGTTCGTGCCCAGCCGCTCGGCGAGCACGGCGGACGGCAGGCCCTGGAGCTCGCCGAGGACGGCGGCGCGTTGGCGGTCGGTGAGCACGGTGCGGATGAGCCTCTCGAGGGTGCCGAGCAGGTCGCCGCGCGACAGGCGGGCGTCGGGCGCGGGGACGGCCGGGCGGCCGACGACGTGCGCGCCGTCGTGCAGGCCGGCCGCGTCGCGCACGTCGTCGAGGTCCAGCGTACCCTCGCGTCGCGTGCGACGGCGGCGCAGCTCGCCGAGCGCGGTGCGCGTCGCGACGGCGAGCGCCCAGGTCGTGAACCGGCTGTCTCCGCGGAAGCCGGCGAGCCCTTCCATGATGCGCAGCAGCGACTCCTGCACGAGGTCGTCGAGGTCGTGCTCGCGCAGGCCGCCGCGGTCACGGAACCCGCGCGCGAGGCCGCGGCGCAGGTAGTCGGCGAGGTCGGCGACGACGTCCGCGGGCGCAGGGGTCGCGGCGAGGGCGTCGAGCCACTCCGCGTTCGTCCGCTCGCGTCGTCCGTGGGTCACGCGACAGGTCTCCTCGGGTCGCCGACGGCGGACGCCGTGGATCGCGTCAGCTCCCCAGGCCCGCCCAGTCGAGGTCCACGCTGCCCGCGAGCTCGGATACGGCGCGGGCGCAGCAGAGGTCGATCGCGCCGGCGCCGAGACCCATGAGCACGTGCACCGCGCGTTCGCCGTGGCGGCGGCCTGCGTGCTCGGGGGTCGTCCCGTCGGAGGAGACCCGTTCGCGTGCGGTCTTGTCGTGGGCGCGCTCCTCGACGGCGGTCGCCGCGGCGCGCGCACGGGGCGACGGCGCGAACGCGGAGGTGCGGGTGTCGGAGACCGACCGCGCGAAGGAGGCGAGGAGGGCGAGGGCGATGAGCGTGCGGAAGATCATGGTCGTGGTCCGGGTCGGCCTGCATGGATGCCGGGCAGCACTCCTCGGTTGCACGCGGGCGTCGATCCTTACCTCGCGTCGGTCGCGCCCCGGTACACTCCGCGGCCATGACGCCGCACGGGAAGCCCTCGCCTGACGACACGCCGCCGCCGCGGGACGGCCTCCTCGTGTCCACGCTCCTCCGCGACCAGGCCGTCGCGCGCCCCGAGCACGAGGCGCTCGTCTACCCGGCCTTCGCGCGCGGCGGTCGGGAGCTGCGGCTGAGCTTCGCCGAGCTCGACGGGCTCGTGGACCGGATCGCGCGCGGGCTGCTCGCGCTCGGCGTGCGGCGCGGCGAGCACGTCGCGGTGTGGGCGGGCAACGTCCCGGCCTGGGTGCCGCTGGAGTTCGCGCTCGCGCGCGCGGGCGCGGTGCTCGTCACGGTGAACACCTCGCTCCAGGCGGACGAGGTCGCGTTCGTGCTGCGGCAGAGCAAGGCCGTCGGCATCCTCCACGCGACGCGCAACGGCACGACGGAGGCGAGCGCGATCCTCGACGGGCTGCTCGCGGGGGCCGCGGAGCCGCGGGACGGCGGCGGGTCTTCAGCCGGCGGCGACGCCGCGGCGGCGAGCGACGCGACGGACCGCGGCTCGGCGGCGGGCGGCGCGGGCGCGCACGGCGAGTCCCACGGCCTCGAGCGGCTCCGGCTGCGCGTCTGGCTGCCGGCGACGCCCGAGGACACGCCGCCGGAGCTCCGCGCGCCGGACGGCGGCACGGCGGTGACCCTCGACGACCTGCTCGAGCGCGGAGAGGCCGTGCCCCTCTCGGAGGTCCGCGCGCGCGAGGACGCGCTCGACCCGGCGGACGTCATCAACATCCAGTACACGTCCGGCACGACGGGCTTCCCCAAGGGCGTCATGCTGAGCCACCGCAACATGCTCAGCAGCGCGTACGCGCTGGGCGACCAGCTCGAGCTCACCGACGCCGACCGCGTCGTCCTCATGGTGCCGCTCTTCCACTGCTTCGGGTGCGTCGTCGCGGTGCTCGGCACGTTCACCTACGGCGCGAGCCTCCACGCGATCCCCGGCTTCGACCCGGAGGCGGCGCTGCGGCTCGTGCACGAGGAGCGCTGCACGGTGATCCACGGCGTGCCGACCATGTACGGCGCGATGCTCGCGCACCCGGAGCGCGCGACGTACGACACGAGCAGCCTGCGCACGGGCCTCATGGCGGGCGCGCCCTGTCCCGTGCCGCTCATGCGCGCGGTGCAGGACGAGCTCGGGTGCACGGACATCCTCGTGGCGTTCGGGCTCACGGAGGCGTCGCCGGGCGTGTCGGGTTGCCGACCGGGCGACCCCTTCGAGGACCGCGCGTCGACGATCGGCCGGCCGATCCTCGGGGTGCGCGTGCGCGTCGCCGACCCGGAGACGCACGCGGAGCTCCCCGACGGCGAGGAGGGCGAGCTCCAGGTGCACGGTCCGAACGTCATGGTCGGCTACCACGACGAGCCGGCGGCGACGGCCGCCGCGATGACGCCGGACGGCTGGCTGCGCACGGGCGACCTCGGCACGCGCGACGCGCGCGGCCTGCTCCGCGTCGTGGGCCGCATCAAGGACATCATCATCCGCGGCGGCGAGAACATCGCGCCGGCGGAGATCGAGAACCTCATCCGCGCGCACCCGGACGTGCTCGACGTGGCCGTCGTCGGCGTCCCCGACGAGCGCTTCGGCGAGGAGGTCGCCGCCGCGATCCGCCTCCGCGACGGCGCGACCCTCGACGTCCCGGCCTACGAGAAGCTCCTCGAGGGCCGCATCGCGGCGTTCAAGCGCCCGAAGACGTGGAAGCTCTTCGACGCCTTCCCGCTCACGGGCTCGGGCAAGGTGAAGAAGTTCCTGCTGTCGAAGGCGATCGCGGGGGACGGTACCCAGGCCTGACCGCCTGCCACGCGTCGACCTGCGCGGGCCCGGCGGGGCGTGCTGTGGTGCCGAGGGTGGTCGGGAGCGGTCGGATCAAGGCGGAGGACCGCAGGCCATGCCTGAGCATCGCCGAGGATCCGACAACGCCGAGCCGGCCGCCCTCGGCGCCGCATGACGCGCCGCCGGGTCCGCGCCGCGCCTAGACGAGCTCCACGTCCGTCATGACCTCGACGAGGCTCGGCCCGTCGTGCGCGAGCGCGCGCTCGAGCGCCGCGTCGAGCTGGTCCGCGCGCTCGACGCGGATGCCCAGCGCGCCGCAGTTGTCGGCGAAGCGTGAGAAGTCCGGGTTGTGCAGCGAGGTCTGCCAGACGTCGAGGTCGGCGGCGCGCTGCTCCTTGCTGATCTTGCCGAGCTCGCCGTTGTTGAGCAGCACGTGCGTGATGGGCATGCCGTACTTCACGGCCGTCGTGAGCTCGCCGAGGTACTGGCCGAAGCCGCCGTCGCCGCTGATCGAGACGACCTTGCGCGTGTCGCCCACCGCCGCCCAGGCGCCCATGGCCGCGGGGAAGCCGAAACCGATGGACCCGAGGTAGCCGGACATGAGCACCGACTGCCGCGCGCACTCGAAGTAGCGGCCGAAGCTGTAGGTGTTGTTGCCGACGTCCACGCTGAGCACGGCGTCCTCGGGGACGTGGCGCTGCAACGCGGCGAAGAGCGCCGCCGCGTTGAGGCCGCGCCCGCGGTCGTCCGCCGCGCGGCTCGCCTTCTCGGCGCGCCACAGCGCCCAGCGCTCGGCGAGCTCCGTCCGCGCGTCGCCCTCGTGACCGACGCGCGTCGCGCCGGCGCTCGCCCCCGTCGTCGCGCCGGCTCCGGATCCGCCGTCACCCGCGCCGCCGCCCGCCGCGCCGAACAGCCGCTCGCGCAGCAGCCGCGCCGTGACGCCGATCTCGCCCCACACGGGCACCGTCACGGGGTGGCCCTTGCCGAGCATCATGCGGTCGAAGTCCACCTGCACGATGGGCAGCTTGGGCGAGATGCCCGTGTGCGTGCTGAACGACGCGCCGAACACGAGCAGGAGGTCCGACTCGTTCATGAACCAGCTCGCGACGGGCGTGCCGCTGCGGCCGAGCACGCCGCCCGCGAGCGGGTGGCTGTCGGGGATGACGCCCTTCGCCTTGAAGGTCGTGATGACCGGCGCGCCGAGGGCCTCCGCGAGCTCGACCACCGCGTCCATCTCGAAGCGCGCGCCGTGCCCGACGACGATCATCGGCCGCTTCGCGCCGCGCAGCCGCTCGAGCGCCGCGTCGAGCGCCTCCGCCGGCGGCGTGATGGTCGGCGACGCGACGCGCCCCTCGGGGCCGGACGCCTGCGCGTCGCCCGCCGGGATCGTCTGCACCTGGTCCGGGAACACGAGGTGCCCGACGTCGCGCTCGATCGTCGCGTGCTTGAGCGCGAGCGTCATGAGCTCGGCGTGCCGGCTGTCCGGCAGCACGACCTGGCTGAACGCCGCGACCGGCGCGAAGGCCGCCGACAGGTCGAGCTCCTGGAAGTTGCCGGGCCCCATGACCTGCGTCGCGACCTGGCCGGTGAGCGCGAGGACGGGCGCGCGGTCGACCTTCGCGTCCCACAGGCCGGTGAGCAGGTTCGTCGCGCCCGGGCCGGCGATGCTCAGGCACGCGGCGGGCTTGCCCGTGAGCTTCGCGTACCCGCTCGCCGCGAACGCCGCCGCGCCCTCGTGCCGCACGCCGACGTACGTGAGCTCGCCGGCCGCCTCACGCTCGCGCAGCGCGTCGGCGAGCCCGAGGTTGCTGTGCCCGACCATCCCGAAGACGTGCGTGACGCCCCACGCGACCATCGTCTCGGCCATGACGTCGGAGACCGTCCGCACCCGCGGCTCCTCCTCCTCGAGCCCGACGTAGACGCCGTCCTCGCGCTCCTCGACCGGGTGCGTCGCGACGCCGTCCTCGTGCGAGCCGGGCGAGCGCCCCGTGCACGGGTGGAAGTCCCAGCCGTGCCACGGGCAGCGCAGCCACCCGCCCTCGATGCTGCCCTCGCCGAGCGGCCCGCCCTGGTGCGGACACGCGTTGTCGAGCGCGCAGTACCGGCCCTCGAAGCGGCTCAGCGCGAGCGTCTCGTGCCCGGCGGTCACCGTGCGGACGCGCCCCTCGGGCAGCTCGTCGCGCCCGAGGACGCGGTGCCAACGGATCGTCATCGCTCTTCTCCCCCGCGAGCGGTCCGGGTTACTTGCCCTGGTCCATCGCCGCCTGGCGCTTCAGCCAGTTCGCGTCGGCCTTCTTCTTGATGCCGGCCGGGTCCTCGTCCCAGGGCTCGCGCGTGTCGTCGAACCAGCTCACGTAGAAGAGGTGGAGCTGGCCGCTCTGCAGCCGGTAGGCCTCCGGGTCCACCTCGACGAGCTTGTCGCGCGCGCCCATCGCGTAGCTGCACCAGTTGCCGTGCTGCGGCTCGAACCTCGTCGGGTCCGCGCGGAAGGTCTGGAGGTTCTCGGCGTTCGCGAAGCGGTAGTTCACGCCGCGGAAGTGCATCGTGTACTGCTTCTTGCCCTCCTTCGGTGTGCCGCCGCCCTCAGGGAAGTAGGACACCGGGTCCCAGCCCTCCATCGCGAGGCACTCGTCCGAGAGGTTCCAGCCCGAGATGCTGCGCGACGTGCCCGCCGGGCCCGGCCGCGGCGACTCGCCCGTGAGCTCCTTCCACTTCGCGTCGGCCTTCTTCAGCAGCGCGTGCTCGTCGGGGACCCAGTCGTCGTCGAACTCGAGGTAGTCGGTGTCGGAGAAGAGCAGCAGCCGGCCCTCGCCGATGCGGAAGATCGTCGGCTTCACGGCGACCTTCTTGCCCTTGCTCATCGCATACGCGCACCAGCCGCCGTAGGCCGGCTCGTAGAGCTCGGGCGCCGCCTCGAACGTGCGCTTGTTCTTCTCGTTCGCGAAGCGGTACGTCACGCCGCCGTGCTCGACGGTGAGGTCGGCCTTGCCCTTCACGGCCTGTCCCGCGCCCACCTCGAAGTAGGCGACGGGGTCGTAGCCCTCGAGCGCGAGGCCGCCGTCGAGGTCGTAGTGCGAGGCGGCGCGGCCCTCCTGGGCGGCGGCGGTCGGCAGGAGCGCGAGGCCGACGAGGGCGGTCGCGACGAAGCGTGCGATGAGAAGCATGTGAGGACTCCGGCGGCGGGTCGTTCGAGCGGATCGTAGCAGTCGGGAAGGCCCTCCGAGATGCGGCGGCCCGCGCGAGGGTTTCGTGCGAACTCCGCGCGGGATCGGGCGTGACCGGAGGCGCCGGGCGCGCATCAGGGAGCGCCGTCGCGTGCGACGACCGCCGGGCGGGCGCCGCGCCGGGACCGTGCGACGCGCGGTCGGCCGCGACGACGTCACGCGCCGGGCTCGCGCGCGGGACGGATTCCATGCAACGATCGAGCGTCGTCGCGCCATGCCTGCGACGCCGAGAGGGAGGAGACCTTGCCGACCACCACCGCCGAGAGCGTCGCCGGGACGATCGGCCTCGTGCTCACCGTGTACCTCGCGCTCGGCGCGCTCTTCGCCGTCGCCTTCGTGCTGCGCGGCGCCGGGCGCCTCGACCCGCTCGCGCGCACCGGGACCTGGGGCTTCCGCCTGCTCGTCCTCCCGGGCGCCGCGGCGTTCTGGCCGCTCCTGCTGCGTCGCTGGATCACCGGCGACGAGGGCCCGCACCCGCCGCGCACGCCGCACGCCGTCGCGTCCGAGGACACGCGCCGATGATCCGCCCGCTCCGCCGCCGGCACGACGCGATGATCGGCGTCCTCGCGCTCGTGGTCCCCGTGCTCTTCGCGCTCACGCTCGTCGCGCGCCCGTCCGAGGCGACCTGGCTCGGCGCCGTGCCGCCGACCTTCGTCGAGGGACCCGACGGCGTGCGCCTGCTCACCGACCGCGACGTCCCCGCGCGCCGCCCGCTCGACCCGCCCGCGCCGCTGCCGCTCGACGCCGGCCGCCTCGTCGGCGTGCACACCTCGGGCGACATGGCCTGGCTCGACGTCGAGACCGGCGACCTCCCCGACCACCCCGGCCTGCTCCTCGCGTGGGTGCCCGACGCGGAGGCCGTGCGGCCCGGCGAGGCCGACCCGGGCTTCACGCCGCTCCCGCGCGACGCGCACCTGATCGGCGCCCTCCGCGCGCGCGCCGCCTGCCGCTACCCGCTGCCGGCCGACGCGCTCGCCGGCACGGGCGCGCTCCTGCTCTACAGCCTCGGGCACCAGACGGTCGTCGGCGAACCGCGCGCGCTCGACGCGGCCGTGCTCGGCGAGCCGCTCCCCGACGCGCGCGACGACGGGAGCGCCGACCGATGACGCTCCGCTACCAGGCCGTCGGCTGGAACCCGCAGAAGACGCGCTACGACCGCGCGCTCGCGCTGGGCGTCCTCGGCTACGTCGCGCTCTTCGTCGGCGTCACCGCGACGCTCCACCCGACCGCGACCGCCGAGACGATGATCCTGCGCTCCGTCGGGACCGCGGCCTTCCTCCTGCTGCACGTGATCCTCGCGATCGGGCCGCTGTGCCGGCTCGACCGGCGCTTCCTCCCGCTGCTCAGCAACCGCCGCCACCTCGGCGTGACGATGTTCCTGCTGGCCGCGGTGCACGGCGGCCTCGCCATCCTCCAGTTCCACGGCTTCGGCGACGCCAACCCGTTCGTGAGCGTCTTCACGGCGAACACGCGGTACGACAGCCTCGCGCAGTTCCCGTTCCAGCCGCTGGGCTTCGTCGCGCTCGTCATCCTGTTCCTCATGGCCGCGACGAGCCACGACTTCTGGCTCGCGAACCTCACGGCGCCGGTGTGGAAGGCGCTCCACATGCTCGTCTACGTCGCGTACGCGCTGCTCGTGCTGCACGTCGCGCTCGGCGCGATGCAGAGCGACACGGGACCGTGGATCCCGACGCTCACGGGGCTCGGCGCGGCGGCGATCCTCGGGCTGCACCTCGCTGCGGCCGCGAAGGAGCGCCGCGCGGACGTGCCGGTCGACGGAGGCGCTGAGGAGTTCGTCGACGTGTGCGCCGTCGACGACATCCCCGAGCGGCGCGCGCACGTCGCGGTGCTCGCGGGCGAGCGCGTCGCGGTCTTCCGCTGGGACGGCAAGGTCGCCGCCGTCTCGAACGCGTGCCAGCACCAGAACGGGCCGCTCGGCGAGGGCCGCATCCTCGACGACGGCTGCATCACCTGCCCGTGGCACGGGTACCAGTACCGCCCCGACTGCGGCCGGTCGCCCGAACCGTTCACCGAGAAGGTGCCGACCTTCCGCACCGCCGTGCGCGACGGCCGCGTGCTCGTCGACCCGCGACCGCTGCCGGCGGGCACGGCCGTCGAGCCGGCGCGGATCGGAGGCGCCGACGACGACGCGACGGCGCCCGAGCACGTCGCTCCCGCCGGCCCCCTCGGCCGCGACCCCGACGACGGCCCGTTCCACGTCCTCTATCTCCCCGAGGACCCGCCGCCGCTCCGCCGCGTGACGCGCCGCGCCGCGCTCGCGACCGTCGCCGTCGCCTGGCTCGTGGGCCTCACCCTCGCCTCCGCGCAGCGCCCCTTCGCGCCGGCCTCCTTCGACTTCGGCGTCATGCGCATCTTCAACGGCCGCCTCGAGGAGGACCCCGTCCCGAGCCTCGTCATGTCCACGCCGCGCGGCGACGGCCCGCCCCACCGCCTGCTCCTCACGAGCCCGTTCAAGTGGGGCGCCGCCGCGGAGATCGCCGGGCGGGACGGCGAGATCGTGACGCTGCACGGCTCGCTCGCCTGGCGTGACGGCCGGATGCTGCTCGAGATCGCCCCGGGATCCATCCGCTCCGGCTCACCCGACGACGGCGACGGGACCGGCGCGCCGGAGCCCGTCGGCGCCCCGCCCATGGCCGGCACGACGGCCGTCGTCCCCCTCGGCGAGCACACGCTGCGCGGCGAGATCGTCGACAGCAAGTGCTTCCTGGGGGTCATGAACCCCGGCGACCTCAAGGTCCACCGGGCCTGCGCCGTCCGCTGCATCCGCGGCGGCATCCCGCCGGTGCTCGTCGTCCGGGACCGGCGGGGGGTCGCCTCGACCCTCCTCCTGGTCGGATCCGACGGGCGGCTTGTGAACGACGACGTATTGTCGATGATTGCGGAGCCGCTCGAGATCACCGGATCGGTCGAGCGGCACGACGACCTGCTCGTCCTGCGCGCCGATCCGGAGACGTATCGGCGACTCCCCGACGGTTCCCGACCATGAGCGAAGCCACCTCGCCCGAGCCCGACGACCGCGCGCCCTCCGGCGTGACCCCGTCCGAGCTCGCCCCGGGCGCGCCCACCCTCGTGCTGCGCGAGGGGAACTACCTCATCCGGTTCGCGCAGACCGGCGAGGACCTCCACCGCGCGCTCCGCCTCCGCTACGAGGTCTTCAACCTCGAGCTCGGCGAGGGCCTCGACGAGTCGCACATCACCGGCCGCGACGAGGACCGCTTCGACGCCGGCTGCCACCACCTCATCGTCGAGGACGAGCGCACCGGGAACATCATCGGCACGTACCGCATGCAGACGTCCGAGATGGCGAAGCGCAACGGCGGCTTCTACTCGGACGGCGAGTACGACCTCTCCGGCTTCCCGCCCGAGGTCGTCGACGAGGCGGTCGAGATCGGCCGCGCCTGCGTCGCGCAGGAGCACCGCAAGCAGCGCGTGCTCTTCGGCCTGTGGAAGGGCCTCGCCGCGTACATGATGTTCTCGGGCAAGCGCTACCTGTTCGGCTGCTGCTCGCTCACGAGCCAGGACCCGCACGAGGGGCGCGTCGTCCTCGAGAAGCTCCGGCAGGACGGCCTCGTGCACCCCGAGTGGCACGTCGACCCGCGGCCGGAGTTCGCGTGCGAGGACCCGGACACCTCGCCCGCCGACACGAGCGCCGTCAAGCTGCCCACGCTCTTCGGCACCTACCTGCGCTTCGGCGCGGTGGTCTGCAGCCCGCCGGCCATCGACCGCGAGTTCAAGACCATCGACTACCTGGTGCTCATGGACACCGCGACCCTGCCGGCCCGCACGCGGGCGACCTTCTTCGGCGACTGAGGTCGCGGTGAACCAGCTGCGCGCGATCGTGCGGCTCCTCGCGTTCGTCGCGTGGTCCGTCGTGATGTTCTTCGTCGGGCTCGTCGTGCAGCTCCCGGTGCTGCTCGCGCCGCGCGTCGGCGTGCCGATCAAGCGCGCCGTCTCCCGCCTCTGGGCGCGCGGCATCGCCGCCATCATCGGGCTGCGCATCCGTGTCGAGGGCGACCCGCCGACGCCGCCGTTCTTCCTCGTGTCCAACCACCTGAGCTACGTGGACATCGTGACGATCATGGCGGTCTGCCCGTCGACCTTCGTCGCGAAGTCCGAGGTGGCCGGCTGGCCGCTGCTCGGGCAGCTCTCACGCGTCGCGAACACGATCTTCGTGGACCGCGCGAGCCGGAAGGACGTCGTGCGCGTCAACGCGCTCATCGACGGCGCGCTCGACCGCGGCGAGGGCCTCGTCATGTTCCCGGAGGGCACGAGCTCGCGCGGCGTCGACGTGCTGCCGTTCCGATCGTCGCTGCTCGAGCCGGCCGTGCGCGCCGGGCGCCCCGTGAGCTACGCGAGCCTGCACTACCGCACGCCCGCCGGCGCGCCGCCCGCCGACATGTCCGTGTGCTGGTGGGGTGACATGACCTTCGGCCGCCACTTCTGGGAGCTCCTCCAGCTCCCGGGCATCGAGGGCTCGGTGTCCTTCGGCAGCGGGACCGTCGCGGCGGAGACGCGACACGACCTCGCGCGCGACCTCCAGCGGGCCGTCGCCGAGGGCTTCACGCCCGTGACGACCGCACCCGACGGAGCGGATCCCGCGTGAGGCTCCTCAAGCGCGTCGCCCTCGGGCTCCTCGCGCTCTACGCGGCGGTGCTCCTCGCGTCGACGGCGTGGTGGGTGCTCGGCGACGGGCCGCCGGCGCGACCGCTGCCGCACGGCAAGCGCGCCGTCGCGTTGCCCCACGACGTGCGCATGGCGTACGCGGCGTTCGGGCCCGAGGACGCACCCGTCGTCGTGCTGATCCATGGCAGCCCGGGACGCGGCAGCAACTTCATGCCCGCCGGGCGGGAGCCCGGCATGGCCCACGCGATCGCGCAACGCTACCGCGTGCTCGTGCCCGACCTGCCGGGCTTCGGCGACAGCACGCTCGACGCGCCCGACCTCTCCATCGACGCGCACGCCGATGCGCTGCTCGCGCTGCTCGACGCGGAGCACGTCGAGCGCGCGCACCTCGTCGGGTACAGCATGGGCGGCGGCCCCGCGCTCCTCGCCTGGGACCGCGCGCCGGACCGCGTCGCGAGCGTCGTGCTCCTCTCGTCCATCGGCGTCCAGGAGATGGAGCTCCTCGGCGACTACACGCTCAACCACGCGCTCCACGAGCTGCAGCTCCTCGCGTTCCGCGCGGTCCGCTGTCTCGTCCCGCACTTCGGCGACACGCTGCTGCTCGACAAGGCCGTCGCGTACGCGCGCAACTTCGCCGAGAGCGACCAGCGCCCGCTGCGCCCGGTCCTCGAGCGCTTCGAGCCGCCGTTGCTCGTCCTCCACGGGTCGCGCGACCCGCTCGTGCCGGTGGCCGCCGCGCGCGAGCACCACCGCGTCGTCCCGCAGAGCGAGCTGTGGGTGAACGACCAGAGCCACTTCATGGTCTTCGAGGCGCGGCCCGCGCTGCTCGACCCGCTGCTCGCGTTCCTCGACGCCGTCGAGGACGGCAGCGCCGCGCGCCGCGCCGACGCGACCGCCGACCGCCTCGCGCGCGCCGCCGAGCCCTTCGACCCGTCGAGCGTGCCGCCCTCGCACGGGTTCTTCCTCGTGCTGCTCATGGTGCTCCTCGCGCTCTCGACGCTCGTGAGCGAGGACCTCACGTGCATCGCCGCGGGGCTCATGGCCGCCGAGGGCCGTCTCTCGTGGATCGCCGCGAGCGGCGCCTGCCTCGCCGGCATCTTCCTCGGCGACCTCCTGCTCTTCCTCGCCGGACGCGTGCTCGGCCGCCCCGCCGTGCGCCGCGCGCCGCTCAAGTGGCTCGTCACCGAGACGGCCATCGAGCGCAGCCGCCGCTGGTTCGACCGCAAGGGCCCCGTCGTCATCCTCATCAGCCGCTTCACGCCCGGCATGCGCCTGCCGACGTACGTGGCCGCCGGCGTGCTCGGCACCGGCGTCCTCAAGTTCTGCGCGTGGTTCCTGCTCGCCGGCGTGCTGTGGACGCCCGCGCTCGTCGGCCTCTCGATGATCGCCGGCGACTCGCTGCTCCACGCGCTCTCGCTCGTCGAGGCGCACCCGATGCTCGGCCTCGCCGTCGTCGTCGCGGGGCTGCTCGTCGTGCTCAAGCTGGTCGTGCCCATGCTCACGCACCGCGGACGCCGCCTGCTCCGCGGCCGCTGGATGCGCCTCACGCGCTGGGAGTTCTGGCCGCCGTGGGCGTTCTACCCGCCGATCGTCGGGCACATCCTCTGGAACGGCGTGCGCCACCGCAGCCTGTCCGTCGTCACCGCCGTGAACCCGATGATGCCCGCCGGCGGCATCATCGGCGAGAGCAAGGCCGACATCCTCGCGCACCTCCGCCGCTGTCTCGACGGCACGGGCGCGCTCCCCGCGAGCCTCGCCGTCCCCGCCGACCCGCCCGACGACGAACGCCTCGCCCGCGTCCGCGCGTTCCTGGACGAGCACGCGCTCGCCTTCCCCGTCGTGCTCAAGCCCGACGCCGGACAGCGCGGCTCGGGCGTCGAGATCGTCCACGCCGACGACGACCTCCCCGCCGCGCTCGCGCGCCTCCCCGTCGACGTCGTCGCGCAGGAGTTCGTCACCGGCGTCGAGTACGGCCTCTTCTACGCGCGCCACCCCGACGACGCGCACGGCGAGATCTTCTCCATCACCGAGAAGATCGCACCGACCGTCACCGGCGACGGCACGCGCACCGTCGAGGAGCTGCTCCTCGACGACCCGCGCGCGCCCGCCTGCCACCGCGCGTACTCCGCGAACCTCGGCGAGCGCCTCGAGGACGTCCCCGCCCCCGGCGAGGTCGTCAAGCTCACCGAGGTCGGCGCGCACGCGCGCGGCACGATCTTCCGCGACGGCCGCCGCCTCCACACACCGGAGCTCGAGGCCGCCGTCGACGCGCTGAGCCGGCGCATCGACGGCTTCTCCTTCGGCCGCTACGACGTCATCGTCCCGTCCGAGGAGCACCTCCGCCGCGGCGAGGGACTGCGCATCATCGAGCTCAACGGCCTCACCTCCGAGGCCACCCACATCTACGACGCGAAGACCCCGCTGCTCACCGCGTGGTTCACGCTCTGCGACCAGTGGGACCGCGCGTTCGCCATCGGCGCCGCGAACCGCGCGCGCGGCGCGCCGACGACCTCCGTGCTCGCGCTGCTCGGCATGGCGGTGTCGTACCTGCGGACCGCACGACGACGTTGACTCGCTCCGGGAGTCGCGGTCCTCTCGGGGCGTGACGTCGACGGGTTTCGGGTGGGACGTCGGTGGCGGCTGGAGAGGTGGTCCAGGGACCATGCTCAAACAGGTCCTCGGTCGGCCGCTTCGCGGTCGCCCTGCGGAGGCAACTGCGCGTGGCCCCTGGACCACCTCTCCAGCACGGATCGACGATCTCGGAGGATCCCGGGGGACGTCCGGGGGGGCGGCTCGCTCGTCCGCGGGGCTCGCGTTCGGAGGGCGCGAGGAGGGGTCGGGGGAAGGACGGGACGTCGGCGCCGCGTGGAGCGGGGGTGAAGGCGGCTGAACATCGGGGCCCCTGGAGTTCCGTTGCGCTCGGCGAGGGCGGGGCTCGCGAGGGAGGGGATGACTCTGTTCGTGACGCTCTTCGCCGGGCTGCCGTTCGTGCTCCTGGGACTGCTCATGAACCACGGCCGCGCGGCCCGCGGGCTCGCGGGGGCCGAGGTCTGGGTCCAGCTCTGGGTCCTCGGCGCGGCGCTGCTCGTGACGTGCCGACGACACGCGAGGGGCGTGCGCTCCGGGACGCCGGGGGACCCGTGGCGCTTCCGGCTCGCGCTCGCCCGCGTGCTGGGCGTGTGGACCGTCGCCTGCATCGCGACCGTCTCCGCGCGCCGGTCCTACGACTTCGGCCTCGGAGGTGCGACACCGCTGGGCCTCGGGCTCGTCGTGGCCGGCGTCTTCCTCGCCGTCGCGCCGCGGCTCGCCCGACGGCAGGCGGCCCGCACCGGCGGTGACACACGTCGCGCCTCTCCTCCGGACGCCGCCCTGCTCCGCGCGTGCACGCCCATGCTGCTCCCGGCGGTCGCGCTCCTCGTCCTGCGCTCCGTCCCGCCCGCGGAGAGATTCGGCGGACTCCTCTCCCCGCCGAGCCTCTCCGGCATCCTCGTGCTGCAGCTCGAGACCGTGGCGTTCCCGGCGCTGCTCCTCGTCTCGTGGGCGCTCGACCGCACGGACGGCTCGCGCGGCAGCTCCGCCGCGCGCGGTCTCGCCTTCACGTGCGTCGCGTTTCTCGTCGTCACGTCGGTCGTCCCGGTGTTCCTGCAACCGGAGTCGTCGTGGACCACGCGGGCACCCGCGCCCGGCGGTACCGGACTCCTCGTCCACCGGTTCGATCTCGACGGCCTCACGCGCTCGACGTCGATCATGCTGCTCGCGTGCAGCGGCCTGACCATCGACCAGCTCGCCCGCGTGCGCCGCGGATGCGCGCCGATCGGATGGCGCGGCAGCCTCGCACTCGCGGCCCTGTCCGCCGGACCCGGCGCGCTGCTCGCCCTCCGCATGGGACCGTCCGCCGCGCCGCTGGCGGTGACCGCCGCGTGCCTGGCCGTCGCCGCCGTGCAGAGACGCGTTGCGCCGGTCAGCGCCTGATCCCGCGAACGGAGGGATGGCCCTCCTCGTCACCCTCGTCTTCGGGACACCGTTCGTCCTCTACGGGCTCGAGCAGAACACCGGGCGCGCCGCGCGCGGGCTCGCGGGGGCCGCGGTCTGGGCGCTGTTCTGGGTTGTCGGCGCGGGGCTCATCGGGCTCTCGCGGACCTACGCGTCCGAGCGGCGGCGCGGTGAGGCGCGGGTGTCCGTCCGGTTCATGGTCGCGCTCGGCTCGTTCCTCGGCGTCATGGGCGTCGTCCTCGCGACGACGGTGTACGTGCTCCGCGCGGGCGACTTCGGCATGAACCCGACCGGCTTCATCGCGGCGCGGAGCCTCCTCCTGGCCGCGGTCGGCGTGCCCCTCGCCCCGCTGCTCCTCGCCTGGTCCGGACGACGGCGACCCACGCACGCGCCGCCCGTGCGCGAGGTCCTCCGGGCGTGCGCCCCCTTCCTCCTGCCGGCGCTGGCCCTGCAGCTCGCGCGCGTGCTCCCCGTGTCCGCGCCGCTCGAGGGGCGCATCGCGGGCCCGGGGATCTCCGGACTCCTCTTCCTGCAGCTCGAGACGGCGGCTTTCCCCGCACTGCTGCTCGTCGTCTGGGCGATCGACCGCGCCGACGGCTCGGCGGGACCCCGCGCCGGCCGTGTCCTCGCCGTGGTGTGCGCCGCGGTCCTCGCGGCGTCGAGCATCGTCCCGGTCCTCGTCGAGCCGGAAGCAGCGTTCTCCGGGACGGTGCTGCTCCGCGGCGGCGAGCGCGTGCCCGTCCCGCTCGACCTCGACGCGCTCGCGCGCGCGACCTCGCTCATGCTCCTCGCGTGCAGTCTGGTCTGCGTGCAACAGCTCGCGCGCGTCCGCCGCGGGTCGGCGCCGCTCGCGGGGTGGCGGCTGCCGGCGCTCTTCGTGCTGCCGGTCGCCGTGAGCGTGCCGCTCGCGACGATCGTGGGACCGACGACCGCGCCGCTCGCCGTCGCGCTCGCGTGCCTCCTCGTCGCGGCGACCGACGCCCGAGGCGGTCCGCCGCCTACGGTCGCCCGCCCTCCGCCCACGCCGGGTCCAGCGCGCCCGTCGCGACGAGGGCGGCGGCCTCGAAGCAGGCCTCCGTCGCCTCCGTGAGGTGCGCGTAGTCGAGGGTGTCCGCCTCGTCCGTGACCTTGTGGTAGTGCGTCGCCGCGCCGCCGCTGCTCAGCGAGTGGCCCGGGATGCCGCGCTCGACGAAGGGCAGGTTGTCCGAGCGGAAGAAGAGCTGGAGCGGCGGGTACGGGTCCGCGACGAACGGCAGCCCCGCCTCCGCGAACGCGGGCCCGAGGTTGCTGCGCTCGAAGCCCGTGACGAAGAGCTTGCCGAAGCCGCCGGCGCCCTCGTCCTGCTCGCCGACCATCTCGATGTTGAGGTTGCAGACGACGCGGTCGAGGTCGATCGTCGGGTCCGCGACGAAGCCCTTGCTGCCGAGCAGCCCCTGCTCCTCCGCCGTCACGAGCAGGAACACGAGCGTGCGCGCCGGCCGGTCGCCCGTCCCGAACATGCGCGCGAGCTCGAGCACCGTCGCGACGCCGCTCGCGTCGTCGTTCGCGCCGTTGAACACGCGGTCCTCCGCGGTCTCGTCCGGGCTCGTGCCGACGTGGTCGTAGTGCGCCGTGAAGACGATCATCTCGTCCGCGAGCTCCGGCCGCTCCTCCGTGCCGACGCCGCGCAGCACGCCCACGACGTTGCGCGCCGGGAGCGTCGCGCCGCCCGTGAGGTCGAGCGTGACGCGGTCCAGCTCGCCCGACCGCACGCGCTCGAGCACGGGCCCGCGCACCATGACGGACGCCGGCGCGCCGGGCCGCCCCACGAGGTGCTCCGGCACGGCGAGCGCCTCGCCCGGCGAATCGCGCCCCGCGAAGAGCACGATGTCGGCCGCCGCCGCGAGCTCGTCGCGGTGGTCGCCCGCGAAGCGGAACGCCGTGCGCAGGTCGCCCAGGTCGAGCAGGATCGCGACGGGCTCGTCGGTGTCGTCGTCCGCGGACGGCACGACCTCCGGGTCCGTCATGCGCAGGATGCGCGCGCCGCGCACGCCCTCGACGCCCGACATGAGCATGAAGTCCTCGCCGTGCGCGCCGGTGAAGGGCGCGACGTCGCCGCCGCTCAGGATGAACGCCGCGGGCCGCGAGAGGTCGAGCCCGACGAGGTCCAACGTCTGGTACCAGCCGCCGTCCTCGCCGGCCGGCTCGCAGCCCGCCGCCTCGAGCACCGCCGCGATGTACTCCGCCGCGAGCAGCGACTCCTCGGTGCCGGTGTCGCGACCGCGCAGCGCGTCCGACGCGAGGAAGCGCACGTGCGCCTCGAGGTTCTCCGCCAGGCCGCCGGCGGGCGGCGGCGGGACGCCGTCGGGACGCAGGCGCACGCCGGCGCAGGCGAGCGGCGCGACGAGCAGGCACGCGAGGACGACGAGCGCGCGCGACGAGCGGCGCGCGACGGGACGGGGGCGGCCGCGGAGCGGCGGTCGTGCGGGAGCGGTCATGCCGCGAAGGGTAGCAGTCCGCCGCCGCGCGCGACCACGGGCGGGCACGCGCCGGCGGGTCGCCGCGGCTCCGGCATGCGCGGGCGGCGGGCGCGCGGGCGGCGCCGCGGCTCAGCCGCGCACGCCGAACCGCCGGAACGCCGCCGCGTGCCGCTCGGCGAGGTCCGCGAACACGCCGGGGTGCACGCAGGCCGCGAGGATCTCGAGCGAGTCCGCGAGCCGCGGGCCCGGCCGGTTGAAGTACGCGTTGCCGTCCGCGACCCACAGCGCGCCGCTCTCGACGGCCGGCCAGGGCATGGAGCGCAGGAGCGCCGCGAGCGCGTCGCCCTCGGCGAGCGTCTTCTCGAGCGGGAACCCGCACGGCTTCACGAGCACGACGTCCGGCGCCGGGTCGAGCGCGGCGAGCGCGTCGCGGTCGAGCGTCGGCGCGAACTCGCCGGGCGCGGTGACGAGCGGCTCGCCGCCCGCGAGCGACACGAGCTCCGGCATCCACAACCCGCCGACCATGACCGGGTCCATCCACTCGATGGTGAGCACGCGCGGACGGCTCGGGTGGCTGCCCGAGTCGCCGGACACGACGGCGCGCTCGGCGCGGTCCGCCACCGCCGCGACCCGCGCGTCGAACGCGGCCACCGCGGCGCGCGCCTCCTCCTCGCGGTCGAGCGCCTCGCCCACGCGCTCGAGGTCGCGCCGCACGTCGTCCAGGCGCAGCGGGTGGAGGTTCACGACGCGCAGCTCGGGGTTCACGAGGCGACGCGCCGCGGCGAGCACGTCGTCCTGCGCCACGGCGCACACGTCGCAGAGGTCCTGCGTGACGATGACGTCCGGCCGCGCGCGCTCGAGCGCGTCGGCGTCCACCTCGTACACGGCGAGCGCGTCGCGCAGCACCTCGCGCAGCTCGCGGTCGATGGCGCCGGACGAGCGGTCGATCGACAGCCGGCTGCGCGTGAGCGCCGGCCGCCCGACGACGGACTCCGGGTGGTCGCACTCGTGCGACACGCCCACGAGGTGCGCCTCCATGCCGACGGCGCACACCATCTCCGTGGCGGACGGCAGCAGGCTCACGACGCGCGGCGCGGGGACGGCGTCGAGGTCGGCGGGCGAGGCGGCGGGTTCCGGGCTCGACGGCGCGTTCGGGGACGCCGTCGACGGGGCCGGGCGGGAGGACCCGGCGTCGGGGGTGGGAGGCATGCGCGCCAGTCTACCGCCGGCCCGCCCTCGCCGGGAGCCCGGCGCACCTCGCGAGCCGGCGTCGGCGTGGCGCGGCGTGGGCGGCGCGACACTCAGCCGTCGCGCGGCGTCCGGAAGACGTAGAAGCCGAAGCCCATCGTCGTGCGTCCCCAGCGCAGGTACGCGTCGCGCCACGCGCGGCTCTTCGCGAGCCGCTCGCTCCACGCCGGGTCGTCCGGGTGCGCGGCGGCCTCGCGCTCGATGCGCCGCCGGTGACCCCACTCGAACTCGTCCCACTCGTCGTCGTCGCTCACGCACGCGTGGAGCGGCACGAGCCCGCGCGCGACGCCGACGCCCACGTTGCCCGCGTGGTCGCGGTCGATGCCCGTCGGCTCGCCGAGGAACGCGAGGTACTCCGCGTCCGGCGGCCGCTTCCAGTAGCCGTCGCCCACGAGCAGCAGGCCGCCGGGACGCACGAGCGCGGAGAGCGCGTCGAGGGCGCGCTCGTACGCGCCGTCCCCGAGCCCGAACGCGTGCGTGGACCCGATGCACACGGCCGCGTCGAAGGAGCCGCGCTCGAGCGTGTCGTCGGGGAGCCCCGTGTCGCGGAACGCGCAGGTGCCGGCCGTGGGCGAGGACGCGGCCGGGTCGCGCGAGCCGGGCGCGAGCCGCCGCGCCGCCTCCTCGCGCGCGGACGCGATCGCCGCCGCGTCGACGTCGACGCCCAGCCCGTCGGCGCCCGTGCGCTCGACGAGCCGCAGGAGGAAGCGCCCGCTCCCGCAGCCCGCGTCGAGCACGCGCGCGCCGGGCTCGAGCTCGAGCACGTCGACGAGCCGATCGGCGCGCGCGACGGACAGCGGAGCGTTGAACATCACGACGGGCCGTCCCCGAGCGGCAGGCGCAGCACGGTCTCGCCGTCCTCGACGCGCCCCGTGTCCTCGAAGCCGAGGCCCAGGTAGAAGGGTTTCGGGCCGCCGTCGCCCTCGACGACGCTCGTGAGCAGCTCGCGCGCGTCGGGGAAGCGCTCCCGCACGTGCTCGACGAGCAGCCCGAGCGCGCGCCGCCCGTGACCGCGGCCCTGGTGCGCGGCGTCGATCATGAAGCGCCAGAGGTACGGCGGCTGGTCGTGCTCGCCGACGTCGAGCATGAGGAAGCCGACGGGCTCCTCGCCGGCGTACACCGCGCGGAACCACGCGACCTCCGACACGGCGGCCTCGGACATCGAGATCGCGTTGGGCGCGACGAACCCGCGCTGGTCCTCGCGGACGGAGAGCGCGCAGATCGTCCGCACGGTGGTCGGGTCGATCGCGCGGAGCGTGACGGCGTCGGTCATGCCCTCATCCTGCCGATCGCGCGGCGTGTCCGGCCAGCCCCGGGATCGCGGGACCGCCTACGATCGCTGCGGGGCGCCGCCCCAGCGCTCGACGACCGACCGCAGCTCGGCGAGACCCAGCGGCTTCGTCACGTAGTCGTCCATGCCCTCGGCGAGGCAGCGCTCGCGGTCGCCCTTCATGGCGTTGGCCGTCATGGCGACGACCGTCGTGTGGACTCCCTCGCCCTCGCGCGCCCGGAGCCGGCGCGTGGCCTCGTAGCCGTCGAGCACCGGCATCTGGCAGTCCATGAACACGAGGTCGAAGCGCCGCTGCTCGAGCAGGTCGAGCGCGCCGCTCCCGTCGTCGGCCGTCACGACGCGCACGCCGCAGCGCTCGAGGAGCAGCCGGGCCACGCGGCGGTTCGTCGGGTTGTCCTCCACGACGAGGACCTCGAGCGCGCGCGACGGCGCGTCGTCGTCGTGTGCCGCGGGCTCGGCCGCCGACGACGACCCGGCGCGCTCGGCCCCCTGGGCCTGCGCGTCGTCGCACCGCGTCGCCCCGGCGACGTCGCCCTCGTCGCGTCCCGTGGCACGCCGCAGGACCTCGACGAGCGCGGGCTGCACGAGCGGCCAGCCGACGTGACGCACGCCCCGAGCTCCGCCCGCGTCCGACGTCGCGCGGCGCACGGGCTCGAGGACCACGAGCGGGACACCGAGCGTCGACGCGAGCTCCTCGCCGCGCGGGACGAGGTCCTCGCCGTCGACGAGCACGACGTCCGCGCGGCTGCGCTCGGACGCGTGCACCTCGCCCGCGCCGCCGACGACGTCGACCGCCGCGCCCTCCGCCTCGAGCGCCTCGACGACGACGGCGCCCGCCGCCGGCTCGCGCTCCACGAGGAGCACGCCCAGCCGCGCGAGCCCCGGGACCGCGGGCGACGCGTCGACGTCCTCCGCGACGTCCGCGTCGGGCGGCCCCGACACCGGCAGCTCGAACCAGAAGGTGCTGCCCTCGCCGGGCACGCTGTCGAGCGCGAGGCGCCCGCCCATGTGCTCGCTGAGCTGCTGCGAAATGGAGAGGCCGAGCCCCGTGCCGCCGAAGCGCCGCGTCGTCGACGCGTCCGCCTGGCTGAACGGGCTGAAGATCGTCGCCTGCACCTCGGGCTCGACGCCGATGCCCGTGTCCTGCACCTCGACGCGCAGCCGCCCCTCGTCGCCCGCGCGCAGCCGGATCACGACGCTCCCGCGCGCCGTGAACTTCAGCGCGTTGCCCGCGAGGTTCATGAGGATCTGCCGGAAGCGCAGCGGGTCGCCGAGCAGGCGGCGCGGCGCGCCGGGCTCGACGAGCACGCCGAGCGCGAGGCCCTTGTCGCGCGCCTGCGGAGCGAGCAGCTCGACGACCTGGCCGGCCGTCGACACCACGTCCACCGGCGCGCACTCGAGCTCGAGCGAGCCCGCCTCGATCTTCGAGAAGTCGAGAATGTCGTTGAGGATTCCGAGCAGGCTCCGCGCCGAGCCGTGGATCGTCTCGAGCCCCTCGCGCAGCTCGCCCGCGTCGGCGTCGAGCAGCATGACCTCGGACATGCCGATGATGCCGTTCATGGGCGTGCGCAGCTCGTGGCTCATGTTCGCGAGGAAGCGGCTCTTGGCGAGGTTCGCGCTCTCGGCCTCCTCCTTCGCGCGACGGAGCTCGTCCTGCCGCCGCTCGAGCACGCGCTTCGCCGCCTCGGCGACGGCAAGCTCCTTCTCGCGCTCGTGGAGGTCGAGCTGCGCTCGGAGGTCGCGCGCCACGACGACGACGTCGCCGCGTTCGCCGGAGACCCGCGCGCACGACAACGCCACGGGGACGGTCGCGCCGCCGCGCGGGAGGAGCTCGGCGCGCACGTCGCGCACGTCCTCGCCCTCGCGGCAGCCGCGGAGCAGCGGCGTGACCGCGTCGTCGTCCGGATCGCGCGACGCGAGCCTCGCGACCGCGGCGAACGCGCGCCCGCGCAGCGCGAGCACCGGCTCGCCCAGGAGGTGGCACGCCTCGTCGTTGGCGCGCACGAGGCGGCCGTCCGGGCCGACCACGAACAGCGGGTCGGCCATCGACCGCACGAGGCGCTCCGCGTACTCGCGCTGCACGGACAGCTGGGCGTTGCTCGTGTCGAGCCGCCGCGCCGTGCGGCGAAGACGCTGCACGGCCCACGCGATGTAGAGACCGAGCGCCACCGCGAGCAGCACGAGCAGGCGCCGCAGGTGCGACGCGTCCGCGAGCGCCTGCCGACGATGCGCGAGCGCGACCTCCATCATCTGCTGGAGCACGGCGGGCGTGGGCACGTCGAGCAGCGCGCGGAGCAGCGCGTCGGTCTCGGTCTTCGAGTCGAGGATCGTGCGAGCGTGCGCGAGGACGACGGCCGCGTCGCGACCGACGCCCGCGGTCTCCGCGACGCGTTCGAGCGCGAGGATGCCCCGGTCGGCGTCCGCGCGCGACGACGCGGAGCCCGTGACGAGGTAGCGCAGCACGACGTGCTCGACCTCCTCCGCCAGCCGCACGAGCAGCCGGCTGCGCGGCGTCCCCTCGACGTGCGCCCGGAAGTCGGCGAGCGCGCGCGGCAGCAGCGCGGTCGAGTTGTGCAGCAGCGAGTCGGCCGGCGGGAAGTCCTCGGCGAGCGTCTCGCGCTTCGTCACGAGCAGCTCGTAGCGCTTGACCTGCGGCTCGAGGACGCCGCGCAGCCCGGGCTCGGCGAGCGCGACCTCGTCCTCGAGGCGACGCTGGAGCTCCCGCAGCGCCACGACCTCGTGCGCCATCCGGTCGTAGCTGCGAGCCAGGCCGCCCTGGAGCAGGAGCAGCTCCTCGTTGAGCTCGACCTCGCGGCGGCGCAGCTCGAGCACGAGCTCGTCGAGGACCTCGTGCCTCGAGCGCTCGGGCCAGACGAGGACGGAGAGCGAGCACACGAACGCGACGACCGCCAGACCGGAGCCGATGCGCTTGCGCCGCGAGCTCATGGAGACGCCGGCTGCTCGCCGGTGAGCGTGTGGAGGAAGGCGACGAGCGCGTCGACCTCGGGATCGGTGAGGTCGAATCCCAGCTCGTGCCGCGCCATGAGCTGCACCGTCTCTCCGAGCGTCTCGACGGAGCCGTCGTGGAGATAGGGCGCGGTGAGCGCGACGTTGCGCAGCGAGGGGACCTTGAACTTGTGGAGGTCCTCCTCGCGACCCGTGACGTTGAAGCGCCCGCGGTCGGCGGGCGCGACCTCGGCGTCGTCCTCGTAGAACGGCCGGATGCGCCCGAACACCTGGAACATGTTGCCGCCGATGTTCACGCCCTGGTGGCAGGTCGTGCAGCCGAGCTCGAGGAACAGCTCGTGCCCGCGGAGCTCGCGCGCGTCGAGCGCGTCGGCCTCGCCGAGCAGGAAGCGGTCGAAGCGCGCGCCCGGCGTGACGAGCGAGCGCTCGAAGGTCGCGATGGCGTTGCAGATCGTCTCGCGCACGATGCGGCCGTCGTACGCGTCGGCGAAGAGCTCGCGGTAGACCGGGTCGGCGCGCACGTGGGCCAGCGCGGCGTCCCAGCCGGAGCCGAGCTCGTCGGCATGGAGCAGCGGGCCGTCCACCTGGTCCTCGAGGGTCGGCGCGCGACCGTCCCAGAACTGGCGGAAGTTGAAGGCGGCGTTGAGCACGGTGGGCGCGTTGAGCTCGCCCTCGCGACCGCCGACGCCGCGCGAGACGCGCAGTCCGTCGACGCCGCCGCGCGCGAGGTCGTGGCAGGTCGCGCAGGAGACTGTCCCGTCGGCGGACAGTCCGGTGTCGTGGAAGAGCCGCTCGCCGAGCGTGCGACGGACGGGGTCGACCTCGACGTCCGTCGGCAGCGGCAGCAGCGGCCCGCCGACCGGCGTCGTCGCGACGTGCTCCTCGACGGCGTCCGCCGCCGTCGCCGCGAGCGCGGGCGCGTCGCGCGAGGCGTCCGGCTCCCACCACGATCCGACCGCCAGGACCGCCGCCGTGACGAGCAGCGCGCCCGCGCAGAGCACGGGCATGGAGGCGGACTTGCGCGCGATCATCGGGGAACGCTCGGCGCCGGAGGATGGTGCTTCGGAGGCGGGGACCCCTCGTCCCCGCGTTCCCTCATCGGGAGGCAGGCACACGACCTTGAAGGCCGGATCCGGCGCGCGATCGTGGTGAAACGGCCGGCGTGCCGCAGTGAACGCCCGCCGACTCGCCGGCGCTTCGCACGACGTGTCGAACGCTTCCCATGTCGCGACGACGGCGCCGTCGTCCGAGGTGATCCGCGCGCACTATGATGGGGTGCTCCCCCGCCCGCGCGACGCCCCGCTCCCCCCGACGCGATGAACCGCCGCACCGTCCTCAAGCTCGGCGTCGGCCTCGGCGCGACCGCCGCCCTCGGGACGGTCGGGCGCTACCTGCTGCTGCCGCCGTCGCGCAGCGCGGAGCTCGCGCCCGCCGACGAGCTCGCGGCGCGCCTCATGGACGCGTTGCCGGACGCGGCGCGCGAGCGCGCGTGCGTGCCCTACGACTCGCCGTGGCGTCAGTACTGGAACCGGGGCGTCGGCGGCGGCGGCCTGCCGATCGACGCGGGCACGCTGTCGTGGGACGTGCGGCAGGTGCTCGTCGACCTGTTCCACGCGGGGCTCGGCGCGGAGGGCCGCGTGCGCATGCCGAACCAGTGGTTCGTCAACTGGCCGGGCGTGCACGTCATGCGGCTGCTCGCGTGCGGCGACCCGCGCGACGGGCCGTGGCAGATCGTGCTCAGCGGCCCGCACGTGAACCTGCGCATCGGCGGGGCGAGCGTCGAGGGCGCGGCCTTCGGCGGCCCGCAGATCTACGGCGACCAGCGCGGCAACGGGTCCGTCGGCCTGCCGGGCAACGTCTACCGCGACCAGCTCCTCGTGGCCCAGGCGCTCATCGGGTCGCTCACGGACGGCCAGCGGTCGGTCGTGCGGGTCGAGCGCGCGCCGCCGCAGGTGCGGGTCGGCGTGCAGGGGCGCGGCGGGCGCTTCGACGGCCTCGCGGTCGGCGAGCTGCCGGCCGCGCGCCGGGCGCACGTCGAGCGCTTCGTCGACCTCGTGCTCTCGACCTGGCCCGACGAGGACGTCGCGTTCGCGCGGGAGTGCCTCGCCGCGAACGGCGGCGTCGACGCGCTGCACCTCGCGGACTACGACGTCGACCACGAGGGCGGGCGTCGCGCGGGCGCCGGGCCGTCGCAGATCGTGCGCCTCGAGGGGCCGGGCGCCGTCCTCCACTACCGCGGCGAGCCGCACCTCCACGCGTTCGTGAACATCGCGCGCGACGGGGAGCGGCCGCTGAGCCTCGGCGAGGAGCTCGGGACGCTGGGCGGCGACCTCCAGGACGAGCCGCTGCGCCGCTGGTTCGAGGAGGCGCTCGTCGCGCGCACGGACGCGGACCTCGGCGTCTACCCCGTGGACAGCTGCGTCGGGCGGCTCCGCGCGGGCGTCGTGCGCACGGGCGACGTGTGGGTCGCCGAGAGCTGGATGGACCACCTCGTGCTCGCGGACGTGAAGGGCGGCGACCTCGCGCCCTCGGCGGCGGCCGCGCTCACCGCGCGCGGCGCGTCACCGCAGCGCGACCGCACCTACCGTCTCGCGACGACGGCCTACGTCGCGGACGAGGAGCCCGCCGCGCACCTGGGCCGCGTGTCGGACCGCCGCTTCGCCGGCCGCGTGCGCGACGCGCTCGTCGACCACGCGCGGGAGGGCGGGTTCGGGTAGGCGGGCGGTCGCCCCCTACCAGACCGCTTCGTACCCCGGCGGGACGCAGTCGGCCCAGTCCTTCGAGTAGCCGTGGACGCGCTTCGTCGGCTCGCCGGCGGCGTCGACGAGCGCCTGGCCGTAGAGCGCCCAGGCGCAGAGGCCGCCCTCGAGGTTGTAGGCGTCGACGCCGGCGGCGCGCAGGTCGCGCGTGAACTCCGCCGAGCGCCAGCCCGCCGTGCAGTAGACGAGCACCGGCTGCTCGTGCTCCTCCTCGAGGAACGCGCGGCGCTTCGCCTTGCTGTCGAGCAGGCGCGCGCCCGGCACGGCGGAGACGGCCGCCTCCTCCGCGGCGCGCACGTCGACGACGATGAGCCCGGGTGGCAGCTTCGCGCGGCCGCGGACGGTGACCGTCGGCACGCGGAACTCGTCGCGCGCCTCGGCGACGATCTCGGCGAGGTGGTCCGGCCAGGTGGGCTCGACGATGGGCAGCGCGCTGAGCGGGGCGGCGGTCACGGCGGGGGCTCCGTCGGCGGGGGCATCGGGTAACGCCGGGGCGGCGTCACCGTCTCCCGGGTGGCTGGGGGCGGAGGTGGGCGGCTCCGGGACGGGGTCCGCGGACACCTCCTCCGCGTCCGCCACGACACCCGCGTCCCCCGACACGACCTCCGACGCTCCCTCCTCCGCGGGCCCCGGCGCACCGCCCGACGTCGCGGCGTCGCCGCACGCCGCGAGCCCCGCGATCACGGCGAGCAGCACGCCGCCGCGCACCGCGCCGAGCCGTCGACGCACCGCCCGACCACGCACCCGCAGGATCGCTCTCCGCCCGAACCTCCCCCCGATCCCGCGTGCGACCATCGCTCCTAGCTCCCGCCGAACTTCCGGTGCGTGCCGACGGCCTCGTCGGCGGACATGCCGGCCGCCTCGCGCAGCTCCCGCCGCTTCTCGCGCCAGCTCTCGTAGTTGCCCGGGTGGAAGTGCACGCCCAGGTCGACGTCGAACGCGAGGATGTGCGTCGCGATCCGGTCCAGGAACCACCGGTCGTGGGTCACCACGATGCAGCAGCCCGGGAACTCGAGCAGCGCCTCCTCGAGGTGCCGCAGGGTGGGCAGGTCGAGGTCGTTCGTCGGCTCGTCGAGCAGCACGAGGTTGCCGCCCTTCGCGAGCATCTTCGCCATCTGCACGCGGTTGCGCTCACCGCCCGACAGCGTGCCCATGAGCTTGCTCTGCTCGGCGCCGCGGAAGTTGAAGCGCGACACGTACGCGCGTCCGTTGAGCTCGATGTCCCCGACGCGGATGACCTCCGTGCCGCCCGTGATCTCGTCGTAGACCGAGTTCTCCGGGTTCAGCTCGTCGCGGCTCTGGTCCAGGTAGCAGAGGTCCACCGTCTCGCCGAGCTCGATCGCGCCCGCGTCCGGCGTCTCCTGCCCGACGATCATCTTCATGAGCGTCGTCTTGCCCGTGCCGTTTGGACCCACCACGCCCAGGATCGCGCCCGGCGGCATCTCGAACGACAGCCCGTCGAGCAGCTTGCGGTCGCCGAACGCCTTCTCGACGCCCTTCACGTGCATGACCTTGTCGCCCAGCCGGCGCGTGAACGGGATGTGCAGCCGCACCTCGTCCTTCACCGCCTTGCGCGCCTCCGCGACGAGGTCGTCGTAGCGCTGCACGCGCGCCTTGCTCTTCGTCGTGCGGCCCTTCGGGTTCTTGCGGATCCAGTCGAGCTCGCGCGCGATGAGCTTCGCCCGCTCGTCGTCCTGCTTGTTGCGCTGGCGGTAGAACTCCTCGCGCTGCTCGAGGTAGCTGCTGTAGTTGCCCTTGTAGGGCCGCGCCGTCCCGCGGTCGATCTCGAGCATCCACCCCACGACGTTGTCGAGGAAGTAACGGTCGTGGGTGATGAGGATCACCGTGCCGTTGTACTCCTGCAGGTGACGCTCCAACCACGTGACCGTCGCCGCGTCGAGGTGGTTCGTCGGCTCGTCGAGCAGCAGCAGGTCCGGGTGCTCCATGAGCGTCCGGCACAACGCGACACGACGCTTCTCGCCGCCGCTCAGGTTCGTCACCGGGCTGTCCGGCGGCGGCAGGCGCAACGCCATCATCGCCTGCTCGATGTGCCGGTCGAGCTCCCACGCGTCCTTCGACTCGATGTCGTCCTGCAACCGGCTCATCTTCTCGAGCAGGTCCGTCATCTCGTCCTCGGGGATGTCCTCGCCGAGCCGCGCCGAGATGTCCTCGTACTCCTTGATCATCGCGCGGATCGGCTCGACCGCCTTCTCCACGTTGCCCATGACCGTGAGCTCGGGATCGAGCACTGGCTCCTGGTGCACGTAGCCGATCGTCAGACCCGGAGTCGCCGCAGCCGTGCCGTCGAACTCCGTGTCCTCGCCGGCGATGATGCGCAGCAGCGTGGACTTGCCCATGCCGTTCGGGCCGATGACGCCGATCCGCGCGCCCTTGAGGAACGAGAGCGTGACACCCTCGAAGAGCACCCGGGTGCCGAACGACTTGGCGACGTCGTGGAGGGTGAACGCGATGTCGGAGGTGCTGACGCCCATGACGCTGCGGGTTCCGTGGAGCTTGAAAAAGCGAGGGATTGTAGCGGATGCGGTCTTGCAGCGGGGAGGGTCGGCGGCGCCCCGGCCTGGCACCGGACCGCGGCCGCCTGGGCGTGGGGCGACGACCGGAGCGCGGCGCCGGGGCGGGCGCGGCCGGTGAAGGCCCTGGTTTCGGCTTCTGCTCGGAGTGGCTCGGTGGAGGGTCGGGTGAGCGGCCCGGCGGGCGGGAAGGACGGTGCGGCCGTCGGCCTCGTCGGAACGCCGGACGGCGGGGGCGGGCGCGGGGCTCCGGGCGCCCCCGCGCGTCGGCCTCGCGGGGCGTCCACCGTCGGGGAGCTCCCGTCGTGAAACTCGCCCGCCTCGCACTCGTGGTCGCCGCGCTCCTCTTCTCCACCGGCGGGGCCGGCGTGAAGGCCTGCTCCATGACGTCGTGGCAGATCGCGGGGTTCCGGTGCGGGATCGCGGCGCTCGTCCTGCTCGTCGCCGTGCCCGGCGCCCGGGCCGGGTTCTCGTGGCGCGCCGCCGGCGTCGGGGTCGCCTACGCCGGCACGCTCGTGCTCTACGTCCTCGCCAACCGGCTCACGACCGCCGCCAACGCGACCTTCCTCCAGGGCACCGCGCCGCTCTACGTCATGGCCATCGCGCCGCGGCTCCTCGGCGAACGCTCGCGCGCCCGCGACCTCCTCTTCATGGGCGCGCTCGCCGCCGGGCTCGTGCTCGTCGTCCGCGGCGGCGACGCCCCCAGCTCGAGCGCGCCCGACCCCGCGACGGGCAACCTGCTCGGCGTCGCGACCGGCGCCTGCTGGGCCGCGACCGTGCTCGGCCTCCGCGCCCTCGCCCGCCGCGAGGACACGACCGCCGACGCCGCTCTCGCGCCCGTCGTCCTCGGCAACCTGCTCGCCTTCCTCGCCTGCCTCCCGTGGGCCCTCCCCGTCGAGACCGCGCCCTCCGGCGGAGACCTCGGCGTCCTCCTCTATCTGGGCGCGTTCCAGATCGGCCTCGCCTACGTGCTCGTCACGAAGGGCCTGCGCCGCGTCCCCGCCCTCGAGGCCTCCCTGCTGCTCATGCTCGAGCCGACCTTCGGACCCGTGTGGGCCTGGCTGCTCCACGGCGAGGTCCCCGCGACGACCGCGCTCCTCGGCGGCCTCCTCGTGCTGGCGGCCACCGCCGGCAAGTCGGTGGCCGACGTGAGAGCCCCGTGAATCCCACGCGATCCTCACACGGCCTGCACGATCCTCACGCGGTCGGCATGATGTCCTGCGCGGCCGCACCCGACGGGCGCACGGGACGCACACGAGGAGCACACGGGCACATGGAACTCCAGGCACACGACGACGTGACCGTCCTGCGGATGGACAACCGCAAGGCGAACGCGATGAACCCCGAGATGCTCGTCGCGCTCGACGGCGCGCTCGTGCAGTTCCTGGAGTCCGACGGCACCGCGCTCGTCGTCACCGGCTACGACCGCTTCTTCAGCGCCGGCCTCGACCTCGTCAAGCTCGGCGAGCTCGACCGCGACGGCATGCTCGGCTTCATGCGGCTCTTCCAGCGCGTCATGCTCTCGATCTTCTGCTGCGAGCGGCCCGTCGTCGCCGCCGTGAACGGACACGCCGTCGCCGGCGGCTGCGTCCTCGCGCTCCAGTGCGACGCGCGCGTCGCGACCGACGGCCGCATGACGATGGGCCTCAACGAGACGCGGCTCGGCGTCGGCCTGCCCGTCGTCGTCGCGGAGACGCTGCGCGCCCAGGTGAGCCCGTCCGTCATGTCGCGCATCGCCGTCGAGGGCCGCCTCTACGACGGCCCGCAGGCCCTCGACCTCGGCCTGCTCGACGAGTGCGTCGCCGCCGATACCGTCCTCGAGCGCTCGCTCGAGCGCGCCCGCGAGCTCGCCGAGATCCCGCACGACGCCTACGCCCAGGCCAAGCGCGTCGTCCGCGGCCCCGTGCGCGACGCCGTCGTCGCGCGCGCGTCTGACGAGGAGCAGCCCTGGCTCGACACCTGGTTCAGCGACGAGGCCACCGCGCTGCGCGACCAGGTCGTGGAGAAGCTCACGTCGAAGTCGTGATCCCTGACGCGCGCTAACCGCGCTTCCGGTCCTCGAGCTCCTCGAGCGTGCGCGGCCAGTCGTCCTTCATGAGGCGGCTCAGCACGCGGTCGGCGAGGAGCTTGCCGCCCGTCTGGCAGCCGGCGCAGTAGTTCGCCTCGTTCTCCGCGTAGAGGATGCGCTGCACGGGCGCGCCGCAGACGGGGCACGGCTCGCCGTACTTCCCGTGCACGGCCATGCCCGGCCGGAAGGCGGTGACCTTGTCGGGGAAGCCGCGCCCCACCTCGGCGCGCAGCGCGTCCGTCCACTCGACGAGCACCTCGACCGTCGCGACGCGCAGGCGCTCGAGGTCGTCGTCCGTCGCGTCGGCCGTACGCTTGAACGGCGAGAGCCGCGCGCGGTGCAGGATCTCGTCCGAGTACGCGTTGCCCACGCCGCTCAGCACGCGCGGATCAGTGAGCGCGCGCTTGAACGTGTGGTTCTCGCGGCGCAGCGCGGCGGCGAAGGCGGCGGGCGACGCGTCGAGCGGCTCGAGCCCGCCGCGGTCGAATGCCGCGAGCGCCTGCCGCCCGCGCACGACGTGCAGGCTCGCGCGCTTCTTCGGGCTCGCCTCCGTGAGCACGAGCGTCCCGTCGTCGAAGTCGAAGGCCGCGAGCCCCACCTTGCCGGGCACCGCCGCGCCCGGCGCCTTCCAGCGCAGCCGCCCCGCGATCATGAGGTGCAGCACGAGGAAGAGGTCCGCGTCCGACGCGTCGTCCGGGGCCGGCGCATCGTGCGCGGCCGCGCCGTCCTCCGCGTCGCCGAAGCCGAGCACGAGCCGCTTCCCGATCCGCTCCACCGACCGCACGACGCGGCCGTCCACCGCCGACAACGGCGGGTCCACCGAGCGCAGCAGGAACGCGCTGCGCATCCGCACCCGGCGCAGCACGCGACCGCCCACGTGGGCGCGCAGGCGCTCGACGTACACGGTGACGTCAGGGAGTTCGGGCATGGCCGGTGATTATGTATCCTCCCGCGCTCCGGACCCGATCGCCCGCCGCACGGAGGGATGACGCGATGCGTCGCCGCCTGTTCCTCGCCGTCTCCACCGCGTTCCTCGCGCTCACCGTCGCCTGCGGTCAGGGCGCCGAGCCCGCCGACACGACCCCCGCCGCCGACACCGCCGAGTCGCAGGGCGAGCCCGCCGCGCCGCCGCCCGTCGCGTCCGCGACCCCCGACAAGTCGCTCCTCCAGTCGCCGCGCGCGCCGGAGATGAACGAGACCGCGCCCGCCACCTTCCGCGCGAAGTTCACGACGACCAAGGGCGACGTCGTCATCGAGGTCCACCGCGACTGGGCGCCCAACGGCGCCGACCGCTTCTACAACCTCGTGAAGGCCGGCTACTTCGACGGCATCCGGTTCTTCCGCGTCGTGCCGGGCTTCATGGCGCAGTTCGGCATCCACGGCGACCCGCAGGTCTCCAAGTGGTGGAAGACGAACACCATGCAGGACGACCCCGTCGTCAAGAGCAACCAGCGCGGCTTCATCACCTACGCGAAGACGAGCGCGCCGCACAGCCGCTCCACGCAGCTCTTCATCAACTACGGCGACAACGGCTTCCTCGACGCGCAGGGCTTCTCGCCGTTCGGCGAGGTCGTGCAGGGCATGGAAGTCGTCGACTCCCTCGAGGCCAAGTACGGCGAGTCGCCCACGAGCAAGCAGGGTCTCGTGTACCGCGACGGCAACGCGTACCTCGACGAGAACTTCCCCGGCCTCGACTCGATCATCACCGCGCGGCTCGTCGACTGACGGACCGCGGACCGACCGCCGCCGACGGGCACGCGACGCGGCGGCCGGACCCACGCACCCCCACCGACACGAGAGACCCATGACCTCAGGCACGTCCGACGCTTCCCTCGCCGCCCTCGACGACTTCATCGCCTCGCAGGGCATCGACACTTCGAGCAGCGGTTGGCGCACGAGCCTGCCGAAGCCGCCGAAGGTCGAGTTCGACGCGGGCACCACCTACACGTGGAAGCTCGAGACGAGCGAGGGCGACATCGCGATTCGCATGCTGGCCGACGTCGCGCCCATGCACGTGTCGAGCACGGCGTACCTCACGAAGCTCGGCTTCTACGACGGCCTCTCGTTCCACCGCGTCATCGACGGCTTCATGGCGCAGGGCGGCTGCCCGCTGGGCACCGGCACGGGCGGCCCCGGGTACAAGTACGGCGGCGAGTTCGGCCCCGGCGCGAAGCACTCCAAGCCGGGCATCCTGAGCATGGCGAACGCCGGCCCGAACACGGACGGCAGCCAGTTCTTCCTGACCTTCGTCGCGACGCCGCACCTCGACGGCAACCACACCGTCTTCGGCGAGGTCGTCGACGGCATGGACACGGTGAAGAAGCTCGAGGCCAAGGGCAGCCGCAGCGGCCAGCCGAAGTCGCCGCTGAAGATCGTCAAGGCGACCTTCGAGGCGTCGGCCGGCTGAGTCGCGCGACGCGGCGGGCGACGCCGCGCTCTTGCGTCCTGAAATCCCCGAGTGCAGGATCCCGAGAAGGGAGCCGTGCCGCGCGCCACCTCGTCGCGCGCGGCCGGACCATCCGCAGATCCCCGGGGGGACCGCCGTGTCGTCGCAAGAGACCCGTCAGTGGGCGATGGCCCTGCACCTGTCGCTGCTCGCCGGCTACATCGTCCCGCTCGCCGGGTTCGTCGCGCCGATCGTCATCTGGCAGGTCAAGAAGCGCGACATGCCGGAGCTCGACCTGCACGGCCGCATCGTCGCGAACTGGATGGTCTCGCTCCTGATCTACGTGGTGCTCTCGCTTCTGCTCATCTTCGTGCTCATCGGCATCCCGCTGCTCTGGGCGCTCGGCATCATCTCGGTGGTCTTCCCGATCGTCGGCGCGATCAAGGCGAGCCAGGGCGAGCTCTGGCGGTACCCGGGGTCGGTGACGTTCTTCGGGTGATCGAGCCGCCGAGGGCGCAGCCCGCGGACGGCTCCCAGGTCCCGGCCCCCTCCACCGACTTAGTCCTGGTGGCTCACCGTCCGCTCGTCCCCGATCTTCAACCGCGCGGCCCACTTCGCCGCCCCGCGTCCCGCGACGAAGGTCGCGAACCGCAGGCAGCCCTTCGTGACGACGCGCCGACCGAAGTCGTGCCAGCGCCAGAGGAACCCGCCGCCCTTGCCCTGCGCCTTGCGGACGAGCTCGTTCTGCTCGGTGACGAGCCACTCGCTGTAGAGCATGTAGGTCCAGGTGTACGGGCGGCCGAGCCAGCGCCAGCGGATCGCGCGGCGCACGAACGGCAGGAGCTTCGGGTTGCGCACGACGATCGGGAACCACTTGTGGAGGTTCTCGAAGTGGTGGCGGTCGGGACGTGAGATGGAGGTCGTGCGGTTGAAGAGCGCGGGGAACTCGTCCCACGCGTCCATGGCGACGCCCATCTCCTTGGTCATGTCGTTGATGTCGGTGAGCGGGTAGGGCTGGAGCAGGCTGCAGAGCGGGTGGTCCACCGCGCACTCGATGTTGAGCTCGACGGTCGCGAGCTCGTCGTCGAGGGTGCTGCCCGGACCGCCGAGCATGTTGAGGCTGCCGAGACGCAGGCCGGCGCCCTTGATGAGGTTCGCGGCGCGCACGAGCTGCGCGCGCGTCGTGTTCTTGCGCATGACGGCGTTGCGCATGTGGTCGTCGGCCGCCTCGAAGGCGATGCGCGCGTAGACGCAGCCGGCCTGCTTCAGCAGCCGCGTGTGCTTCTCGGTGACCATGTTGGCCATGAGGATCGCGTCGAAGGGCAGGCCCACCTCCTTCGGCCAGCGCTCCGCGAACTCCTCGAGCCAGCGGTTGTTCACGTTGAAGATGTCGTCGAGGAAGTGCACGAAGCCGAGCGGGTACTCGGCCTTGATGGCGAGCGCCTCCTCGATGACGTGGTCGACGCTGCGCCGCCTCACGTACTCGTTGTTGCCGACCTTGTAGACCTTGGTCTTCCACGCGTGGTGGAAGCAGAAGCTGCAGTTCATCGGGCAGCCGCGGTCGGTCTTGATGACCTTGCGGTCGCTGTTGCGGTAGATGGCGCTCGCGTCGTAGACGAGCGAGCGGTCGCATTGGCCGATGCCGTCGAGGTCGGGCTCGAGCGGGCGCGGCTCGTTGCGGTGGATCGTGCCGGCCGCGTCCTTGAACCAGATGTTGGGGATGTCGCACGGGTCGTCGCCGCGCTCGACGGCGTCGACGAGCTCGACGATCGCCGCCTCGCCCTCGCCGCGGCAGAGCGCGTCGAAGCTCGACTCCTCGAGGAACTCCGGCACGACGGTCGCGTGCGCACCGCCCGCGACCGACACGACGTCGGGGAGCACGCGCTTCACGATCTTGTTCAGGCCGTCGACGGCCGTGTGCACGCCCGTCGTGAAGCTGTAGCAGACGACGCCCGGGTCGTACGCCTTGAGCTTCGCGGGGAAGGACGGGTCGGGGACGAAGAGCATCTTCGTCTCGTGGCCGGCGGCCTTGAGCGCCGCGGAGAGGTACATGACGCCCAGCGGCTCCTGGGCGAGGTAGGTCGAGACGAAGAGGACGCGCACGCGGGAGGCCTTTCGGAGGTGATCAGCAGTCGGTGAGTCCCGCGGCGGCGCGTCGCGCCCGCATCTCGTCCGCCATCCAGTCGAGGGCGACGGGCTCCGTGACGAGGCGGCGCGCCATCGGGTACAGGATCTCCTCCTCGCGGCGCATGTGGTCGCTGTACTCGACGACGATGTTCATCGCCGCGCGCGCGGTGGCCGCGGCGTCGCGCTCGAGGATGCCGACGTCGAGGTCGCGGCGCGCGTCCTGGTGCACGCGGTGCTGCATCTCCATGCAGTCCATG
Source organism: bacterium (assembly GCA_030428785.1). GTDB lineage: Bacteria > Planctomycetota > B15-G4 > B15-G4 > B15-G4 > JAUIEF01. The sequence goes on from JAUIEF010000015.1 coordinate 43,427, forward strand.
GGCGTGTTGTCGACGCCCTTGAACTCGGGGTGGCGACGCAGCAGCGGGAAGAGCGTCGACTCCTCGTCCGCGGTGTGGATGGGGATCGCGGTGTCGAGGAAGGCGATGACGTCGGTGAGCATCGCGAGGCGGTGCTCGTCGAAGGTGCCGTCGTCGCGCAGGCCCTCCGCGACGGCCTGGAGGCGCTCGAGCCGCTGCCGGATGTGGTCGTGGCAGGTCTCGAGGATGTCGAAGGCGTCGCCCTCGTGGTGCGCGCAGCTCGCCGCGCGGCGGGGGTCGGGACGCCCGTGGTTCGTGTGGATCGTCATGGTTGTTGACCCCGTGGTCATGTGATGCTTATCGGCAGGATCCCCCGGGATCCGGAGTCCGGCCGTGCGAACTCGTGCGTAGGCCGCGCGGGAAGATGGGCGTAGGGCGCGGGCTCCCGCCCCGAGCGCGCCGTTCTCCGGCGCGACGAGGCGCCGGCGCGCTCACTCCGGCGGCCCGACCTCCAGCCCGCGCGCGGCGGCGCGACGGCGCAGCTCCGCGAGCCGCGTCGCGACGGCGCGCACCTCCTCGTCGGGCTCGTCGTCGGCGACGGGCGCGTCGCCCAGCAGGCGCTCGAGCCACCACGCCGCGTGGTGCGGTTCGTCGCGCGCCTCGTGGCGGTCGGCCATCCAGAGCGACGCACGGAGCGCGCGCGGCTCGAGCTCGAGCGCGCGACGCATCGCCGCGAGCGCGCCGGCGTCGTCGCCGGTCTGCTCGAGCGCGGCCGCGAGGTCGAAGTGCGCGTCCGCCGCGCGCGGCCGGTGCACGACGACGCGCCGGAAGAGCCCGACGGCCTCCGCCGCGTCGCCGAGCGCGAGCGCGACGACGCCCTGGTAGAGCAGCAGCTCGGGGTCGTCCGGGCTCGCGGCGAGCAGCGTCGCGAGGAGCGCGTGCGCGTCCGCGAGGTCGCGACGACCCGCGGCGTGTCGCGCGGCCTCGGCGCTCCCGTGCGGCGCGCGCGGCGTCTCGGCGAGCAGTCCGTCGATCCCGAGCATCCGGCGTCCCTTCCACATGAGGAAGAGCGCCTCGTCGCGGCGCGCGAGGTCCGGCAGGCGGTCGCGCGCGTCGGGGAGGTCGGCGCCCGGGGGCGGCGGCGAGCCGTCGCCCGCGCCGGCGTAGCCGAGGCTGCGCAGCACGTGCACCGTCGCGGTGTCGGGCACGGCGCGGCGGTGCCAGTCGAGCGGCGGGTGCTCGGCGTCGAGGTCCGCGAGACGCGCGCGGAGGACCGCGACGCGCTCGGGTCGCTCCGCCGCGAGGTCGACGCGCTCGTCCGGGTCCGCGCGCAGGTCGTAGAGCTCCGGGCGCGCGCCGATCACGAGCTTGAGCCCGCGCCACACGAGCCCGCGCACCGGGTGCCAGCCGTGCTCGTGCCACGGGAGGAGCGAGTCGAGCGGGAGCGGGCGGTCGGCGAGCGCCGCGGGGAGGGCCGTCGCCGCGGTCCCGGACGCGCCGCGCGCGGCGGGGCTCCCGGCGGCGCGCGCGGCGAGCTCGGTCGCTGCCGTGTCGAGCAATGACGGGGCCCGCGCGTCCGGCATCGCGTCCGCGGGGACGCCGAACCACCCGAGCACCGTCGGCGCGACGTCCGTCACCGAGACGGGCGCCGTCAGGCGCGCCGCCCCGACGCCCGCCGCCTCGACGAGCAGCGGCACGTGCATCGTCGTGTCGTAGACGAAGACGCCGTGCGCGGCCTCGCCGTGGTCGCCGAGCCCCTCGCCGTGGTCGGCGACGACGAGCGTCAGGCGCCGCGCCGGGCCGCGCGCGTCGACGGCCGCGAGCAGCCGCCCGACCTGCGCGTCGCAGAACGCGACCTCGCCGTCGTAGAGCGAGGTCGTCGCGGCGCGGTGCGGCTCGGGCGGCTCCCACGGGAAGTGCGCGTCGAAGAGGTGCACCCAGAGGAAGACCGGTTCGTCCGCGGGGACGCCGTCGAGCCAGCCGAGCGCGTCGTCGACGACCTCGTCGGCCGGACGGTCCGCGCCGCGCAAAGGCTGGCCGAGCCGGCGCACCGGCGGCGTCCCGTAGTGCTCGAAGCCCTGCGCGAGACCGTAGCGCGCGTCGAGCACGAGCGCGCCGACCGCGGCGCCCGTCCGCACACCGTGCTCCGCGAGCGCCTCCGCGAGCAGCACGCTCTCGTCCGCGACGCGGAAGATGCCGTTGTCGCGCACGCCGTGCGCCGTCGGGTACGTGCCCGTGAGCATGGAGGCGTGCGCGGGCAGGGTGATGGGGTTCGTCGTGCGCGCCTCCTCGAAGACGAGCCCGCGCGCGGCGAGCGCGTCGAGGTGCGGCGTGAGCGACGGCAGCGCGTTGCCCGCGCGGTCGGTGCGCGTCGCGTACGCGCCGAGCCGGTCGCGCCGCGTCGTGTCGAGCGTCACGAGCACGACGACGGGCGGCGGGTCGGCGAGAGTCGTGCGAGGCGGCGCCGAGCAGGACGGCTCGGAGGGCGTCACGCGAGCGGGCGTCGCGACGGGCGCCGCGGGCACGGACCCGCCCGTCGCGCCGCAGACGACGCCGAGCAGGACGGCGAGGAGGCGTCCGGCGCACCGGACGCGGGGCGGGGACATCGGGAGACCCACCGGAGGGAGAGCCGGAAGTCTGCCCTGCCCCGCGGGGAAAGCAACCGTCCGGTCCGTGAGTCGCGGCGACGGCGCGCGCGACGCGCACCGACGCGACGCGTGGCGCCGCTCGGCGCCGGGTCGGTCCCGCCCGTCTCCTACCAGCCCGTGAAGACCGTCTCCTCGTCGACGAAGCAGAGGCGCGTGCCCCACGGGTCGCTCGTGTAGAACGAGCGCTCGCCCCATGGGCGCACGGCGATCGCGCCCATGGGCAGGTCGCCGTCGCCGGTCTCCGCCGAGAGCCCGCCGAGCGACTCCGCGCGTGCGAAGACCGCCTCGAGGTCGGGCACCGCGAAGTAGAGGTGGTCGGGGAGCGGGCGCGCCGCGTCCTCGTCGCCGTCGCCGGACGGCTGGTAGAGCGCGAGGATCGTGCCGCCGCAGTCGAGGTAGTGCCGGCCGCCGGAGATGCGCTCGCCCGGGACGCCGAGCAGCTCGCCGTACCACGCGGCGGCGCGCTCGAGGTCGGGCACGGGGACGATGACGCGGTACAGACGCGGCGGCGTCGCGGGCTCTTCGTCCGCGTCGTCGTCGGAGGCCGCCGGCGGCGTCCCCTCGGGCGACGGGCTCTCGGACGCGCCGCGCCCGGGCGGCGCCGCGACGACCTCCGGCTCCCGCTCCATCGCGTGCCACGCGGCGAGCAGCAGCGCGAGGCCGAGCACGATGCCGACGCGGAACTCCGCGCGCGTCGGCCCCCCGAACAACGATCCCTGGTCCCTGGCCATGGCTCACCTCGTCCCGAGTGCGGGTCGCGGTGCCGCGCGGCGCGCACCGACGGGCCGCGCGATCTCCGGGCGCGGCCCCGACCCCGGTCGCACCGTACACTGCCCCGCCGGATCGCGGGAGCCCCCATGACCGACCCGAACCTGCAGCTCCACGCCATCGCGGCGGACGGCACCGTCCCGAGCCTCGACGCGCCGCTCCCCCACGAGGCGCCCGGCGTGCTCGAGGCGACCCGCGCGCTCTACGGCCGCGTCGGCTTCGTGCCGCCCTGGACCGGCTACCTCGCCGCCGAGGGCGACGTCGTCGTGGGGACGTGCGGATTCGTCGCGCCGCCCGCCGACGGCCGGGTCGAGATCGCCTACTTCACCTTCCCCGCGCACGAGGGCCGCGGCGTCGCCCGCGCGATGGCCGCCGCGCTCGTCGCGATCGCGCGCCAAGCCGCCCCCGACGCGACCGTCGCCGCGCGCACGCTCCGCGAGCGCAACGCCTCGCACCGCATCCTCGAGCGGCTGGGCTTCACGTGCCGCGGCGAGGTCGAGGACCCGGACGACGGCCCGGTGCTCGAGTGGCGGCTGGTCGACGGGGCCGCGGCCGGCTGACCGGCGCGCTCGACGGCCCGTCGCCCGGAGCGGTGCGCGCGTCGGCGCGCTCGGCGGACCACGGCGCGTTCCTCCTGACGGACGTCGGCCGCAGCCTCAGGCGCCCGCGGGCTCCGCGCCGGCGGGCGACGAGGACTCGTCGTCCCCGCCGCCTCCCTCTTCTTCGTCGTCCTCCTCCTCGTCCTCGTCCGCGAACTGCGCGAGCGCCGGGAGCACGAACTCGCGCGACAGGATGACGAGCGACGCCGTGAGCGGCAGGGCGAGGAGCAGGCCGAACATGCCGAAGGCCGCGCCGCCCGCGAAGACGGAGACGATGACGACCATCGGGTGCAGGCCGAGGCTGTCGCCGAGGATCTTCGGCACGAAGACGTAGCCCTCGAGGACCTCGCCCGCGCCGAACACGAGGCCCGCGCGGACGAGCGTCCCGAGGAAGGTCGCGCCCTCCGGCAACAGGCCCAGCGCGAAGGCCGCGAGGAAGCCCATGAGCGTGCCGACGAACGGGATGAGCGAGAGGAAGCCCGTCATCATCCCGAGCAGCAGCGCGTACGGGATGCCCGCGATCCACAGGCCGAGCGCGAGCACGAGCCCCTTGAGGAAGCAGATGAGCAGGCGGCCGCGGAAGAAGTTCGCGAGCACCGCGCCGATCTGCCGCGCGACGTGGCTCACGCGGTCGCGCTGGTTCACGGGCAGGTAGCGCTTCACGAACGAGCGGATGCGCTCGAGCTCGAAGAGCAGGAACCAGGTGTAGATGGGCAGCAGCAGGATGAGCGTGAGGAAGCCGAGCACGGAGCCGAACCAGTCCTGCAGCGCCTTCCACGCCGTGCCCGCGCCGCGGATCGCCATGCGGCCCGCGCCCTGCTGCTCGTCGGCGAGCGCGCGCCACCCGCCGCGCAGCACGTCCCAGAAGTAGCGGGGCTCCTCGTCGGGAGGCGCGACGGCGTCGTCGTCGGCGGCGACGCGTGCCGCGGCGTCTCCCGCGGCGCCCGACGCGTCATCGGGCGCGTCATCCGTCGCGCCCGCGAGCTGCGCGCCGTCCGGCGCCGACGTGTCGCTCCCGCCCGCGCCCGCGCCGCCCACCTCTCCGCCGGTGCCGTCGACGCCGCCGCCGGCGGCCTGCTCCTCCGCGCCGCCCGCCGGTCCGCCGAGGACACCGCCCGTCGCGTCGTCGCTCTCCTCGCCCCCGTCGAGCACGAGCGGCTCGTCCTCCTCCGGCAGGATCGCCTCGAGCACGTCGCGGTGCTCGTCGACGAAGTCGTCGAAGGAGCGCTCGACGCGGCCCACGAGGTCGACGTTCGCGTCGAAGACGTCGCGCACCATCATCCGGCCCTGCACGTAGAGCCCGAAGCCGACGCTCACGAGCACCAGGCTGAAGCCCGCGAAGATGAGGTTCACCGCCGCGCGCCGGCTCCATCCGCGCTTCTCGACGCGCTGGACGAGCGGGTGCAGCGACGCCGCGAAGATGTACCCGAGCACGAGCGGGTTGAGCACGGACCGCACGGTCCAGCAGAACCAGACGACGAGCACCGCGAGCACGCCGAGCGCGACGTTGCGCCGGGTCTTGGAGAGGTTCTCGATCACGCGGCGGGGCTCCCCGGGTCGGCGCGCGGCCCGCGCGTCACGCGCGGCGGCCGTGCGCCCGGGGCATGGTACCGACCGACGCCCCGGAACGCCGATCTGCCGCCGTGAACCGCGCCGCGTGCGGCACGCGCGGCGGAACGCGCGTTCCCGTCCGCGCCGCGCCCCGCTCGCTCTCTGACTCCCGACGACCGGAGGGGAGCCCCGCGCGCATCGCCCCGAGCCCGACCCCGGACCGGTCGTCGTCCGGAGCCCGCGAGCCCTCGCGCGACTCCGGTGAACCGTGGCGCGTCGCCCCGACACCCACGGTCCGTCTCGCCCACCCGGAGCCCGTCATGCTGCTCGCCGCACTCACCCTCGCTGTCGCCGTCCAGACCCCGCCGCCGCTCCCGCGCGAGTACCAGCCGCTGCTCATCGACCCGCACCACAGCGCCGAGGGTCACGTGACCGGCGGGGCGTCGAACAACGGGTTCGGCAACGCCGACCTCACGCCCGACGGTCGCCTGCTGCTCGCGTACCGCCGCGTCGACCTCGACAGCGTGCCGGCGTCCGGCAAGTGGCCGTACCACAACGCGCTCACCGCGACGCTCGTGCGTCCCGAGCGCTTCCAGCTCGTCAACGGTCACATCAGCAGCTTCAAGGACGCGTCCGGCGACTTCGTGTTCGGCAACGCGCCGACGCTCGACGGCGACCGCTCGAACGACGAGTTCGCGATGATCCACCGCGGCTACGAGTGGACGCCCACCACCTCGTCCGACCCGGACGCCATCGACGTGAGCGGCAGCTTCTTCCCCGAGCTCGCGACGCACGGCTGGGTGAAGCTCGACCCCGACTACCCCATCGGGGGCCGCTGGGCCGGCTCGCACATCACGATGTGCCTCGAGCCGGATCCGCACGAGTGGCCCCCGAAGGTCTGGCAGATCGGCCAGCCGCTCCCGCCCGAGCCCGTCGGCAACCCGTACCCGAGCAACGCGAACGGCGCGTTCCAGGTCGACGGTCAGTACACGACCTACAAGCTCTTCGTCGTGCGGCTCATCAGCGAGAACTGGGTCGGCAAGATCGAGGCGAGCACGACGGGCGGCGAGTACTTCCGCCCGATCCTCGGCACGGGCGGTTCGCCGATGTACCCGAACGGGCACGAGCTCGTGTCGCAACGCGTCACGATCGTCATCGACGAGGTGAACGACCGCATCCACGCGACCGACGTCGAGCCGTACGAGCACCTCCTGACGTACCAGAGCGACCGGATCGAGGGGCTCGAGGTCTCGATGACCGCCGACGGCAAGCTCATCCTCTTCCAGGGCGACGTCGACGCGCCGCTGCAGTTCAACCCGGGCGAGGCGGACGTCACGTACGTCTACAACAAGAACGCCGCGACCTCGACGGGCTGGACGCCCGTTCGCTCCATCACCGAGCTGCCGCTCGCCTCCGAGCTCGAGAGCGGCCTGACGATCGCCGAGTTCAAGGAGCGCTACAAGGTCTTCAAGAACCCGATCAAGATCGCGACGCCCACCGGCGGCATCGCCTCGCACGCGTCGGGCGACCACGTCCGCGGCGCGTACACCTGGATCAGCAAGGACGGGTCCTTCTTCCACGCGACCTGCGGCATCGTGATCGACAACGCCCAGTCGGGCGAGCAGTCGCAGGGTCCGGGCTGCCGCGTCGGCAACTACATCTGCGGCGACATCACCGGCGGCCACATCAAGTACATCGACGCCCACGGCATCACGCCGACGCGCAACGGCATCGTCTGGGACTGGCCCGAGTACAAGGGACCCAAGGACTCGCAGCGCAACCTCGTCGTGTCGCTGGGCCTCAAGCCGGGGCTGTGGGAGGGCTTCCTCCGGTCAGGCGGCGCGCCGCTCCCGACGACGCCTGCCTCCACGCGGATCCCGGTCCTGCCGCTCGTCATGAACACCACCGACTCCTACGGCGAGGTGCGCTTCGAGGAGGCGGACGGCAACTACCTGATCTACCTCGCGTGCAACGAGGCGCTCGTCTGGAACTCGGCGCTCGGGCCCATCGGCACCGAGTGCCACGAGTTCAGCGTCGACTACACGCCGGACACCTCGGGCCGCGACGACCGCGCGCCCGTGACGCTCAACGCCGGCGCGGGCTTCCCCGCCGAGGTGTACGGCAGCAGCCTCGCCGTGCAGCTCGCGACGGGCGCCGTCTTCGACATCGACCCGAACGTGACGGGCGAGCGCTTCCACGAGAACGTGGGCTTCAAGGGCCAGGGCATCATCCTGAACGCCACGGGCGTGCTCGAGGCGGTGCAGGCCGACACGGCCGATCCGCGCGTGCCGCGCTTCATGGGCACGTCGGCGTTCACGGCGCAGATGTTCGTGAAGACGCTCGTGGCGCAGCCCGAGCCGACCGCGACCCTCGAGCTCATGGCGCACGGCGCCGACGGGCTCGCGCCGGTGTTCGGGCTCAACGCGAACGGCGACGGCAGCTTCACCGCCGGTCTGCTCGCGAAGGACGGCGGCGGCAACTACGTGACGCTCGTCGCGCAGTCCACTCCCGGGTACATCCAGTGGAGCAGCGACCTCGACGACTGCCGCGACGGCTGGTCGCACGTCGCGGTGACGTACGACGGCACGGACGGCTCGACGTTCGAGCTGTGGATCGACGGCGTGCTGTGCGCCACGGACAGCGACCCCGCGGACACCACGGTCGTCGACTTCCCGAACCGGGCGGCGGCGTACACCGTCGGCCCCGGCGCGGGCGGCGGCTCGACGGTGAACACGGCCAACGCGATCTTCGTCGTCGACGAGGTCGCGTTCTCCGACGTCGCGCGCACCGAGGAGGAGATCCGCCGGGACGCGTACGTCGCGCCGCCGGCGTCGCCCTTCACCGACGCGCCCGCCGGCGTCACGATCCCGCCCGGCCTCGAGGACGCCGAGCAGTTCTGGCCGATCGGCGTGCCGCACAGCAACGACATCGTCGACCTCGGTCGCGACCTCTTCCTGTCGAACGACCTGTCGGCCGCCGGCGACCGCTCGTGCGCGACCTGCCACGAGCCCGGCAACGGCTTCGCGGAGGCGCTGCCGCTCGCGGAGTCCACGACGTCCGGCGTGTTCCTCGACTTCAACACGCCCACGCTGCTCGGCGGGCTCTTCACCGGCCCGAAGACGTTCTCGGGCCAGGCGGCGACGCTCGAGGACCAGGTCGTGCTGCCGCTCACGAACCCGCTCGAGATGGGCGCGCAGTCCATGGCGCAGATCGTGTCGCGGCTCGCCTCCGACCCGGTGTGGAACCTGAAGTTCACGACCGCCTTCGGTCACCCCATCAGCCAGGACAACCTCAAGAAGGCGCTCGCGTCCTACTGCCTCACGTTGAACACGGGCAACGCGCCCTTCGACCAGGAGCAGGTCGCGACGGGCGTCCTGACCGACCAGGAGCGACGCGGCTTCGAGCTCTTCGTCGGCAAGGCGCGCTGCATCGGCTGCCACCGGCCGCCGGCGTTCACGGACGGCGACTTCCACAACGTGCAGACCGTCACGAACGCGAGCCTGCTGGACCGCGGCGGGTTCACGGGCCGCGTGCGCGAGGACGGCGCGCTCAAGACGCCGCAGCTCCGCAACCTGTCCGACACCGGGCCGTACTTCCACGACGGCTCGAAGTCGACGCTGCTGGACGTCGTCGAGCACTACGACGGCGACTTCCTGAGCGTGACGGGCGCGGTCGGACCGGCTGACCGCTTCCTGCGCCCGCTCGGCCTCACGGCCGCCGAGCGCAACGACCTCGTCGCGTTCCTCGAGGCGCTCGACGGCTCGACGCCCAACTGACGGGCGGGCCCCGGCGGCGCGGCGCCTCGCGCGTCGCGCCGCCGCGGGTCGTGCCTGCCGGCGGTCGACACCGCCGACACGCCCGCGACGCCCCCGTCCCGGCGGCGCCCGCTAGACTGGGCGCTCCGGTCCGCGGGGGCGCGCCGTCGATGTTGCGTCTCGCGCGGAGCCTCCGCTCCGGGAGACGCCATGACCCGTCCGAAGCCCGCGCCCCGCCACCCGCCCGGCGCCGCGTCCCTGCGACGGCCGGACCGACCGGTCGCCCTCGCGATCACCGCCGCGCTGGCCGTCCTCGCACAGGTCGCGCCGCCGTCCGCCGCCCAGACGTTCCCCGCGAGCAACGTCACGCTCCTCGAGCACATGCCGCTCAACGCGTTCCCGAGCAACCCGAGCTCCGCGAACGACTGCTGGGGGTACGTCTCGCCGAGCGGTCGCGAGTACGCGCTCGTCGGACTGCGCGACGCGGTCGCCGTCGTCGAGCTCACGCCGGCCGGGACGCAGCTCGTCGCGAGCATCCCGCACCAGAGCAGCAACTGGTGCGACATCCGGACCTACGGGCACCACGCCTACGCGGTGAACGAGACGGGCGGCGGCATCGACGTCATCGACCTCTCGGGGGTGGACTCGGGCGTCGCGACGCTCGTGAACCAGATCACGGACTTCGGCCTGCAGACCTGTCACAACATCTGCGTCGACGAGGTGAGCGGCTACCTCTGGCTCGCGTCGCCGAACATCAACCAGGGTCGGCTCGTGGCGATGAACCTCACCGACCCCGCCGAGCCGTTCCTCGAGAACGCGCTCCCTCCCCCGGAGGGCGGCGTCTCGCACGACGTCAACCACGAGTCGCCGTCGCGTGAGGCTCGACTGCGCTCATAAATGCGGCCGGTCACCCGTTTAAGCGTTTCGTTGATCTTCGCCACCTTTTCTCCTTACGGCGCCCAAGCGACTCTTAAATCGGGGCGGGCTCTCAATA
>JAUIEF010000016.1 GCA_030428785.1 bacterium
AGCTCCGCCGACGCCGCGAGCCGCGCGGCCGCGAGGTCCGCCGCGAGCGCCGCCCACCGCGCGCCGGGCGAGACGCCGCGCAGCGCGCGCACGGGCGCCGGACCCACCGCGTCGAAGACCTCCTCCGCGCGCACGAGGTGTCCGGCCAGGTCCGCGCGGTCGTCACGTCGACGCGCCGCGAGCGCGAGCGCCTCGAGCGGCGCGAGCGCCTCCGCCACGCGCCCCCGGTCAAGCAGCGCGTCCACCGCAGCCGCGAGCGCCGGCGCCGCCTCGTCGTGCTTCCCCTGCGCGTCGAGCGCGCGGCCCAGCCCGGACCGCGCGACCGCGACGGCCACCGCGTCGTCGCGCCCGCGCGCCGACGCGAGCGCCATGCGGTGGTGCGTCGCCGCCTCCTCGTGCGCGCCCTGCCCGAGCAGCAGCGCGCCGAGCGCTCCGTGCACCGTCTCCTCGTGACGCGCGAGACCGGCGTCCCGCGCGAGCGCGAGCGCCTCGTGCAGCGACGCCTCCGCGGCCGCGTCGTCGCCCGCGCCCTCCTCGACGACGGCGCGCGACGTGAGCGCCTCGACGCGCCACGCGACGGCCTCCTCCGGCAGCGACGCGAGCAGCGCGTCGTAGGCGGCCCGTGCGCGCTCGCGGTCCGCCGTCCGTGCGGCGAAGGTCGCGCGCGTCCAGAGCACGCCGGTCGTCGCGCGCGGTCCCGCCATCGCGTCGAAGCGCGCCATGACGAGGCGCGCGTGCGTCCAGTCACCCAGCGACACCGTCGCGAGCGCCTGCTCGCCGAGCACGCGCAGCGCCTGGAGCCGCGAAGGACGCAGGGCGACCGCCTCCTCGAGGAAGCGCAGCGCGAGGTCGGGCTCGCCGCGCGCGCCGCGCAGCCGCGCCGCGAGCCAGAGCAGCTCGACGGCGTCGTCCGGCGCGGGCTCCGCGAGCGCGCGCAGCCCGCGCACAGACACACGGTGCGCCTCGAGCGCGCCGCGCACGTCGCCCAGCTCCTGGAGCGCGAGCGCGAGCCGGCCGTCGGACCGCGCGGCCTCCCACGGCGCGTCGAGCTCCTCGGCCGCCGCGCGCAGGCGCGGCAAGGTCCTCGTGAGCGCCTCCGTCCGGCCGAGCGTCTCCTCCCCGGCGGCGAGCAGCACGAGCACGTCGAAGGCCGTCTCCGTGCGCCCCGCCTCCTCGGCGAGCGTCGCGACCTCCTCCGCGTGCCCGCAGGCCTCGTCGAAGCGCCAGTCCTCGGCGAGCGCCCGCGCGAGCAGCAGGCCCGCCGCGAGCCGGCCGGGCACGTCGTCGTGTCCGGCGGCGAGCCGCGCGGCCTCCTCGAGCGGTCCGACCGCGCGCTCCACCTCGCCGCGCCGCGCCGCGAGCGCGCCGGCGCGCAGCGAGCACGCCTGCGCGTGCCGCGTGTCGCCCTCGACGAGCGCCAGCCGCGCCGCCGCCTCGTAGAACGCGATGCGCGCGACCTCCTCGTCCTCGTCGACCGGCGACGGCGCGCGCCCGGCGCGGACGTCGACGCGGAACGCGCCGCCCAGCCCGTCCTGCGCGAGGACGCGCACCGCGTAGCGCACGCCCGGGTCCGCGCGCAGCTCGACGCGCGCCGCAGGCCCGGGCCCGGAGTCCTCGTCGCCGACGAAGCGCGCGCGGTCCGCCGCGTCGAACACCGAGAGCGCGACGTCGAACGCGTCCGACTCCACGGCGACCGTGATCCAGCCCGACACCCCGGGCGGCTGCGCGAGGAGCACGTGCGGCGGCGAGTCGGCCTCGCGCTCGCGCGGACCGGGCAGCCGCCCCGCGACGGTGCGCCCGACGGCGAGCGGCGCCTCGACGACCGCCGCGTCGCCGGACGACGCATCCCCCGCGGCCTCCTGCGCCGACACACCGTGCGCGAGCCCCGCGAGGAGCGCGACGCGGACCGCGATCGTGCGGACGGGCGCCCGCTCGCGGGCGGCGCGCCGCCGGGGGTGCCCCATCGATGTCTCCTCCGGTCGCGTGTCGGGTCCGTGCCCCGGGCCCCCGGGCGTCACCGACGTCGCGAGGATAGCGAGGTCCGCGCGGACGGACCACCGCGACGACGGGCCGCGACGCATCCGGCGCGCCGCTCAGCGCATGCCGCGCACGTCGCCCGACCGGCCGCCCCGCCGGCTCGACTGCCGCAGTTCCTCCGGCGTCGGCGGCCGCAGCACCACCGACTCGTGCTGCAGCCGGTTCGCGACGACGATCGTGCGCGTGCCGACCGCCGCGAACCCGCGCGCCCTCACGTGGAGCGTGTACTCGCCCGGCGGCAGCACCTCGAACACGACCTCCTCCGGCGCGCCGCGCGGCGACGACCGCCGCAGCACCTCGTACGCGCGCTCGCGACCGCGGGAGCGCAGCGTCACGCGCGGCCGCTCGACGGGCAGCCCCTGCTCGTCCGTGACGCGCACCGCGAGGTCGCCCGTCGCGGGCAGGCGGATGCGGTGCACGACGGGCGGCCCCGGCGTCACGAGCAGCGGGTCGGGCTCGAGCCAGCCGGACGAACCGGACGCGAGGAAGTACGCGCCGCCCGCGCCCATGTTGAAGCCCGCGACGCCGTCGGAGTCCGTGCGTCGAGACGGCCCGTCACGACGCGCCCGACCGCCGCGCTCGCGGAAGTCCGCCTCGTCGACGAGCCGGATGTTGAACCCGTGCACGGGGCGACCGCCCGCGTCCTCGACGTGCACGCGCAGCACCGCCGCCGGCGACACGAGCACCTGCACGGGCAGCGGCGCCGAGACGCCGTCGAAGTCCGCGGGCAGGCTCGTCGCCTCGATGCAGTCGAGCGACATGATCTTCACGCGGAAGCGCCCGGGCGCCGGCAGCTCGAGGACGAACGCGCCGGGGTCGTCCGCGCGGCGCTCGCCGGGCGCGCCGACGTCGCGGAACACGGGGCCGTTCCGGCCGTCCTCCTCGACCTGGAGCCGCGCGAGGAAGTCCTCCTTGGGCAGCCCGGTCGTCGCGTCGACGACGAGCCCCTCCCAGGTCACGACCGGCTCGAGCACGAGCACGATCTCGCCGGTCCACGGGTCGGCGGACGACACGCGGTGCCGCGTCTCGTGGAAGCCGTCCGCGTGCGCCTCGATGCGCACCGAGCGGCCCTGCTCGAACGGCCCGATGCGGAACCGGCCGTCGGGGTCGCTGTGCACGGCGAGCGCGCCGCGCCCCCAGACCTCGGCGCCCGCCACCGGCGCGCCGGCCGGGTCGAGCACGACGCCCTCGAGGTGCACGCCCGTCGCGAGGTCGAGCACGACGGGCTCCGTCGGCGCGCCGAGGACGAAGTCGAGCTCGAGCGGCAGGCTCTGACGACCCGCGTGCCGCGCCTGCACGAAGAGGCGGTCGGCGTCCGGCCCGACGAGCGGGTGCACGAGGCTCGCCGCGCCGTCGGCGTCCGTGACGACGAGCGTCGGCTCCTCGCCGGGGAAGCCGCCGTGCGCGGCGACCTGCGCGCCCGCGATCGGTTCGCCGTCGTCGACGACGCGCACCTCGATCGCGACGGGCTCGACGAGCGACACGACGAGCTCCTCGTCCTTGTGCCGGCGCCGCACGCGCGCGCGGCCGCGGCGCCCCTCGGCGTCCGCGCCCCACACGACGAGGTCGGCCTCGCCGTCCCAGTCGCCGAGCCCGAAGGCGAACGCGCCCGCGTCGTCCGCGACGGCGGTCGCGAGCACGTCGCGCCCCGCGTGGAACGCGACCTGCGCGCCGGGCACGGGGAGCAGATCGGGCCCCGCGACGACGCGCCCCGTCACCTCGCCCACCGGCTCGAGGTAGACGACCGCCTCCTCGTCCTCGCGCAGCGGCCGCTCCTCGAAGCGCGCGACGCGCTCCGGCACGTGGCCCTCCGCGGTGACGTGCAGCACGAAGCCGAGCGACGGGACGCCCTCGAGCAGGAACGCGCCGTCGACGTCCGTGACGGCGACGAGCTCGTGCACGACCTCGCGCTCCGTCTCGAGCGCCGCGTCGGCGGTCGTCGCGGCGTCGTCCGTCGGGCCGCCCACCGCGCGCGCCTCGACGTCCATGACGAGGCGCACCTCCGCGCCGGCGAGCGGCTCGTGCGTCTCGCGCTCGAGCACGCGGCCGACGAGGTCGCGCCCCGCGGGCAGCGCGAGCGTCACGGGCTCCCAGCCGGGCGGCACGCCCTGCTCCACGGCGATGTCGTAGCCGGCGGCCCACGCGACGACCGTGACGGTCCCCGTGTCGACGGGCTCGACGCGGAACGCGCCGTCGGCGTCGGTCGCCGTATTCAGCGACTCGGCCTCCGCGAGCACGAGCACGCGCGCGCCCTCGATCGGCTCGCCCGTCTCCTCCTCCTCGACGACGCCCTCGACGCGCAGCGGGTCGACGAGCTCCACGAGGAGCTCGTCCCCGGCGGCCACGCGGTCGAGCCGCACGCGCGCCCAGCGCACGCCGCCCGCGAGGAGCACGTGGCTCGCGCCGGCGCGCGCGGGGAGCGCGAAGGCGCCGCTCCCGTCCGTGCGCGCGGCGCCGAGCTTCACCGAGACGGTCTCGCCCTCGCCGAGCGTCGGCTGCCACGGGTCCTCCGTGACGTAGAGGAGCACGGGCACATCGGCGACGGGCGCGCCGGACGGGTCCACGACGCGGCCGGTCACGCCGCCGTCGGCGAGCAGGCGCGGCGCGTCGGGCACCTCGTCGACCTCGGGCGCCGGCGGACCGTCCGGGAGCAGCGCGGTCGCGGGGGCGCCCTCGCGCCCGGCGGACGGCAGCTCCGGCGCGGGGCCCGGGCCGTCGACGTCGGGCGCGGTGACCCGCGCCTCGCCGGCGCGCCCGCCGTCCGTGCCGTCCTCGAGCAGCAGCACGACGCCTCCCAGGAGCCCCGACGCCACGAGCACGGCGAGCACGAGGAGCGTCGGGCGGCGGGGCATGGTCTCGGGGCGGGGTCCGGCGAGGGGGCGTCGGTCGGGGCCGCGAGGGCGGCGCGCGGGGCTCGAACCGACGAGCGACGCCCACTGTAGCGCCGGGCGCTCCGCCGGGGTCGCGCGCGGGAGGCGCGGGTCGGGCGCCGCGGCCGGGCGCGACGTCCCGCGCGGCGCGCCCCCCGGCCACCGATTCGACACCCGGGCCCGACGACTCCAGGCGCACAATGGGACTTCGCCCTCCTTTGTCCCAGGCGGGGCTCGGGCCGCCCGACGGGGCGCGCCCCCGGGAGCCCCGCGGACCTCTCCGGGGGGGCGGAGGAGGTCGGTGTGAACACGGATGGACAGCACCCCGGCGCGCCGCGCGGCCGTCGGTTCCCCGCCCTCGCCCTCGTGGCGTCCCTCGCGGCGGTGGCGCTCGTCGTCGTCGCCGTGACGTGGATCGCGCCGGACGGCGACGGGTCGGGCTCGACGCCCGTCGTGCGCGAGGGCGACGGCGACGCCGGCGGGGCCATGGCGCTCCCCGAGGGCTCCGAGCGCGCCGTGCGCGGCATCGACCCGGTCGCCGGCGGCGCGTCGGCCGACCCCGCGACGCCCGGCGGCCCGGGCGGGCTCCTGCTCGGCGACCTGCCCGACTACGACGCGGGCTCCGTGACGGGACGCCTCGTCGTCGCCGACGGCGGCCTCCTGCCCAACGACCTCCGCGTGTGGGCCGGCGTGCGTCGCGCGTCGCCGCAGATCCGTTCGTTCGCGATCGGCGGCGACCGCCTCCAGGACTACCGCGAGGAGGTCGAGGACAACCAGCTCGGCGAGTTCGTCGACCTGGAGCAGCCGGACAGCTTCGTGCGGCTCGACGAGCGGCTGCGGCTGCGCACGCTCACGACGCCCGCGCCGGACGGCACGTTCACGATCGAGCACGTGCCCGCGACGGGCGCGTGGCTGCAGATCGACCACGACACGCTCTACGCGCACGACGCCGTCGCGCTCGAGCCGCGCCGCGCGGGCGAGCGCGAGCTCGTCGTCGTGCTGGAGCGCGGCGCGCACATCGGCGGGGTCGTCGCGGACGACGCGGGCGACCCGCTCGCCGGCGCCGAGGTCGAGGGCGCCACCCGCATCGACGCGTTCCTCATGTTCGACGACACGCTCGAGATGGTGCGCGTGCTCGGCGGCGAGAGCGGGACGGACGGCACGTGGGCGCTGCGCCGCGTGCCCGTCGAGGGCAACCTCCAGGCGCGTTTCGAGCTGAGCGGCTTCGAGACGACGCGCGTCGACCTCCCCGGCCGCGCGCCGGGCGCGCGCCTCGAGGTCGACGTCACGATGGCGCGCGGCGCGACGATCCGCGGGCACGTCGTCGACGCGTCGGGCGCGCCCGTGCCCTCGACGCGCGTCAAGCTCCAGACCGCGTCCCTGGACATGTCGGACATCGACGCGATGGGCCGCGTGAACGACATGGAGTCGCGCACGGACACGGAGGGCGCGTTCGTGTTCCGGTCGCTGCAGCCCGACGGCTACCGCGTGTACCTCGCCGGCGCGGGCTGGCTCGTCGAGAAGTCGGAGGTCTTCGAGGTCGAGCGCGGCCGGACGGTCGAGGGCGTCACGCTCGTCGCGCGTCGCGGCCTCTCGATCTCGGGCGTCGTCGTCGACGAGGAGGGCGCGCCCGTGACCACCGCGAAGGTCACCGCCGCGAAGCCGCCGAGCATGATGAGCTGGACCGCGAACCTCGACAAGCAGATGCGCGAGGAGGTGCCGGTCGACGAGGACGGGCGCTTCGAGATCTTCGGGTACGAGGAGGGGTCGCTCCGGCTCTGGGGCCGCGCCGAGGGCTACCTCGGCTCGCACGTCGACGCGGAGGCGGGCGACGCGGACGTCGTGCTCGAGCTGGGTTCCACGACGACGGTGAGCGGCATCGTCATCGCCCTCGAGGACAGCGAGCCCGTCGTCGACTACTCGGTCATGCTCGTGCCCGAGGGCGGGCTCTTCGACATGACGAAGCTCCTCGAGATGGAGGAGCGCATGAGCAACCTCCCGCCGCCGCAGCGCGTGCGCGACGAGGACGGCGAGTTCCGCGTGGCGGGCGTGCCGCCCGGCGCGTACGACCTGACCGTCACCGCCGACGGCTACGCGCGGACGGCGGTGCGCGGCGTGGACGTCGTGCCCGGCAAGGGCGCGCAGGGCGTCGTCGTGCTCGTGCCGTCCGAGGCGAAGGTCGTCGGCGAGGTCGTGTCCGGCCGCACGGGCGAGCCGCTCGAGGGCGCGTCGATCACGTCGGGCGCCACGGACATCATGTCGATGATGTCGCAGCGCCTCACCGGCGAGAGCGGCACCGTCCGGACGGACGCCGAGGGGCGCTTCGAGATGCGCGGCCTGGGCGGCGAACCCGTGCAGCTCACGGTGAAGCACGCGGACCACCAGGACCTGGGCCTCGGCGAGCTGCGCCTCGACGAGGGCGAGGTGCGCGACCTCGGCGTGCTGCGGCTCTCGGCCGGCGCGACGCTCTACGGCCACGTGCGCGAGCCGGACGGCGCGCCGGTGCCCGACTGCACGGTCATCGCGTCCAACCCCACCGGCTCGAACTTCCGCCGCACGACGACGGACAGCGACGGCGCGTGGGAGATCCTGGGCCTCGCCGCGGGCACCTACAACGTGACGCGCATGGACTTCCGCATGGACGCCGGCTCGGACGACCCCATGTCGTACATGAAGGACATCGTGTTCGAGACGGTGAGCATCGAGGAGGACGAGCGCAAGCGCGTGGACCTCGTGTCGAACGCGGGCGGCTCGTCGCTCGAGGGGCGCATCTCGTCGAGCGAGGGCCCCGAGGCGCACGCCATGGTCTGGGCGCTGCGCGAGGACGGCCCCGGCACGCTGCGGCTCGGCACCTCGGACGACGACGGCTGGTACGAGATCGAGGGGCTGCACCCCGGCCGCTACCTGCTCCAGGTGCTCCCGTCGCAGGAGGTCGCGCCGGGCTCCGGCGCCGCGCCCACCGCGCCCGTGAGCCGCGTCGTCGAGGTGGCCGGCGGACCGCCCACGCGCGAGGACGTGCGCCTCCCCGGCGGCAGCCTCGTCGGCCGCACCGTCGACGCGCGCACGGGCGACGCGCTCGCCGGCATCCGCGTGGTCCTCGAGCGCACCGACGAGGGGCGCACGCGGAGCGCGCTCATCGACGCGACGGGCGGCCGCACCGGCGAGGCCTACTCCGACGAGACGGGCACGTTCCGCTTCCGGCACCTCGACGACGGCACCTACGACGTGCTCGCGGGCGGCGCCAACATCATCGGCATGGGCGAGAAGGGCTGGTCCATCACGCGCGTCCCGGGCGTCACCGTCGCGGAGTCGCGCGCGGGCTTCACGCTCGAGATCGAGCTCCAGCCGGCGGGCTCCATCATCGGCGAGGTCGAGGACACGCGCGGGAAGCCGCTGGGCGGCGTCCCGATCTGGGCGCGCGACGACCGCACCGGCCGCTGGACGAGCCTCGTCGCCGAGACGACGACCACGAGCTCCGGCGCGTACGAGGTGCACAGCCTCGAGCCCGGCCCGTGGACGCTCGCGGTGGGCGGCACGACGCACGCGCTCACGGTCGTCCCGGGCATCACCGTGCGGCGCGAGCGGGCCACCGAGCTCGACGTCGTGCTCCAGGCGGGCGTCGAGGTGTGGTTCGACGCGAGCCCGCACCGCGTCGACGAGCTGACGCTCCACGTGCTCTCCGGCGCGGGCGCCGTCCCGCTCGAGCTCTCGGCGCTCGAGAGCCTCATGGGCGGCGGCGGGGACCCCCGCAGGAAGCGGCTCGGCCGGCTCGCCGCGGGCTCCTACGACGTGACCGTCGGGATGCCCGACGGGGAGGTCGTCCGCACCACGGTGACCCTCTCCGGGGCCGGCGGCTCGCAGACCGTGACGCTCGACGGTCTCGGCGGATGAGGCGCCTCGCGGCGGGTTCCGGGGGCCCTCCGGCGGGCCCCCCGACCTGCCGACTCCGAGATGACCGATCGCCGGGAGCGTGCTAGGCTGACCTCCGAAGCAGCCAGGATCGAGATTGCTCCGCACCATGACCACACTTGCCATGCGCCGCCTCTTCAGCGGCCTGAGGGCCCGTTACCACGCCTGGAACGGGCGACGTGCGTACCGCGCCGGCCGGCTCCGGACCGCGGGCCGCCACCTCGATCTGGCGATCTCCCACGGGCACCAGTCCTTCGGGGCGTACCTGCTCCTGGGCAAGGTGGCCTACCGCGAGCGGGACATGCAGCGGGCGATGGACTGCTTCCGGCTGGCCCGCCGCACGGACCCCACGCGCTACGCCCTCGAGGGCTTCCCGGCGGGCTTCATCGAGTCCCTCGGGCGCCATCCGGCCCACGCCGCGCGGCAGAAGTACCGCATCGTCATCGAGCCCACGGGGGCCGAGGAGACGCGGGGCGCGCGGGACCGCCGGCCGCTCCAGGACGCGCTCAAGGCCCGCGAGCCGGGCCGGGCCGAGTCCGGGCGCGCGTCCGAGCCGCTGGGCGACTTCAAGAGCCGCGACGAGCAGGAGAAGGCCCGGGGCCTCCCGCGGCTGCGTCCCGGCGAGTGGGCGGACATCGACTGGGACCTCGAGGCGCGCAAGCTCTTCGGCGACTGATCGCCCGGGCGCGCCCGCGACCGCACGTCTCCCGCCCGCGGTCCGTCCCCGCACCGCGCCGGGGCCCCCGCCGCGCCGCGGGATCCGGCCCCGAACGCCCCGCACGTCTGGTGTCGCGCCGCCGTTTCCGCGAAGATCGTCCGTTCCGGGCACCTCGCGGAGACCCCGCCCCATGGCCGACGCCGACACGCTGAAGCGCACCCCGCTCACCCACCTGCACGAGGCCGCGGGCGCCAAGCTCGTGGACTTCTCCGGCTTCCTCATGCCGGTCCAGTACGAGGGCATCCTCGACGAGGTCGTGCGGGTCCGGAACAAGGCCGGCATCTTCGACCTGTGCCACATGGGTCGCTGCCGCGTCACGGGTGACCGCTGCGTCGAGGCGTCGCAGTTCCTGGTGCACGTCAACGTCCACGCGATGAAGCCGGGCGCCATCCGGTACTCGTTCTTCGCGCGCGAGGACGGCACGACGATGGACGACGTGCTCGTCTACAAGGAGGAGGACTCGGTCTTCTTCTGCATCAACGCGGGCAACCGCGACCGCGACCTCGCCTGGATGCGCGAGGTGGCCGCCCGCTACGACTGCGAGGTCGAGGACCTCTCCGAGGACCTCGCGATGATCGCGATCCAGGGCCCGGCGAGCGTGGAGGTCATGGCGCCGCTCATGGGCTACGACCTCGACGAGCTCGGGGACATGAAGTACTACTCCTTCCGCCAGGGCCAGGTGGGCGGCGTGCCCGCGATGATCTCGCGCACGGGCTACACCGGCGAGGACGGCTTCGAGGTCTACTTCGACAAGGACATGGCCGAGGACCTCTGGCGGTCCCTGCTCGAGACGGGCGAGCCCTTCGGCGTGACGCCCATCGGCCTCGCCGCGCGCGACACGCTGCGGCTCGAGGCGGGCATGGCGCTCTACGGGCACGAGCTCGACGACACGACGAACCCGGTCGAGGCCGGCATCGTCTTCAAGCCCATCAAGCACGACCACGACTTCAGCGGACGCGCCGCCATCGAGGCGATGGTCGAGGAGGGCCCGGGCCGCGTGCTCGTGGGCTTCACGACCGACAGCGCGCGCGTGCCGCGGCAGGGCTACGACATCGTGACCCCCGACCACGTGGCGGTGGGCAAGGTCGTGAGCGGGTCGCCCTCGCCGACGCTCGGCACGAACATCGGCACGGGCTACGTCGCCAAGGGCCACGACGCGCCGGGCACGCTGCTCGCCATGGAGATCCGCGGCAAGCGGTACGAGATCAAGCTGCACGCGCTGCCGTTCTACAAGCGGTCGCGCTGAACGGACCACGACGGGCCCGCGGGCGCCCGCGGGTCACGCATCCGGGGCGCGGGCCCCGGCGAACACGATCACCTCAGCAGGAGAGCCGGACGGGATGAGCAACCCGAGCGACCTGAAGTACACCGAGAGCCACGAGTGGGTGCGCGTCGACGGCGACACCGCGACGATCGGCATCACGAAGCACGCGGCCGAGAGCCTCTCCGACCTCGTGTTCCTCGAGCTGCCCGAGGCGGGCGACTCCGTGTCGGCCGGCGAGGCCTTCGGCGAGATCGAGTCGGTGAAGGCCGTCTCCGAGCTCAAGAGCCCGGTCGACGGCGAGGTCACCGAGGCGAACACCGCGCCCGAGGACGAGCTCTACACGATCAACAAGGACCCGTACGGCGACGGCTGGATGATCAAGGTCGCCGTGAGCCGCGTGCCCGACGACCTCATGGACGCGGGCGCGTACGAGAAGCACGTCGCCGCCGAGGCCTGACGCGCGGGACACCCCGCAGCAGGGAACGAGCCGCACCGGAAGGAACACCGTGACGTACGTCCAGAACACCGAGCAGGACCAGGCCGAGATGCTCGCCGCCGTCGGGATGGCGAGCACCGACGACCTGTGGAAGGTCATCCCCGACGACTGTCGCTTCACCGGCGACCTCGACGTGGGGCCCGCCCTCGACGAGGACGCGCTCGTGCGCCACATGCGCGCGATCGCGAAGAAGAACGTCGCCGCCGACGCCCTGCCGAGCTTCCTCGGCGCGGGCGCGTACCGGCACTTCTGCCCCGCGCTCGTCGACAACCTCGTCTCGCGCACCGAGTACTGGACGGCCTACACGCCGTACCAGCCCGAGGCGAGCCAGGGCACGCTCACGACCATCTACGAGTTCCAGACCCTCATGTGCCGCATCACGGGCATGGAGGTCGCGAACGCCTCGGTGTACGACGGCGCCACGGCGGTCATCGAGGGCGTGCTCCTCGCGCTGCGGACCAAGAAGAAGGCGAAGCGCGTGCTCGCGAGCAAGGGCCTGCACCCCG
Organism: bacterium; assembly: GCA_030428785.1. Classification (GTDB taxonomy): domain Bacteria; phylum Planctomycetota; class B15-G4; order B15-G4; family B15-G4; genus JAUIEF01. Next base: position 11,801 of record JAUIEF010000016.1, read on the forward strand.
ACGCGCTCGCCGTGCTGCACACCTACCTGCGGCACCTCGACGTCGAGCTCGTCGAGCTGGACCTCGCGGACGGCGCGACCCCCGTCGACGCCGTGCAGGGCGAGGACGTCGCGGCCGTCGCGTTCCAGAGCCCCAACTTCCACGGCGTCATCGAGGACGTGAAGGGCCTGTGCGACGCGACGAAGGCGCTCGGCGCGCTCTCCGTCGTCTCCGTCGACCCGATCTCGCTGTCGGTGCTCGAGGCGCCGGGCGCGCAGGGCGCGGACGTCGTCGTCGGCGAGGGCACGCCCATGGGCAACGAGCCCTGGTACGGCGGCCCGGGCTTCGGGTTCATGTGCAGCCGCATGGACCACGTGCGCCAGATGCCGGCGCGCATCGCGGGCGAGACCGTCGACGGTCAGGGCCGCCGCGCGGTCGTGCTCACCTTCCAGACGCGCGAGCAGCACATCCGCCGCACGAAGGCGACGAGCAACATCTGCACGAGCCAGCAGCTCATGGCGCTGCGCGCGACCATCTGGTCGTCGCTGCTCGGCAAGGAGGGCTTCGTCGAGCTCGGGAAGACGAACCTCAGCCGCGCGCACTACGCCGCGCAGCGCATCGCGTCGCTGCCCGGCTGGTCGCTCACCTACCCGGACCGCTCCTTCTTCAAGGAGTTCAGCGTCACCACGCCGATCCCCGCCGCCGAGGTCAACCGGCGGCTGCTCGAGGAGCACGGCATCCTCGGCGGCTTCGACCTCGGCCGGGTCGACCCGACCCGCCCGAACGAGTGGCTCGTCGCCGTGACCGACGTCGTCAACCGCGAGGAGATCGACCGCCTCGTCGCCGCCCTGGAGAGCCTGTCGTGACCACCACCGACGCCCCCACCCATGCGAACGACACGGGCGCCGCCTGCGGCGCCACGACCGGCGAGCAGGGTCCGCTGACCATCTTCGAGAAGTCGAGCCCCGGACGCCGCGGCGTGCGCGTGCCGACGACCGACGTCCCCGACGTCGATCCGTCGAGCGTGCTGCCGGAGGGCGCGACGCGGACGGCGAAGGCGGAGCTCCCCGAGGTCGGCGAGCTCGGCGTGCTGCGCCACTACACGCACCTCTCGACGCTCAACTTCAGCATCGCCAACGCGTTCTATCCGCTCGGCTCGTGCACGATGAAGTACAACCCGCTCGTGAACGAGAAGGTCGCCGCGCTGCCGGGCTTCGCGGCGATGCACCCCATGCAGTCGGAGGACCAGGCGCAGGGCTTCCTCGAGCTCTACTGGCGCCTCGAGCGCCTGCTCTGCGAGGTGTCCGGCCTGCACGCCGCGTCGATCCACCCGACGGCCGGCGCGCACGGCGAGCTCACCGCGCTCATGGTCATGCGCAAGTACCTGGACGACCACGGCGGCGCGGACCGCAAGGTCATCCTCATCCCGGACAGCGCGCACGGCACGAACCCCGCGTCGTGCACCATGGCCGGCTTCACGACGCGCGAGCTCAAGAGCAACGACCAGGGCGGCGTCGACATGGACGCGCTCGACGAGGTGCTCGGCCCCGACGTCGCGGGCCTCATGATCACCAACCCGTCCACGCTGGGCCTCTTCGAGCCGAACATCCGGAAGATCTGCGAGAAGATCCACGGTGTCGGCGGCCTCGTGTACATGGACGGCGCCAACATGAACGCCATCCTCGGGCGCACGCGGCCCGGCGACTTCGGCGTGGACGTCATGCACTTCAACCTGCACAAGACGTTCAGCCAGCCGCACGGCGGCGGCGGCCCCGGCGCCGGACCCATCGCGGTGTCCGAGGCGCTGAGCCCCTACCTGCCGACGCCCAAGGTCGAGCTCGTCGAGGGCACGGGCGGCGGCGGCGCGCACGGCGCCGACCCCGGACCGGACGCGACGTTCCGCATCGTGCGTTGCGCCGAGCAGAGCATCGGCACGACGCGCGGCTTCCTCGGCAACAGCGGCGTCGTCGTGCGCGCCTACAGCTACATCCGCTCGCTCGGCGAGCGCGGGCTGAAGCGCGTCTCCGAGAACGCCGTCCTCAACGCGAACTACCTGCGCGTCATGCTGCGCGACACCTACCGCGTGTGGTTCCCCGGACCGTGCATGCACGAGTTCGTCGCGACCGCGAAGGGCATGCCGAACGGCATCAAGGCCACGGACGTCGCCAAGCGGCTCATCGACTACGGCATCCACCCGCCGACCATCTACTTCCCGCTCATCGTCCCCGAGGCGCTCATGATCGAGCCCACGGAGACCGAGTCGAAGGAGACGCTCGACGAGTTCGTCGCCGCGATGAAGGCCATCCACGCCGAGGCGGAGTCCGACCCGGACGTGCTGCACACGGCGCCGCACTCGCGGTGCATCGGGCGGCCGGACGAGGTGCGGGCGGTCAAGCAGCCGCGCGTCACGGTCTGACCCGCGCGGGTCGACCGCGCGGAGTCCGCTCCGGAGCGGGCGTCGGCGGCGGGCCCTCGCTCGTCAGGGTGAGAGCACGAGCTCGTCCGGGAGCGGGCCGGTGGACGTGGTCGTGTGGCCGTTGCGGCCGGTCTTGAGGACCGCCAGGTAGGTCCAGTCGCCGGGCGGGAGGAGCAGCTCGTCCGTCGAGGCCTGTGTGAGGATGAGCTGCGCGCGGCGGCCCGTCGCGCGGTCCTCGAGGGAGACGTAGCCCTGGAGCGCGCCCTCGAGGCGGATGCTCACGCGACGCGGCTCGGCGTGCCGGCGCGTCACGAGCAGCAGCTCCTGCTTCCCCGGGCGGAGCTCGACGTCCTCGAGGGTGACGGCGGTCACGCCGTCCGCGCGACGCTGCACGGCCACCGCGTACGCGCCGGGCGCGCAGGGCCGCACGTCGAAGGTGCCGTCCGGGCGCACCGCCGTCGGGTTCACCGGCGTGAGCCCGTCGAGGGTGCGGTGGTGGAAGTCGAGCGTCACCGACTCTCCGGGCGCCGGCGGCGGGTCGAGGCGGCCGCTCCCGTGCGCGCCCGCCTCGAACACGAGCGGCACGTGGAGCTCCGGCTCGCCGCGCACCTCCACCGACGCGACGGCGCGACCGCCGGTCGCGCTCGTCGCCGACACCGCGTAACGACCCGGCGCCGCGAGGAAGCTCACCGTCCCGTCGCGTTTCGCGACCGCCATGAACAGGCGTGCGCGCGCGGCGTCCGACACGAGCAGCGGCGGACGCGGCATCTCCGACGGCTCGAGGAACACGCGCGTCGTCGCGTCGGCGTCGAGGACGCCGTCGAGGACGAAGGTCGCCTCGTCCGTCGTCGACTCCACGCGCGCCGTCGCCGTGAGGCCGCCCATGCGCAGCGCGACGTCGAGCGGCGGCTCGAGCGAGACGTCCGTGTCGCCCCACAGCGTGACGTCCTGGCAGCGCAGCGGGAACTCCTCCGTGCGACCGGCGCCGTCCGTGAACGTCGCGGGCAGACCGGCCGACATGGGGTCGAGCCCCGACTCGAAGAAGGTCTCGACGCCGACGGGCTTCCCCTCGGGCGTCACGACCCGCCAGCGCAGCCGCCACGACTCGGCGGTCGGGGCCGTTAGCGCGTCCGGCAGCGTCACGCGGAGCTCCTGCGTCACGTCGTGCAGCGCGACGTCGGCCGCGAGCACGGTGGGCGTCCCGTCCCGCGTCCGGAGGACGCAGATCACGACCGAGCCGCGCGACAGGCCCATGACCCGGCCGGTCCACTCCGAGAGCGGGATGCGCGCGGTGGCGACCTCCGAGGACGGCGCCGCGACGCCGAAGACGGCGTCCGGGTGCGCCCGCGCGTAGTCGTCGAGCCCGTGGACCACGAGCTCGCACGGCGGGTCGAGCACGACCTCGACCGCGTCCGGCGCCGTCCCGCCCGCCGCGTCCGTGAGCTGTACGCGACGGCGCACCCAGGACGCGAGCGCGTCGGTCTCCACGACGACGTCGACGGCGTCGCCCGGCGGGAGCTCGACGTCGAAGCGGCCGTCGTCGTCCGTCGTCGCCTCGGCGAGGTGCTCCGGCGAGCGCACGCGGTGCAGGCCGACGGGCTCCGTCGGCCGGTCGAACGCCAGGGCCGCGTCGGCGACGGGCCCTCCGTCGCGCCAGACGACGCGGCCGCGGAGTCGCGCAGGCGGCACGGCGGGCGACGCGTCGCGCGCGGCGTCCGTGTCGGCCGGCGCGTCGACGCCCGGCGGCACGATGTCGGCCGGCGCCTCGTCCGTCGCGAGCGTCGGCAACCCGCCCGCGTCGCGCGCGGCGCCGTCCGCGAGCGACACGACGGCCGCGTCGCCGTCCGGCGCGTCGTCGCCCAGCCCCCACCACGCGAGCGCGACGAGCGCGAGCAGCAGGACGCCGGCGGTGATCCTCGACATGTCGTCTCCTTCGTGCGTTCGGCGCGACCCGCGGCGTCGTTCCTTCGCGCGGAGCGCTCGGTGCTCGCGGGCGTGCCGCGCTCCGGAGCGCGGCGCGGGCGGCCCTCGCGGCGCGCGGGGCGACCGATCGTCGTCCGTCGATCCCCGGCGGTCAACCGGCACGAGGCGCGACGCGCGTGGGATCCTCGCGTGGGATCCTCGCGTGGGATCCGCGCGTGGGATCCGCGCGAGGGACCCGCGCGAAGGACCCGCGCGAAGGACCGCGCGGTGCGTGTGCCGACCGCGCGCCGCGGTTGCACGGCATCCCCGCACCGCCCGAAGCGTCACATCCGGAGCCCGTCGATATACTACCGACGCCCCCTCCCCGCCTTGCCCGCAATGGAACCCGCGCCCGGCGCCACGCACCCCGACGACCTCCGCCTCGCGCAGGCCGCGCTGGACGGCGATCCGGCGGCGCGAGCGGATTTCGCGCAGCGGATGCGGTGCGTGCCGCGCATCCTGGCCGCGATGAACCGCCGCCGGAACGGGTTGCTCACGCCGCAGGACATCGAGGACCTCTCGCAGGACACGCTCGTCACGATCTGGCGCCGTCTCCACACGTACGAGGGCAGAGCCGCGCTCGAGACCTGGGCGTACCGCTTCTGCTCCTTCCAGCTGTCGAACCGTCTCCAACTCCTGCGCAACCGGCCCGTCCACCACGAGGTGGAGCCGCACGACGCGGTGGAGGAGACGATCCACGCGTGCGAGGAGTTCGAGGGGGTGCAGCGGATCCTCGACCGGCTCGAACCCGAGATCGCCGACCTCATCCGCCTCAAGCTCTACGAGCAGTGGAGCTTCGAGGAGCTCGCGGAGCGGTTCGGCGCCTCGTCGAACACCTTGAAGGCACGCTACTACCGCGGTCTCACGCGGCTCGGCACGCTCCTCGAACCCGGTCGGGAGGAGGTCGAGCGATGACCGCTGCTCATGACCGCGACGACGCCACCCCGACGCCGGAGGAGGAGGCCGTGGAACGCCGGCTCCGCCACATCGCCGAGCACATGCACGCGGACCTCGCGGACGCGGAGCGCATGGAGTCCGCGCCGGGCGAGGACAAGGTGGAGGCGGTGCTCGAGGGGTTGTGGGGAGCGGCGGGCGAGGCGTCCGACGCGCCGCCGACCGCCGGGCCGACCGGGGTGGTGGGTGGCGAGCAGGGAAGCGCGACGAGAGCCGAGTCCGCGGCGGACGGCCCCCGAGGTGCCGAGCCCTCTGGCCCGACGAGTCCGCGCAGGATGTGGGTCGCGTTGGTCGCGGCCGCGCTGGTGATCGTGATCGCCAAGCTGTTCCTGCCGGACGACGACCCGGACCGGGACCTCATGCTCGGCAGCGACGAGTTCGGGATCGTCGCTCCCGTCGGAGTCGTCGACACGTATTCCGAGGTCGTGTGGACGCACCCGAGCGCGGAGGACGTCTCCTTCCAGGTCGAGGTGTACGATCGCGACCCGACGTCGGGAGCGACGAGCATCGCGACCAGCGAGACCCTCACGAACCGGGATCGCTGGGCGCTCCCCCCGACGGTGGAGAGCGAAGGTCGGATATGGATCGACGTGACGGTGAGCGACCTCGACGGCAGGTTCCTCGACTCGAAACGGGTCGAGGCCTGGCGTCGTTGACTGCCCGGCTCCTGGGCGCGCTGCTCGCCGCGGGTCTCCTCCAGCCCGGAGTCCGCTCACAGGAGACCGAGGGCGGACCCTCCGCCTACGAGCATGCGAAGGCGGCGCTGATCGAGGCGACGGGGCACCAAGGGGCGGGACGCATAACGGACGCCGAGTCCGTGCTGACGACCGCGATCGACGTGCTCGACGTCGATGACGACATGTCCGCGGCGCTGTTGATCCGACGGGCGGACTGTCGTCGCTACCTCGGCAACTACGCCGGCGCGCTGTCCGACCTCGACCGCGCCGAGGCGAAGGCAGCCGGATCCGAGCGCTACGCCGACACCTTTCGCTGCGAGATCGAGGGCATCCGCGGCGACGTCGCCATGTTCCAGGGACTCCTCGGGCTGGCGGCTCGCCACTACACGGCGTCGCTGGAGCTGTCGGACACGCTCGATCGCTCGCAGAGGACGCCGTGGGAGTGGCTCATGGCACGCCGGCGAATCGCACGCCTCTGGCTGACCCGCGAGGACTACGAGACGCTCGACAGCAGGGTCCCTCTGTTCCTGGAGGACCCGGCGTACGAGAACCCGGCCTTCGCAGGCCCGCGGGCGGATCTCCTCAGGATCCTCGGATACGGGCTGTGCGAACTCGAGGAACGCGACCCCGATCGACCGAAGCGAGCGCGGGACCTACTCGTCGAGTCCCTCCCGGGCACGTCGACCACGGACAGGGTCAGCATCCTCGGTCGGTTGGCGGAACTCGCGCTCAAGGCGGATCGGCCGGGAGAGGCCCGTGAGTGGCTCGCGGACGCGGCGCCGCTCGTCGCGCCCCCCGACCAGGGCGGCGTCGATGTCCTGGCCCTCGACAGACTCCGCTACGACTGGCTGCTCGCGTGTGTCGAGCGCCTCGACGGGGCGTCACCCGACGTCCTGCTCGAATGTGAACAGCGACTGACCCGCGACCTCGAGGCCTTCGGCGCATCATGGCTCGAGCAACCGCTTCGTGCAGGCGGCTACGGACCGTTGCGGTACGGACCCGTGCAGGGCGCCCTCTGCGAGCTGGTGGAATTCGTGGTGTCGCGCGCCGAATCCGACGAACAGCGCGTCGCCGCGGCGCTCGACGCCGTGAACCAGCTGACCTGCATCGGCACGCTGGCCAGGTCGCTCGACGCCCACCCGTCCTCCCTCGACGAGGTCAGACGCTCGCTGATCGACGGGCGGCCCGACCACGGGATCCTCGTCTACTTGACCGGGCCGTGGGCGTCACACCTGTTCGTGGTGGAAGAGACGGGCGCGCACCATGTCCGGTTGCCGCGAGAAGACGTCATTCGCCAGCAACGAGACCGGCTCGTGCGAGAGACCGCCATTGCGCGGGGCGTCCCACCGGCGCCGCTTCTGGACGACCTGGGCTCCCTGATGCTGCCGGCATCCGCATGGTCGATTGTGTCGCGGTGGCGGCGCGTGAGCGTGACCGGGCTCGACCTCCTCAAGGACGTCCCCTTCGAGTCGCTCCGCGTCGCCGGGTCCGTGCCATTTGGGGAGATGTTCGCGATCGACCGCCTTCCATCGCTGCCGGTCGGCGTGGCCCTCGCTCGCCGAGCAGCGCATATTCCCTCCGAGCTGCTCCCCGACCAGGAGTTGCCGACCGTCCTGTTCGTCGCTGCGACCATCCCTTCGGACGCAGCCAGGGCACTCTCTCCCGGCCTCGCGGACCTGCCGGTCTCGGAGGAGGACGTCGCAAGACTCCTCGATCCCTATCCTCGCGGATCGACCGTCGCCTTCCTCGGCGTTGACGCGACGTTCGGCAGACTCGCGACACCGCTGTCGACCAACGGCGTGTTCCAGTACCTCGGGCACGGTGTCGAAGACTTTTCGCTGGAGAGCCCGCGGCTGCTCGCGTTCGCTGACGAAGATCGTCTGGACGACGGACTTGTCGATTCGGCGAGAGCTGGCTCGTTCGGGTCACCACCCATCGTGATCCTCACCGCGTGCGGCTCAGGCTCCGGACCTGACCGCATCGGAGACGAGGGGGCCGGTGAGTTCACCGGGACATTCCTCGCCGAGGGCGCCGAGTGCGTCGTCACCTGTGAGCGCGACCTGTCCCTGGCAGCGGCCCTCGAGTTGTCGAAGGCGATCCACCAGTCGTTCGCGGACGGTCGAAGTCCCGCGGAAGCGGCGCGCGACGCACGCGTGGTTCTCGCCCGCTCCGGACTCGTAGCCTTCGCCGCCGACCTCCGCGTGACGGGGCTCGGCCAGCGGGCTCCGTTCCACGCGAGGAAACCGGGACCCTCCGCGCTGTGGCTCATCCCGCTCACCCTCGCCCCCCTCCTGATGTGGAGCTGGGGGCGAAGGCGGAAGAGACGTCACCCGGTCTGACGCGGGTTCTCCTCCTCCGGAGGATCCTCGTTCGGCGGCTCCTGGGGCTCCGGCTCCGGGATCGTGCCGCCGACCGAGACGCCACCATCAACATCCTCGGTGCCTCCTCCGACGTTGATCGTGTGGCTGATGCCCGCCACCGGCGTTCCGAGGAACTGGAGGTAGTCGAGGTTGTCCTCACCCGCGCAAACGGCAACAGTCGCCGGGCCACGCTGCAGGACAACGCCGTTGTCGACGATGACCTGACGCACCACCCACGTGTAGAGAGCGGACGACACCGAGAACGTCGAGCCCGTTTCTTCAAGTTCCACATGGACGAGGCCGTCCTCCAGTTCGGAGACCGGGTCTTCCAAGTGGACGAACAGAGGCCTGGGGTTGGTCGCCTCTCCGTAGTCCTCGGTGTCCCAGAGCGTGAACTGCAGCTTGACCTCTTCGGTGGAGCCTGGTGTGAGGAGGGTCGATGGGATGGTCACCGAAATGCGATGCGTCACGTCGCCGGGGGAGGAGACTTCGACCTCCAGGCTCGTCTCCACGACGACGGACTGCAGGTCCTGCTCGGCAGACGTGTCCAGGTCGTGGAACCACAGCTCGCTGTAGGGCTGCGCGCCCGGCGCCCAGCCCGTTCCCCAGCTCCCTTGCGACGGGGCGACGATCTCGGTGTTCCCGTCGTGGTCGAAGTCGGCCACGACGACACCGGCCTGGTTGTCCGCCGGATCGCGCGCCGGGTCGCCGAACGGGATCGTCGAGAAGGGCGCACTGAAGCGCTTGTCGGACGGATTGGCCTTCTGCGAGTCCGTGTACGCCGGGATGTAGATCAGGTTGAGGCCCGAGTCGAGACCGAGCACGAGGTCCGAGTCGTGGTCGCCGTCGGAATCCGTGGCATCGATCGCGACGGCGTGGCGCGGGCCGAGACTCCGAGCCGGCTCGAACCCGGCCTCGGTCCAGACCTGGATGTACTGCGGCCCGGTGGTGCCCTGCACGATGAGCGCGAGACCCTGCTCCGCAAGCGGGGCGCTCGAGTTGTTCGGATCGATCTCGTCGAGGACGGCCATGAGGTCCACCGTTCCCGTCCAGAGGAACTCGTCGACATACGCACCGAGGTGCGTGTCGCCCTCGACGCCGATCGACGTGATGCAGAAGATCTCGTCGTCGCCGTCACCGTCCCAGTCGACGGCGACGAGCTGCGAGTTGTCGCCGGTCGTCGCGTAGCTGCCGCTGGTGGTGAGGAATCCGCCGGAGCCGTCGTTGTACTTGACGAGGACGCCCTTGGAGTCGTTCCCGTCGAGGCCGGCGATGTCCAGGTCGCCGTCACCGTCGAAGTCGCCGACGGCCAGGGCGCGAACGTTGTCCCATTCGGACTCGTCGATGGTCGTCGTGGTCAACACACCGGTCGACTCGGACCACACGAGCTCGTACAGCCCGTCGACCGAGGACACGAAGAGGCGGTCCGGGCCGGAGGAGGTCGGCATGGCCACGATGTCGTTCGCGACGCCGCCCGACCAGGTGATGTGGGTCCGGTAGACCTCCGGCGTCATGCAGAGCGTGGGGATGCCGTCGTCCATGACGACGACGTCGAGCCCGAGGTCGCCCGTGAACTCTCCGGCGATGATCTCACCGAACGTCGCGTCGCTGTAGTGGCCCGGCGAAGCGACCGGATTCCCGTTGAAGATCTTGCCCGCGGGTACGAGTGCTGCCATGGCGGTCAAGGCAGCGGCGCAGACGAGCGGCTTGGATGGTCGGAGGATGTTCATGGGGGTTCACTGGGCTGGAAGGAGGGGGCTCCGGACCCGACGACACAGTCGAGCGGTGCCGCGTACGTGTGCGCTCCCCCCCGGCGGGTTGCAACGAGCGCGAGGTCCGTGATGGAGGAGGCTAGCGGCCGGCCGACAGACCGGCAACGCCGTTCTCTCCCGCGAACCGACGCGGGACGACTCCCTGGAGATCGCCGCAACTTCGGGAGTCCGCGATCACACGAACCCTGGGTTTGCGCCCTCGGAACTGCGCCGCAGCAGACCCGCTGATCGGCTGCGCACGCCGATCCCGACGCCCCCTACGGCGTGAACTTCCCCACGCTCGGCATGCCCGGCGTGCGGCGCGCGCGCGACCCGTCCTCCTGCGACGCCTCGTCCGCGAGCTGCTCCGTGCGCTCGACGAGCTCGGCCTTCGTCGCCGTCTTCATGCCCTTCACCGGACCGCCGCCCAGCGTGTAGCGCCGGATGAGGATGAGTCCGAGGACGCTCGCGATGACGAGCACCGCGTCGAGCACGAAGAAACCCGGCGGCACGGCGTGGCGATCGGCCGGCGCCGTCTCGGCGAGCTGCTTCTCGCGCTCGGCGAGCCGCAGGCGGAACGCGCGACCCTCTTCCGAGCGCCCCCACGCCTCGCCGCGCGCCTTGACCTGCGCCTGGAACACGCGCATGTCCTGCGCCTGCGTCTGCGCGTGGGCCACGCGCTCCCCCACCCGCCGCGTGTAGTCGACGTGCTGCGACCAGCCGACGGCACCGACGAACACGCCGATGACCACGACGGACCAGAGCAGGACGTTCAGGATGCGGAGCATGGGGTCTCACCTTCCGGCGAGGAGCCCCATCGGCAGTCCGCGCGCCCGGGGTGGAGACGAAACTCCATGCCTCGGGAACCGCCCGGAACGGCCCGGACACGGTGTTCCGGCGCGGTTTCCCCGGTGACGAGGGTAGACTCGCCGCCGCCCATGGCCGCCCCCCCGGACGCCCCCGCACCCCGGCCCGCGGGCCCGGGCCCCACGGACCCGGCCGAGGTCCTCCGGCGGCGCTTCGGCCACGACGCGCTCTTCCCGGTCCAGCAGCGCGTCGTGGACCGGGTCCTGGCCGGCGGCGACGCCCTCGTCGTCCTGCCCACCGGCTCGGGAAAGAGCCTCTGCTACCAGCTCCCGGCCCTCGTGCTCGCGGCGCGGGCCGGCGGCAGGTCGGGCGCGGGCGACCCGTCCGACGCCGGCGGCGGCTCGCGCGCCCCCGCCCCCACCGGCCGCGGCACGACCCTCGTCTTCAGTCCGCTCATCGCGCTCATGGAGGACCAGGTCGCGGCGCTGCGCAAGAAGGGCGTCGCCGCGCAGTACATCAACAGCACGCTCGACCGCGCCGAGCGCGAGCGGCGGTACGCGCGCGTCGCCGAGGGCGCGTACGACCTCGTCTACGCGACGCCCGAGCGCATGGACAAGCCGGAGTTCACGGCCGCGCTCGACGCGGTGCCCGGCGGCGTGCACCTGCTGGCCGTCGACGAGGCGCACTGCATCACGAAGTGGGGCCACGACTTCCGTCCGGCGTACCAGCGCGTCGGCGAGTTCCGGCGACGCGTCGGCAGCCCGCCCACCGTCGCGCTCACCGCCACCGCCACGCCCGAGGTGCGCGCCGACATCCGCCGCACGCTCGGACTCGACGACGAGGCCATGCCGCTCTTCGCCACCGGCATCGACCGCCCGGAGCTCGTGCTCGAGGTGCGCGAGTGCTGGGACGACGACGAGAAGCTCGCGCAGATCCGCGACGTCGCCGAGGCGTACCCCGGCACGGGCATCGTCTACTTCTCGCTCATCAAGCACCTCGACCACTTCGCGTCGCGGCTCAGCGAGCTCGACCTGCCGATCGAGGTCGGCATCTACCACGGCAAGCTCACGCCCAAGGAGAAGAAACGCGTCTACGACCGCTTCATCGACGCGACGCCCGACCGCCGGCTCGTGCTGCTCGCGACGAACGCCTTCGGCATGGGCGTCGACAAGCCGGACATCCGGTTCATCGTGCACGCCCAGCTCCCGGGGTCCGTCGAGGCGTACTACCAGGAGGTGGGCCGCGCCGGACGCGACGGGAAGGCGAGCCTCTGCGCGCTCCTCTACTGCCAGGACGACCTCGCCATCCAGCAGCAGTTCGTCGAGTGGCTCAACCCGACGCGCGAGTTCCTCGAGAAGGCGGCGCACGAGCTGCGGCGCTGGCCGCACGGCGAGTTCACCGCGGACGACCTGCGGCCGCTCGTCGTGGCGCGCGACAGCGGCGACCGGCGCGCCGAGGCGGCGCTCACGCAGTTCACGAGCCTGGGCGTCGTCGAGCCGTCGGCGACGCCCGACCACTACCGCTTCGTGCGCGACCTCGAGCCGGGCGAGCTCTCCGACGACGACATCGCGGCGAAGCGCGAGCGCGACCTCCACCGCCTGCTCGACATGGTCAAGCTCGTGAAGTCCGACGACCTGCGCGGCGACATCCAGGCGTACTTCGGGCTCGACTGACGCGGCGCGCGCGCGGCGGCCCGCCCCGGACGCACGAGCGCCCCGACGGTCGCGGGGACCGCCGGGGCGCCGGTGTCGTCGCGCCGGGGGGACGCCCCGGCCGCGCGCGATGGGATCACGCCTTCGTGTAGGTGATCTCCATGACCTTCCACTCGCTGCCGTCGGCGTTCACGTCGAACATGGTGAAGACCATGCTGCCGTCGTCCTGCGGCACGATGACCGAGCGGCTCGGCCGACCGCCGGGCGTGCGCGCGTCCTTCATGGTGCCGCCCATCTCGAGCGTGCCGTCGTCGGCCATCTGGCCCGTGCTCAGCGACGGCCAGGTGCTCATGTTGTCGAACCAGATCGACCAGTACTCGTTCGCGAGGTTGTCGTAGCCGTGGATGAGGCGGCCCTCGAAGGGCATGCCCATGAAGTCGGCCTGGAACTCCTCGACCATGTAGCGGCCGCCCATGATCGTCTCGATGGTCGACGTGCCCTCCATGGTCATCGTCTCGGGGTTGCCGGGCTCCCAGTACTTCATGGAGGTCTTCCAGGTGCCGACGTGCTCGTCGAAGGCCGCGTGGGCCTCGCCGGGCGTGCCGAGCTCCATCATCGCGGCCATCATCTCGTCGGAGGTCATCTCCTGGTGGTCGCCGGCGGGCGCGGCGCAGGCGGTCGCGAGCAGGGCGACGCCGAGCAGGACGTGCAGGGACTTCATCGTGGTTCTCCTGTGTGCGAGGGGCCGCCGGGTCGATGCCTCGACGGGGCCGGCGGGCCGCACATGGTAGCGAGAGGAGCGCTCGCGGCGCGAGGCGGGACGCGCGGACGCGGAGGGCGCGGGACCCTCACCCCGCGTGAGGGTCGGCGACTGCCGGCCGCCCGGGCGGTCAGCCCGCCGGCGCGGCGATGCGCGCGCGCACGACGTCCGCGAGGGTCGCCGACTCGTCCGTCCCGATCCGCAGCTGCCGGCCGTCGCGCAGGTGGAGGCGCACGCAGTCCCGGCCCTCGATGTTCCAGATCCAGCCGCGGCCCGGGATCCAGTGGATGCCCCAGCCGTCGAGCACGCTGCTGCGCGCGGGTTCGACGTCGGCCACGTCGGCGAAGTCGATGCGCTTCCGGAAGACGGGCAGCGGCCCGAAGGTCACGAGCAGGTGGTCGCCCTTGTCGCGCACGCGGAGCGAGTGGAAGCAGAGCGCCAGGAACTCGAAGACCACGGCCATCACGACGAACAGCGGCCAGAGCGAGGTCTCGAGCAGGCCGAGCGCCGCGATCGGCAGGACGAGGAAGTGCAGGAGGTAGGCGAGGCGACCGCGCTGGACGTGGTCGTAGGCGGCGGAGCGGGACATGGTGCTCCTCCCGGGGGATCGGCGTGCCGGCGACGTCGCGCTGCCCGGCGTCGTCACCGCGCTTGTTGCGATCGCGCGCGTCGGCGTTTCGCGGTCGCGCGTCGGGGCGTCGCGCGACGCGAGGGCCCCCGCTCGAGCGCACGGCACGTGAGCGCGACCCGGACCGACGTCGCCGCCGGCCCGGGTCACGCGGGGTCCGGTCCGCTACTTGCGCAGCGCCTCGTGGACCCGACCGACCATGTCCGGGCTCGGCTTGAGGGTGGCGTCACCCTCGTCCTTCCACTTGGAGGGACAGCCTTCGTCCGTCTTCTTCGCGAGATACAGGTTCGCCTTGAACTGGCGCAGGATCTCGTCGATGTTCCGGCCCATGTTCAGGAAGTTCACCGCGATGTTCATCAGCTGCCCGGCCGGGCTGATGATGAACGTCCCGCGGAGAGGGACGCCCGCCTCTTCGAGGTAGACGTTGAACATCCGGGACACCTTCCCGTTGGGGTCCGCCCCCATCGGGTACTTCACGTGCGCGAGCTCCTTCTCCTCGCGCTGCCAGGCCAGGTGCGTGAACTGCGTGTCGCAGCTCACCGTCACGACCTCGGCTCCGAGCTTCACGAACCGTTCGTACTGCTCTGCCAGAGCAGCGAATTCGGTCGCTCAGACGAAGGTGAAGTCGGCGGGGTAGAAGAAGAGGATGCTCCACTTCCCCGCCTTCATGTTCTCGGAGAGCTTGAACTCCCCGAAGTCCTTGGTGGTGGGGCGGTAGGTCGTCAGCGTGAAGTCCGGGACGACCGAGCCCACCTGCATGCAGGCTTCCGTCATGGGAATCGCAGGGTCACTGGGGGATCGCCGCCGGCGGGCCCGCACCGCGCGGACCCGCCGACGGAGGAAAGCGGTCAGCCGTTGAGCGACTGGTCGACGCGGCCGACCAGCGCGGCGGACGGACGGAGGGTCTTGTCGCCCTCCTTCTCCCACTGCGCCGGGCACACCTCGTCGCCGTGCTGGGCGAGGAAGATGTTCGCCTTGAACTTCCGCATGAGCTCGCCGACGTTCCGGCCGCAGTTGAGGAAGTTCACCTCGGAGTTCATGAGCTTGCCGTCGGGCGCGATGAGGAACGCGCCGCGCAGGGCGAGGCCCGCCTCCTCGATCATCACGCCGAAGAGGCGCGCGATCTTGCCCGTCGGGTCGGCGCCCATCGGGTACTTCACGTTCGCGAGCTGCTTCTCCTCGCGCTGCCACGCGAGGTGCGTGAACTGCGTGTCGGTGCTCACGGTGAGGACCTCGGCACCCGCCTCCTTGAACTCCGCGTAGGCGTCGGCCAGCGCGGCGAACTCGGTGGCGCAGACGAAGGTGAAGTCCGCGGGGTAGAAGAAGACGATCGTCCACTTCCCGGCCTTCATGTTCGCCGAGAGGCTGAACTCGCCGAAGTCCTGGGTGTTCGGATCGTAGGTGGTCAGCTTGAAGTCGGGCACGACCTGCCCGACCTGGATGCCGGTGTTCGCGGTCTCGGTCATGGGGATTCCTCGGGTGGGATGTGCAGCGTGTTTCGGTGGACGGATCGGCCCGGATGCGACCGCCGAGTCGTTGCGCGGAGGCGTCCGGACGAGGGTTCCGGAGCGGCGCGTCGGCCCGTGCGTGCGACGGCCCGACGCCTCCCGGCGCGTGCCTCTCGGTACGCCCTCCGGAACCCGGGAGTGTAGCAAAGGGCGGCGCGTCGGCGCCCGCCGCCGAGGGCTCGGTGGCACCCCTCCCGGAGCGGGGTTATCGTCCGACCCGTCATGCGTCGCCCCTCTGTCGCCACGGTCCCCCACCCCGCCGCCGGGGCGCCCGCACGGGTCGGACGCCGCGCGCCACTCCTCCCGGCGCTCGCCCTGATCGTCGCCGTCGCGGCGTGCGGGCCGCCCGAGCCGTCGCTCGTCGTCGACCGCGTGCACGACCTCTACGCGCGCTTCGGCGAGGCGGCCGTCGAGAGCGGCGGCGTCGCCGAGGACCCGCCGGTCCTGCTCTTCCGACTCGTCTATCTGGACAACAAGGTCGACGACCGGGACGGCATCGCGAGCCTCCACGCGCCGGCGCGCACGACGATCACCTGGCGCGACCTGCCCGTGCGCGGGACGCCCGTCCTCACGTTCGGGTGCGGCGTCGTGCCGCTCCTGAACGCGCCGGTGCCGGCGCCCGTCGTGTTCCGCGTCGAGGGGCGCGACGAGAGCGCCGCCGACCCCGCGTTCACGGTGCTCTTCGAGGAGACCCTCGCGCCCGGCGACCTGCCGGACGTCGCCGCCGTGCGCCGCCGGGAGGTCACGCTGCCCGGCGGCGGCGACGCGCGCTGGACGCTGCGCTTCACGACGGAGCGCGCGGACGCCGCCGACCCGACGCCCGTCGACTGGCCCGGCTGGTTCGAGCCGCTCCTGCGCTCGGACGGCCGCGCCGTGGAGGGCACGCGAGCACCGGTCGTCGTGCGCGCGGTGCACGCGGACCTCGTCGCGACGCTCGACGAGGCCGAGGTCCTCGAGCAGCGCGACGGCGAGCCGGTGGCCGTCGGCTCCCTCGACGCGGCGCTCGACGTGCCCGTGTTCGGCGGGCGGCGCACCGTCGTGTCGGCGGCGCCGCCGTCGCGCGTGCGCTGGTCGCTCGACGTGCCGGACGACGCGGTGCTCGACTTCGCCGTGGGCATGGACAGCGAGCGCGGCTGGAAGCTGCCGGGCGACGGCATGACGTTCTCCGTGGAGGTCGACGGCGAGCGGGTGTGGGAACGCGCGCTCCGTCCGCAGGTCGAGGACAACGACCGCGGCTGGCAGCTCGGCGCCGTGCCGCTCGACCGCTGGGCCGGCCGGACCGTGTCGCTCGACCTCGTGACGACCGCCGGCGACGACCCGCGGAACGACGTCGGCGGCTGGGCGAACCTCCGCGTGCTCGGCACGACGCGCGCCCGGCGCCTCGCGCGCGGCGAGAAGCCGAACGTCCTCGTGCTCCTCATGGACACGCTGCGCGCCGACCGCTTCGGCTGCTACGGCAACGCGAACGACCTCACGCCGCGCATGGACTCCGTCGCCGCGCGCGGCGTGCGCTTCGACCGTGCGCGCACCGTCGCGTCCTACACCTGGCCGTCCACGGCGTCGCTCTTCACCGGGCTCTACCCGCACGCGCACGGCGTGCTCGGCAACGGCCAGGCCGTGCTCGTCGACCGCGTGGAGACGATGGCCGAGCTCTTCTCCGCGGCCGGCTACACGACGGGCGCCTTCGTCGCGAACCCGCTCATCAGCCGCGCGGGCAACTTCCAGCAGGGCTTCGAGACCTTCGTGAACGCGCCGTCCGTGCGCGCGCGCGCCCTCAACGAGCGCGTGCTCCACTGGCTCGACGGGCGCGAGGAGGCGGCGCTCCTCACCTACGTCCACTACTTCGACCCGCACAACCCGTACAACGCGCCGCCCGGTCACGAGCCGGACGACCTGCGGCCGGACTACGCGCAGCGCGACATCGCGTCGGTGCCGCACCTCGAGCGCACGTACGCGGACGTCACGTGGGACGGCAAGCAGATCCGCGACTTCCAGCTGCAGAACAACGGCAACCGTCGCGACTACGACGCCGAGGTGCTCTACCAGGACGCGGCCGTCGGCGAGCTGCTCGACGCCTTCGCCGAGCGCGGCCTCCTCGACGACACGCTCGTCGTGCTCATGTCCGACCACGGCGAGGAGTTCTTCGAGCACGGCCGGCCGTTCCACGGCCCGAACCTCTACGACGAGAGCCTGTTCATCCCGATGATCCTCGCGGGCTACGGACCGTCGGCGCTCGAGCCGGACGTCGTCGAGCGGCCCGTCCTCATCACCGACGTGCTGCCGACGCTCTGCGACCTCGCGGGCGTGCCGCGGCCGCGCGACGAGCTCGCGGGCGTGTCGCTGCTCGACGGGCGCCGCGACGAGCCGCTCTACTTCCTCTCCATGAACGGCGAGGAGGTCGGCATCGAGGGCATGACGGAGAAGCTCGCGATCCTCGCGCCGCCGTGGAAGCTCGTGCGCACGCCGGCCAGCGGGCGCGTGGAGCTCTACCGGCTCGATGTCGACCCGGGCGAGCTCGACGACCTCGCCGAGCGCGAGCCGCGGGTGCGCGACCGGCTCCTCGAGCGTCTCGACGCCTGGCTCACCGAGGCCGTCGCCGACGGCGCGGAGGGCGCGGGCGTGAGCGAGGAACAGCGCTGGTTCCTCGAGCAGCTCGGGTACATGGACGGGGGGAAGTGAGCGAAGGACGGCTCGTCCGTCACGCCTCGCGGACGACCTCCAGCCACGCGCTCGTGTCGTCCTCCTGCGGGCCGCCGGGCGCGAGGAGCGGGACGTCGGCCTCCGTGGGCACCGGGCCGCGGGCGAGGTGCAACGTCCAGCGGCCGGTCTCCACCGCGACGACGCGCGACACGAGCGCGCGCGCGACGGCGCCGAAACCGAGCCGCGCGTTGACCTCGCCGAGCGCGCGGAAGCGGCGCGCGCCCGACGCGTCGAGCCACGCGAAGGCGTCGACGCCGAATGGGCCGGTGCAGCCCGCGGCGGCGAGCCGCGCGCCGACCGCGCGCACGACCTCGAGGAGCCGCGTCGCCTCGTGCGCGAGCAGGCCCGGCGCCTCGTCGGCGCGACCCGCGAGCAGGTCCACGCCGCGGAAGCCTCCGCCGGCCGTGACGAGCAGGCGGTGCAGCCCGAGCACCTCGACGCCGTCGTCGGTGACCCACGCCGTCGCGCCGAAGTCGTCGAGGCGGTCGAGCCAGGGCTCGAGCAGCGCGCCGCGCGCGCCGTCGATCGTCGGTGCGTCGAACAGCGCGGCGACCGCGGGCGCGTCGGCGACGGGCGTGCCGTCCGCGAGGCGCTCGCCGCGACCGCGCAACGCGCCGCGCCCGGCCGCGGAGAGCGCGGGCTTGAGCACCCAGGGCGTCGCCGCGTGGTCCGCGCGCAGCCGCGCGAGCAGCTCGTCGCGCCCGTCGACGAACGCGCTGCCGGGGAGCCGTTCGTCGAGCGCGTCCGCGGCGGCGAGGTCGAATCGGCGCGAGAGCACGCGCGGGTCCCCGTGCGCGCACCAGCTCACGCGCGGCGCCTCGGGGCGTGACGCGTGACCGCTGCGGAGCGGCGGACGCGGGAGTCCGGGCGCGGGGTAGAGCCGCTCCGGATCGACGGGGTGCGGGGTCCAGAGCGGCTCGCCGGGCTCGGCGAACGCGCGCAGCAGCGTCGCCGCGGCGGAGAGCCGGCGCTGCACGTTCCGCGGGAGCGTCGCGCCGGCCGCGCGCGCCTCGACGTCGAGGTTCGCGAGGACGCCGCGGCGCGTCGTGCCGCCGCTCGGATCCGCGGCGGCGTCCTCCGTCCCGCGCGCGCCCTCGGCCGGGCCGGCGCTCGCGTCGTCCGCGTCACGTCCGGTCACGGGCCGGACCGCCCGTCGGCGTCCGCGAGCCGTCGCACGAACGCGTCGTCGAGGCCGGCGGCGCGGCGCGGCGCCTCGTGCAGCGTCCGCCCGCGCGCGAGCTCCGGCCGCAGGGGCCAGCGCAGCGTCGACTCCCACGCCTCGACGAGCGACTCGCCCGGCTCCTTGAACGCGTCGAGCCAGCGCAGCCCGAAGCGCACGTGCCGCACCTCGTCGGCGTGCACCGCGCGCAGGACTTCGGCGGTCTCCGCGTCGCCGGCAACGTCGGCGGCCGCCGCGTAGTCGAGCGTGTGATCGAGGTTCGCGTTCTCGAACGTGAGGCACATCGCGCACACGAAGCGCCGCGGCGTGTCGAGCTCGTCGAGCTTGCCCCAGAAGTAGCCGCTCAGCGGGTGGTCGCCGAAGCGCCCGCCGAGCGCCTCGAGCCGCTCGAGGTAGAGGCGCATGTGCCGCTGCTCGTCGCGCAGCGTGGAGGCGAGGCCCGCGCGGAACGCCGGCGGCGCGTCGCCGAACGCGAGGAGCGCCCACGCGAAGAGCTCGACGGCCTGGAGCTCGTGGTTCGCGAACGCGTGGAGGATGCGCGCGCGCTGCGCCGGGTCGGCCATGCCCTCGAGCGGCGGGACCTTCGTCCCGGGGCCCGTGCGGATCGCGAGCTCCGGCGCGCGGGCGGGAGCGCGCGGCGGCGGATCGTCGTGCGGGCGCGGCGTGTCGTCGACGTCCGCGGGCCAGGCCGCGAGCTTCGTCGCGAGGTCGGGCGCGCGGAGCACGTCCCGCGCGAGGTCGCGCACGTGCGGGCGGTCGTGGGCGGTCGCCGGCGTCATGGGGCGCCGAGCCTAGCACTCGAGGTCCGTTGCTTCGGCGCCGATGTCCAGGAACCGAGGTCGGACCCTTCAGCGGCCGCGGCCGTCATCCGTCGTCGCGGAGCGCGACGAGGTCGCGGTCCGCTGCAAGGGCCGAGAGACTCCCGGACTGATATCCTCTCGTCGCCCGCCATGCCCCGTCGCCTCCCGATCCTCGCCGCGCTGCTCCTCGTCGTCGCGACCGCGTGCGGCGACGAGCCCTCCGTGCGCGTCCCCGTCGACCGCGTGCACGACCTCATCGCGCTCTTCCCGCGGGCGGAGGCCGAGGGCCGATCGCCGTACACGCTCGGGCAGCGCGCGGACGTCGACGACGCGGTCGACACGCGCGACGGCACGGCGTACCTGCGCGCGGCGCCCGGCGCGTCGTACACCTTCCGCGACCTCGCGACGCACGGCCGCGCGACGCTGAGCTTCGGGCTCGGCGTCGTCGTCGGCGAGGAGGAGCCGCGCCCCGGGCCGGTGACCTTCCGCGTCGAAGGGCGCGAGCCGCGCGCGACCGGCGGTGCCTGGACCGTGCTCTTCGAGGAGTCGCACCCGCCCGCGCGCTTCGAGCCGCCGGCGCTGCGCGAGGACCGCACCGTCGCGCTGCCCGGCGAGGGCGACGCGTCGTGGACGCTGCGGTTCTCCGCCGAGCTCACGAGCGGCGGCCAGGGTCGGCGCGCGTGGCCCGGCTGGTTCTCGCCCGTGCTGCGGTCGGACGGCCGGCTCGTGCCGATCGAGGAGCGCGCGGTGCCCGACTGGCGCGTCGCGGACGACCTGCTCGCGCGGCTCGACGACGCCGACGTGGTGGAGCAGCGCGCGGACGTCCCCGTCGCGCTCGCGCGCCTCGACGCCGCGGAGGGCGTCAACGTGCACGGCGGCCCGCGCGACGCGCTCGTCGCGGCGGCCCCGGCGCGCGTGCGCTTCACCGTCGACGTCCCGCGCGGCGGCGCGCACCTCGAGTTCGCGTGCGGCGTCGACACGGCGCGCGGCTGGTCGCTCGGCGGCGACGGCATGACCTTCGCGGTGGACGTCGACGGGACCCGCGTCTGGTCGCGCACGCTCGACGCGCCGGCCGTCGAGGTCGAGCGCGGCTGGAAGCCCGTGACGCTCGACCTCGCGCGCTGGGAGGGCCGCGCCGTCGACCTCGCGTTCGTCACCGAGCCCGGCGCGGACGACGCCCACGACGTCGGCGGCTTCGCGAACCCGCGCGTGCTCGTGCGCTCGACGCGCCCGCGCCTCCCGGCCGGCGCCGCGCCGAACGTGCTCGTGATCGTCGTCGACACGCTGCGCGCCGACGCGCTCGGCTGCTACGGCGCGCCCGGCGACCCGACGCCGCGCCTCGACGCCTTCGCCGCGGAGAGCGTGCGCTTCACGGAGTCGCGCTCCGTGTCGTCGTTCACCTGGCCCGCGACGGGCACGATCCTCACCGGGCTCTACCCGCACGCGCACGGCGTCGTCGGCCGCAAGCGCGCGTTCCTCGCCGACCCGCTGCTCACGACCGCCGAGCTCTTCGCGGACGCCGGCTACAGCACGGGCGCGTTCGTCGCGAACCCCATCGTCGGCAGCGAGACGAACTTCCACCAGGGCTTCGAGACCTTCGTCAACGTGCCGCAGGCGCGCGGCCGCGCGCTCCTCGAGCGCGTCATGCTCTGGACGGAGCAGCAGGAGGGCACGGCGCTCATGGCCTACGTGCACCTCTTCGACCCGCACGACCCGTACGTGCCGCCGGCGGCCTTCGCGCCCGAGCTCGACATCGACGCGGTGGAGACCGCGCTCGACGACGTCGCGATCCGGCACATGGCCGCGCTCCACGAGGGCGACGTCGACGACTCGTGGGGCCCGGAGAAGGTCGACCTCTTCGGGCGGTCGGTGCGCCTGGACGAGCTGCGCTACGACGCCGAGGTGCGCTCCACGGACACCGTCGTCGGGGAGCTGCTCGACGCGTGGGAGGCGGCGGGCCTGCTCGAGGACGCGGTCGTCGTGTTCACGTCGGACCACGGCGAGGAGTTCTACGAGCACGGGCGCCCGTACCACGGCACGACGCTCTACGAGGAGGCGATCCGCGTGCCGCTCTGGGTGCGCGGCCACGGTCCGCGCGCCGTGCCGCCGCGCACCTCGGACGTGCCGGCCGGCGTCATCGACATCCTGCCGACGCTCCTCGACGCGACGGGCGTCGACGCGCCGCCCTACGCCTTGCCGGGCCGCTCGCTGCTGCGGCCGTTGCCGCAGGAGTTCTCGTTCGCGCACACGGCGTCGGGCATCGAGCCCGGCCACGACGAGGCGCTCGACCGCTTCGCCGCGACGCTCCCGCCCTGGAAGCTCGTGTGGACGCCGGGCGCGGGGCTCGTGCAGCTCTTCGACCTCGCGACGGACCCGCGCGAGGCGACGGACGTCGCGGCGCAGCACCCGGACGTCGTCGAGCGCATGCAGGCCGCGATCGACGCGTGGCTCGCGGAGACCGTCGCCGCCGCGCCGGAGCAGGACGGCACCGTCGGCGCGGAGATGCAGGCCTGGCTCGAGGCGCTCGGCTACACGGGGAAGTAGGCGCGGGGCCCGCCGGCTACGGCGCGACGAACGGCAGCGGATTGACCACCCGGAGGCGGATCTTCGCGGTGCGGGTCTTCTGGCCGTCGGAGACGCGGAGCCTCGCGGTCGTCTTGCCGAGGTCGGCGAAGGCCGGCGTCCAGCGCAGCGCGCCGGCGACGTCGTCCCACGTCGCGCCGAGCAGGAAGGCGCCCTGGTCGTCGACGGGCGTCACGGTGAGCGCGTCGCCGTCCGGGTCGACGGCGAGCAGCGGCAGCACGAGCTCCTGGCCGACGAGCGCCTGCACCGGCGCGACCTTGCTCACGAGCGGCGCGTGGTTCTTCGACCCGCCGGGCGTCGGCTTCATGCGGATGCGGTAGCGGAAGCTCGCGGGCGGCTCGCCGGAGCCGTCGTCCACCTCGACGTCGAAGGAGAACTTGCCCGTCGCGACGGGGGCCGGCCAGACGACGGTGCGGCTCGGCGCGTCGTAGGTCGCCGCCGGCGGCAGGTCCGAGAGGTCCACCGAGACGTCGAGGTCGTCCGTCGCGGCGTCCACGTCGTTCACGACGATCGGCACGCGGAGCTCCGTGCCCTGCACGCCCTTCGCCTTGTAGACCGCGGCCTTCGCCGGCGTGTTGTCGAAGCTCGCCATGTCGGGGAGCGCGCCGCCCGCGGCGAGCCGCACGTAGCGCTTGCCCTCGAGGTCGACGAGCAGGTCCGTGCTCGTGCCGGCGTACACGCGGCCGTCCCAGCGCACGCCCCAGAACTGCCCACCCATGACCTCGAGGTCCATGAACGACTCGATGCGCTTGCGCGTCTTGGTCCGACCGGGCCAGTCGACGAGCTCCGTCTCGACGTCCGCGGACGACCACACGCGCCCGTCGCGGCGCAGCACGTAGAACGTGCCGTCCGCGTCGAACTCGAGGTCGACGTAGCGGTGGCCGCCGCGCACCTTCTCCGACTGCTTCGGGAACGGCAGCGACGTGAGGACCGTCGGCGCGGGGTCGCCCGGCGCCCACGACTGCATCTGGCCGTCGCCGCGCAGCGAGTAGAGCGTGCCGGTCGTCGGGTCGGGCACGAGCCGCAGCCAGTGGCTGTCGCCGAAGACGCCCTTGCCCTCCTTGGTCTCGAGCTTGCTCTTCACGCCGTCGAAGTCGACGACGGCGTCGACCTGGTCGTCGGCGAACACCGAGCCGTCGCTGCGCAGCGCGTAGACGCGCCCGCCCGTCGCGGCGACGTCGAGGAAGATGTAGCCGTCGTCCGGGAACTCGAGCGGCTCGGCGCCGTCCACCGAGAGCGCGCCGTCGCTGCGCACGGCGTGCACGGCGTCGCCGTCGACGACGAGCTTGTTCCACAGGTAGTCGGCGATCTGGAACGGCAGCTCGTGGAGCGTCTCGCCGTTGCGCTCGACGAGCCCGTCGAGGCGCAGCGCGTAGCGGTCGGCGCCCGACACGGCGACGTCCGTCCAGCGGCTCGTCCCCTTGGGCGAGAAGAGGTCCTTCGGGTCGTAGCCGCCGGGCAACGTCTCGAGGAGCGCGGCCTCGACGTAGAGGCGGCCCTTCTCCTGGAAGGCGTACACGTACGGCGGGTCGCCCGCGGCGGCGGGACCGGCGAGGGTCAGCGCCGCGAGCAGGGCGGGCGCGAACGCGGCGAGCGGGGCGCGGGTGGAGCTGGAGGTGCGTCGGCTCATGGGGTCGGACATCGGTGGCGGGGACGGGCGACTCGACCGGGACGTCGGGGACCAGTGTGTCCCGGGCGGGCGGGATCGCTCAAGGCGGGGGGCGGCGCGGGGGCTGCGGGGCGGTTCGCGCGGTGGCGGCGGCCGGCGAGCGAGCCGGCCGGGGCGCAAAGCCCGGGTCCCTAGCGCCGTCCGCCGGCGATGTCGAGCACCGCCGCGCCCGCGAGGCGGCCGGCGCGCAGGTCGTCGAGGGCCCGCTGCCCGTCCTCGAGCGGATAGACGGTGACCTCGGTGCGCACGGGCACCCGCGGCGCGAGGGCCAGGAACTCGCGCGCGTCCGCGCGGGTGAGGTTCGCGACGGAGCGCAGGGTGCGCTCGCCCCAGAGCAACGCGTACGGGAAGGACGGGATGTCGCTCATGTGGATGCCCGCGCAGACGACCGTGCCGCCGGGGCGCACCGCCGCGAGGGCCGCCGGGACGAGCGCGCCGACGGGCGCGAAGATCACGGCCGCGTCGAGCGGCGCGCCGCCCGGGTCCTCGTCGGAGCCGCCGGCCCACGCCGCCCCGAGCGAGCGCGCGAGCTCCTGCGCGGCCGTGTCGCCGGGCCGCGTGAACGCGAGCACCTCGCGACCCTGCCAGCGCGCGACCTGCACGAGGATGTGTGCCGCCGCGCCGAAGCCGTAGAAGCCGAGCCGCCGCGCGTTGCCCGTCATGCGCAGCGCGCGGTAGCCGATGAGCCCCGCGCAGAGCAACGGCGCCGCGTGCAGGTCGTCGAGATCCTCCGGCAGGAGGTGACACGCCTCGACGCGCGCCGTGCACGCGTCGGCGAAGCCGCCGTCGCGCTGGTAGCCGGTGAACACGGCGCGCTCGCAGAGATTCTCCGCGCCGCGCGTGCAGCACGCGCACGTCCCGCAGGTCCCGCCGAGCCACGGGATTCCAATGCGGTCGCCCACGGCGAGCGCGGGGGTGACGCGGTCGCCCGCCGCGCGCGCGGTCACGCCCTCGCCCAGCGCGTCGACCGTGCCCACGACCTGGTGCCCCGGCACGAGCGGGAGCGCCGGCTCGGTGAGCTCGCCGTCGACGACGTGCAGGTCCGTGCGGCAGATCCCGCAGGCCGACACGGCGATCCGCACCTCTCCGGGACCGGGCTCGGGAAGCGGACGCTCCTCGAGGCGCAGCGGCGTCCCGGGTCGGTCGAGCACGAGCGAGCGCATCAGGCCGCCGCCCTCACTCCGCGAGGCCCGCGAGCACGTGGCCCAGCCCGTAGGCCGCGGCGGCCGCGCCCGACCCGATGACGAGCGTGCCCAGCCCGAGCCGCCACCACGCGTGCACGGCCCACCGCGCGCGCATGGACCCGATGCCGAAGAACACCGCGCCGGTCAGCGCCGCCGACGCCGCGAACCCGTCCTCCCCGAACAGGTAGGGCAGCAGCGGCACGAGTCCGCAGACGAGGAAGGCCGCGAAGGTCGCCCCGGCCGCCTTGAGCGCCGACCGCACGGAGAGCGGCTGCCCGTGCTCCTCGACGAGCATCGTCTCGATCCAGAGCTCGCGGTCGCTCGTGATGCCCTCGACGACCGCCTCGAGCTGCTCGCCCTCGAATCCCTTGGCCTTGTAGATCTGCCGGATCTCCTCGACCTCGCCCTCGGGGTGCTGGTCGATGTGCCGCTGCTCGATGGCCTTGTAGTGCTCGTACTGCTGCTGCTCGGAGCGCGTCGCGGAGTAGTTGCCGGCCGCCATCGAGAACCCGTCGCCCGCGAGGTTCGCGATGCCGAGCACGAGGATGATGCCCGGCGACAGCGACGCGCCCTCGACGCCCGCCACCACGGCGAAGGTCGTCACGGCGCCGTCGATGCCGCCGTACACCCAGTCGCGCAGGTAGCTGTGCGCGGGCCCCCGGCGCAGCCGGCGCGCGATGGCCTCCGGCGTGTGCTGGTGCTCCTCGGCCACGGCGTCGCGCGGGTCAGCCGCCCTGCTTGACGAGCTCGTCGCGGAAGCCGCTGTACTCGGAGAGCACGAGCGACGGCGGCGGGTTGCAGGAGTCGATGCCCTTCGACTCGTACTGCTCGAGGTGCCGGGCCGCGGCGATGATCTCGTCGAGCGCGGCGAGCTTCTCGTCGTAGGTCTGCGCGCGCTCGTGCACGTGCATCGCCTCGTAGATCACGTTGCTGTGCTTCTCGATGTCGGGCGTGACCGTGGGGGCGCAGGTCTTGCAGAGGCCTTCCTTGTCGACCTTCTGGAAGAGCCCGCCCTTGCTGCAGTGCTTGCAACGTGCCATGGCCGGGATCGTACCGATCGCGCCCCTCCGTGTCCCCGGGCGGCCTCGGAGGGGCCCGTCGGAGCCCGTTCGGGACTCGCAGACGATCTCGGGGTAGGCTTCACCATTCCTCCCGTCCGCGGACGGGTCGTGGGGTCCTCCGGACCCCGACGGGCAGACCATCCAGACGCCGGGGCTCTCCCCCCTCGACGCCCCCGGCCGCACCTTCGACGCACGCACCATGTCCCGATCTCGAGACTCCCGCGCCCGGGTCGCGCTCCGGGCCCTCCTCGTCCTCGCCGTCGGCGGAGCCGCCGTCGCCCAGCAGGGCGCGCTCGGCGCCGCGCGGACGGACCCCGCGCAGGGCGGCCCGCCGCCGCACGCGCTCGGGCCGTCGTTCGTGAACTTCGAGACGCCGCACGTGCACCCGCTCGAGCTCACGCCGGACGAGACGCGGCTGCTCGCGGTGAACACGGCGGACAACCGGCTCGAGGTGTTCGACGCGACGACGACGCCCATCGTCAACCTCGGCTCCGTGCCGGTCGGGCTCGAGCCCGTGACGGTGCGCGCCGCGGACGACGGGACGGCGTGGGTCGTGAACCAGCTCTCCGACTCGATCAGCGTCGTGGACCTCGCGACGTTGCGCGTCATCGAGACGATCCCGACCGACGACGAGCCGGCGGACGTCGTGTTCGCAGGCACGCCGAACCGCGCGTACGTCTCGTGCAGCCAGGCGAACACGGTGCTCGTCATCAACCCGTCGAACCCCGGGTCGACGGTGCAGCGCCTCGACATCGAGGGCGAGGAGCCGCGCGCGCTCGCCGTGAGCCCGGACGGCCGCACCGTGTACGTCGGCATCTTCGAGTCCGGCAACGGCACGACCGTGCTCGGCGGCGGCAGCACGGAGGGCGGCACGTTCCCGCAGAACGTCGTGAGCGACCCCATCGGCCCGTACGGCGGGACGAACCCGCCGCCGAACGACGGCGCGACCATCGCGCCGCCGATCGCGCCGGGCCTCCCCGCGCCGCCGCGCGTCGGGCTCATCATCAAGTACGACGCCGCCACGGACACCTGGCTCGACGAGAACGGCGGCGACTGGACGGACGTCACCTCCGGCCCGAACGCGCGCCTCTCCGGGCGGCAGGTGGGCTGGGAGCTGCTCGACCACGACGTGGCCGTCATCGACACGCAGAGCGACGCGATCGTCTACGTGGACCGGCTCATGAACATCGTCATGGCGCTCGGCGTGAACCCCGCGACGGGCACGCTCACCGCCGTGGGCACGGACGCGACGAACCACGTCCGCTACGAGCCGAACATCAACGGCACCTTCGTGCGCGTGCTCGGCACGCACCTCTCCGCGTCGACGGGCATCACGCCCTTCGACCTCAACCCGCACCTCGACTACACGACGAGCACGCTGCCGCAGAGCGAGCGGAACAAGAGCGTGGGCGACCCGCGGCAGGTGCTGTGGGAGCCGTCCGGTCAGCGCGCGTTCGTCGCGGGCATGGGCAGCAACAACGTCGCCGTGTTCGACGCGTCCGGAGCGCGCGCCGGGCTCGCCGACACGATCGAGGTCGGCAAGGGGCCGACGGGGCTCGCGCTCCAGACCTCGCTGAACCGGCTCTACGTGCTCAACAAGTTCGACGCGTCGATCTCGACCGTCGACCTCGCCACCGAGAAGCAGGCCTGGCGCACGGCCTTCCACGACCCGACGCCCAAGCGCATCAAGCGCGGGCGGAAGTTCCTGTACAGCACGCACGACACCTCGGGCCTCGGGCAGGCCGCGTGCGGGAGCTGCCACGTCGACGCGCGCATGGACCGGCTCGCGTGGGACCTCGGCGACCCGGGCGGCGGGATGACGGCCGTCGCCGGCCAGAACGAGGGCATGGGCGACCCCGACCTCGCGATGGGCATCGAGGACTTCCACCCGATGAAGGGTCCGATGACCACGCAGACGCTGCAGGACATCATCGGGAAGGAGCCGCTGCACTGGCGCGGCGACAAGGACGGGCTCGAGGAGTTCAACGGCGCGTACACCGCGCTCCAGGGCGACGACGCCGGGCTCACCGCCGCGGAGATGCAGCGCTTCGAGGACTTCCTCGCCTCGATCCACTTCCCGCCGAACCCGTTCCGCGACCTTCGCAACCGCCTGCGCCGCGACGTCGACCTCACCGGTCACTACACGACCGGGCGCTTCGGGCGCGAGGGCCAGCCGCTCCCGCCGGGCGACGCGGTGCGCGGCAAGCAGCTCTTCGTCGGGCCGAACGGGCTCGTCGGCGGGCAGTTCGACTGCATCACCTGCCACACCTCGCCGACCGGCATGGGCACCGACACGACGCTCGTCGGCCAGGCGCTCGAGTTCCTGCCGGTCGGCCCGCTCGGCGAGCGCCACCACCTGCTCGTGGGCGTCGACGGCAGCACGAACACGACGATGAAGGTCCCGCAGATGCGGAACCTCTACGACAAGGTCGGCATGGACATGGCCATCACGACGAGCCGCGCGGGCTTCGGCTTCCTGCACGACGGCAGCGTCGACTCCATCGCGCGCTTCCTGTCGAAGCCGTCCTTCGGCGTGCAGAGCGACCAGGACATCGCGGACCTCACCGCGTTCCTGCTCTCGTTCTCCGGCGGCGACCTCCCGCAGGGCACGCTCGACGACCCGATGAAGCCGCTGGGCCCGCCGAGCCAGGACGCGCACGCGGCCGTGGGTCGACAGGTCACGCTCGACAGCTGGCCGACGCAGGAGGCGGCCGACACGCAGCTCGTCCAGCTCATGATGCAGCTCGCCGAGGACGAAGAGGTGGGCCTCGTCGTGCGCGGTCTCGCGAACGGCAAGCCGCGCGGGTGGATCCACCTGCAGGGCGGCCTCGCGCAGTCGGACCGGCGCGCCGAGAAGCTCGCGTTCACCGCGCTGCTCGACCGCGCGAAGCAGGGCGCCGAGCTCACGCTGACGCTCGTGCCGAAGGGCAGCGAGGTGCGCATCGGCCTCGACCGCGACCTCGACGGCGCCTACGACCGGGACGAGCTCGACGCGGGCACCGACCCCATCGACCCGACGGACGTGCCGGGCGGCGACCTCGGCACCCTGCTCCCGGGCACGGTGCCGACGGCCATCAGGTGAAGGAGCCGCCGCTCCCGCCGCCCGTCCGTGCGAACACCTCCTTGAGCGCACCGAGCGAGCCGAGCACGTTGCTCGTCTCGTAGGGCATGAAGACGGTGTTGTTCGGGCTCGGGTTCTGCGCGATGTCGCGCATCATCTTCAGGTACTCCATCGCGATGAGGTACTGCGACGGGTCCGTCCCCGAGTTGAGCAGCGCCTCGGTGACCTTCCCGATCGCGCCGGCCTCGCCCTCCGCCTTGAGGATGAGCCGCTTGCGCTCGCCCTCCGCCTCGGCGACGGCCGCGTCGCGCACGCCCTCCGCGCGCAGCACGCGCGACGCCTTCTCGCCCTCGGCCTCCAGGACGGCGGCGCGCCGGTTGCGCTCCGCCTTCATCTGCTTCTCCATGGCCACCTGGATCTCGGGCGGCGGGGAGATGTCCTGGAGCTCGACGCGGTTGACCTTGACGCCCCACTTGTCCGTGGCGTCGTCGAGCACCTCGCGCATCTTGCCGTTGATCTCGTCGCGGCTGCTGAGCGCCTTGTCGAGGTCCAGCTCGCCGATGATGTTGCGCAGCGTCGTCTGCGCGAGCTTCTCGATGGCGTTCGGGAGGTTGTTCACCTCGTAGGCCGCGCGCATCGCGTCGGTGACCTGCGCGAAGAGCAGGCCGTTGATCTCGATGACCACGTTGTCGCGCGTGATGACGCGCTGCTGCGGGAAGTCGAGCACCGTCTCGCGCATGTCGATGCGGTCGTTGACGCGGATGACGTTCGCCGTCCGGTTGCCCGCGCGCGCGATCGTGAGCCACGCGACCTGCCGCGGCTGGTCGATGATGGGCCACAGCACGTTGATGCCCGGCGTGAGCATGCGGTGGAACTTGCCCAGGCGCTCGACCATCATGACCTCGGCCTGGCGCACGATCTTGATGCCGCGCGCGACGAGGATGACCGCCAGCACGAGGAACGAGAGCAGGATGGCCGTCGTCGGGTCGACGGCGAGCAGCAGCGGGGTCATGGTCCTTGCCTCCAGGGATTCGTGCGCGGGACGCGGGGCCCGTGCGTCGCGCGGATCACGTGAGCGGTCCGACGGTCAGCGTGTTGCCCTCGACGGCCGTGACGCGGACGCCGTCGCCGACGTCGAGCTGCCGCTCCGCCGTCGCGCGCCACTCCTCGTTGGCGAGCTTCACGCGACCGACGCCGCCCGCGGGCACCTGCGCCACCACCGTGGCGGTCCTGCCGACGAGCGCGTCCGTGTTCGTCGCCACGGGCTTGGGCGACAGCAGGCTCACGAACACCGGGCGCACCCAGAGCAGCGAGCCGATGGAGCTGGCCGCGAAGAACGCGACCTGCACCGGCGGCGACATGCCGAACCAGGCGCCGCACGCCGTGAGCAGCGTGCTGATGGCGAGCGCGCCCAGGAAGAAGCCCGCCGTGAAGATCTCGGCGATCATCAGCACGAGCGTGAGCCACAGCCAGAACTCGGCGTGCGCGCCGAGGAAACCGCCGAGCGTCAGGATGTCGTCCAACCCGGAGTCCGCGACTGCGAGCGTCCACATCAGAGAGGTCCCCCACGGGATCACGGGTCCGTCCACCGCGACGCTCCATTCTATCGATCGGGCGCCCCCGGCGGTCGGGGCCCCTCGGTCCGGGCGCACCGGTCCCGGGGTCCGTCCGTCGGGAGCCTCGGGGAGCGCCGTGCCTCAGAGCCGGCCGGTGATTCCGGATCCCGCGGCCGCGCTTTCAGCGGCGGAGAGCGCGTCGGGCTCGAGCGCGCCTCCGCAGAAGCCCTCGCGGAACGCCGCCTCGAGGGCGTCGGCGACCTCGTCCCAGCCGACCGCGCGCCCCGCCGCCCGCGACACGGACCCGACCTCCGGCGTGAGCGCGGGAACCGTCAGCGGGATGGAGCCGTGGTGCAGGACGCGCCCGCCGGTGCGCCGCTGCGCGGAGCCGACGACCTTGCGACCGGCCTCGTCGAGCAGGTCGAGCGCGGTGTGGTCCTCGAAGCACATGGACGCCGCGCGCGGCCGCACCGAGAGCGGCGCGTCGCCGCCGCGCGGGTGGAGCTCGGCGCCGAGCCCCGCGAGCGCGCGGCACAGCACGGCGTGCACGGCGTCGTACGCGGCGACCGTGTCCGCCGGGTAGCCGTCGCGCCCGGGCGTCGCGGCGATCGAGAACGTCAGCTCGTCGTCGTGGTGGATCGCCCCGCCGCCGGTCTGCCGACGCACGACCTCGAGCCCGAGCGCGCGGGCGCGCTCCGTGAACGCCTCCGCGGGCTGGAACCGCCCGAGCGAGAGCGCGGCCGGACGCCAGCCGTAGAGACGGAGCGCGGGGCGGTCGTCCTCCGAGCGGAGGAGCGCCTCGTCGCACGAGAGGTTCCAGACGGGCGCGTCGAACCCGGTGCGGAGCAGCCGCCAGGGTCGGGGCACGTCCCCCACGCGCGGCTCAGCCGTCCTTCGCGACCTTCGTGATCTCCACCTTCGGGAGCAGGCTCTTCAGGCACTCCTGCGACCACCAGAAGAAGTTCAGGTCGAGGTAGTCCTCGTAGGCCTGGTCCTTGTCGCGGCCCTGCATCGGGGCGAGCGGCCGGTCGCGCGTGTAGCCCGCGACGCGCCCCATCCAGACGCCGGCGTTGACCTCGGCGCCCCACGCGTGACGGCGCACGGGCTGCTCGGTCGGCCCGAACACCTCGCCCGGGACGCCGTGATAGAAGATGTCGTCCGCCATCGAGTAGCCGGTGATGAGGATGCTCATCTCGGACTCGGTCAGCCGGATGCGCAGCGGGTTCCGCTGGAAGTACCGGTCGGCGTCGGGGTTCGTCATGTTCTGCGTCTGGCGCGTGAGCGGACGCGGGAAGCCCGCGGAGATCGCGCGCCACTCCGCCTCGCCGGGGCCCTCGGCCTCGGCCTCCTCGCCCTCCGCCTCCTCGTCACCGTCGTCGAGGAACGCGGCGAACGCGCTCTCGAGCGAGGCGGTCGACTCGTCGAAGGACTCCTGCCCGAAGAGCGCGGCGTCGATGCCCTTGTAGGCGAGGTCCACCTCGACGTTGCCGCGCTCGAAGAAGAGGCGACCCGCGGTCCGGTAGTGGTCCTCGATCTCCTCCTCCGTGAGCGACTGCTTGCGCCAGCGGTTGTAGGTCTCGCGGTAGCGCCAGTGCTCGCGGTAGCGGTCGACGGAGCGGTAGCCGCGCAGCACGATGATCGAGCCGAGCGGGAAGAGCGTGCCCTCGTACTGCGCCTCGAGCTCGGCGAACGCCTCGGCCGCCTGCTCGTCGGTCATCCACTCGTCGATGGCGGACAGCGTCGAGCGCATGCCGCGCAGCGTGAGCAGCTCGCGGAGGATGAGCTCCTCGTCGAGCGGGGTGATCTCGTCGGCCACCGCGCCCCACAGATCGTCGACCTTCAGGTCGACGTCGCCGAGCCGGAGGAAGACGTCGTCCGGCAGCTCGGCGTCGAAGAAGAACTGCACGCCGAGCAGCTCGATGACGCCGAGGCGGATCGAGCTCGTGATCTGGCTGCGGAAGAACGACGGGATCGCCTCGCCCTCGGAGGCCTGCCGCTTCACGAAGTAGCGGAGCTGCTTGCCGGACTCGTTCGCGCCGAGCGCGTCCCAGGTGACCTGGGGCATCCAGTCGGGCTTCGGGTCGTCCTCGGGCAGCGGGCCGTCCTCGAGGTCCCACACCTCCTCGCCGGTCGCCTCGCCGGGCATCGGCAGGAAGACCTTCTCGAACGCGACCTCCGCGGAGAGCATCTCGCGGTAGGCCTCCATGCCCATGCTCGCCTCGATGGAGGCCAGGAAGTCCTCGCGCGCCTTGGCACGCGCGGCGGCGGCGGCGGCCTCGTCGGCCCCCGCGTTCGGACCGGCGGCCTGCATCTCGACCATCGCGATGAGCGCCTCGATCTTCTCGTCGAGGTCCTCCGGCTGCACCTCGATCGTGGCGGGGTCCACGCCGGCCGCGATCTGCTTCTCGCGCTGGCTCTCGGTGACGATCTTGGTGATCGCCTCGTCCACCTTGTTCACGGCGAAGTACATGATCGCGCGCTTGCGGTAGTCGCTGCGCGTGACGGGCTCGCCGTCGACGGTCATGACGACGTCGGCCTCGAGGTCGATCCCGTCGAGGTCGACCTCGACGATGTCGGCCTTGCGGCGGACGTAGGGCGCGCGGTCGATGCGGTGGAGGTCGATGTCCTCGATCTGCCGGCCGAAGCCCGCGACGCCCACGGACGGGACGGAGGGAGCCGGCGTGACCTCCAGCTCGGCCTCGGTGGGCTGCACCGGCGCGTCCTGTCCGGCGGTCTCCGCGGCGGGGGCGGTCTGTTCCTGTTCCTGGGCGGTGACGGCGCCGGGCGCGATCGTCAGCGCGAGGCACAGGCCGAGGACGGTCGGGAGGATCGGACGGGACATGGGTGGGGCTCCGAGAACGCCGAGTGGCGACCGTATACGCCCGACTCGGGCGGGCGTTGGCGTGACGCTATCGGTCGCCGGGGGGCCCGAGATCAAAGGAAAGGCCCCGGACGGCTGTCAAGCCGGGGCGATTTGAACGGACGCGCCTCCGCCGCTAGGGTCCGCGCCGCGTGCGGCCCTTCATGACAGAGCTCTTCCAGGCGCTCCGGGCACCCGGCGGGGATCCGGCGCTGCGCGCCCTCGCGCTCTTCCACGGCGCCGCGGTGGTCGGCCGGTTCGACGTCGTCGAGGCGCTGGTCGGGGCGGCCGACGAGCTCGGGCTCGACGCGGCGCGGCTCGAGGCGGCCGGCCTCCAGGTCGTGCCCTACGGCGGGTTCCCGCGCGCGATCGAGGCGCTGGGCCTCGTGGCGGCGGCCCGGGGCGGCCCGCCCGCGAGCGCGCCCGACGACCGCGCGCCGGAGACCCTCGCCGCGGCCGGGAGGGACGCGTTCGAGCGCGTCTACGGCGACAACACGGACGCGGTCCTGGCGCAGCTCGCCGACCTCCACGGCGAGCTCCCGGGCCACGTGCTCACCGCCGCGTACGGCAAGGTCCTCGCCGAGGGCGGGCTCCCGCTGGGCGAGCGCGAGCTGCTCGCCGTGTGCGCCCTGGCGCTCGCCGCGCTGCCCGCCCCGCTGGGCTCCCACATCCGCGGCGCGCTCCGCAACGGTTTCCCGGTCGCCGCCGTAGAGGATATTCTCCGAATCTCGTCGTTCCTGGCCGACGACCGCGCATCCCCCGTCATCGCGCAGGCACTCGATCGGCTCACCCGGAAGGTCTATCGACCATGACCCCGTCGTCCCCGTCCGCGGCCGCGTCGTCCTCGCCGGCCGGCACCCCGGCGTCCCCTCCGACGAACACGCGCCTCCCGGCGCTGCTCGTGTGCCTCGTCGCGCTCGTGCTGTACCTGCCGTCGCTGCGCTTCGAGCTCGTCTACGACGACTGGTTCCTCATCGACCCGGGCCAGAACGCGTCGATGGTCGGCGTCAACGACGACTTCGGCGTCGCGCTCGCGCTCTTCGGGGAGGAGTACTGGGCGGGCGTCAACCCGTCGGGCGTCGAGGAGCTGAAGAACCAGGGCCAGGCGCTGTACCGTCCGCTGACGACGTTCATCTGGGGAACGATCTCCTACCTGACGAAGTACGAGTCGCCCCGCGACGCGATGCCGTACCACCTCGTCAACGTGCTGCTCAACGTCTGGGTGGTGTACCTGCTGTTCCGGATCATCGTGCGGCTGTTCGGGTCGGTGCGGCTCGCGGTGATCGGCTCGCTGCTCTACGCGGTGCACCCCTTGCACAGCGAGGCGGTCGCGTACGTCGCCGGCATGTCCGACGTGCTCTCGACGGGCGCGGTCTTCCTCGGCCTGCTCCTCTGGTTGCGCGCCACGTCCGAGCCGGGACGCGTCAAGATGCTGCCGTTCGTCGGGCTGCTCGTGACGATGTACCTGGGCATGCTCGCGAAGGAGGCCGCCGTCATCGTGCTGGCCGTCGTCGCGCTCACCGACCTCACGCTCTCGCTGCGCGGCCGCGGCCCCGCGATGTCGCAGCGCCTCGTCACCTACGGCGGCATGCTCGCCGTGCTCGCGGCGAACCTCGCGCACCGCTTCGCGGTCATGGGGTACCTGCAGCCGAACCGGTCCGCCATCAGCGCGCTCGACAACGTGCTCATGCACGTCGACGGCAGCCTGCGCGTCGCGAACTCGTTCAAGATCCTCGCCAAGTACACCTGGCTCATGCTCTGGCCGAAGGACCTCTCGGTCGACTACTCCTTCGGGGCCATCCGGCTGTCCGAGGGCTTCGGCTCGCCCGGCCCGCTCGCCGGCATGGTGCTCATCGGCACGATGACGATCGTCGGCCTCGTGAAGCTGCGGCGCTCGCCGGCGTTCGGCTGGGGCCTGCTGCTCTTCGTGGGCGGCGCGGTCTTCGTGTCGAACATGATCGTGCCCATCGGCACCATCATGGGCGAGCGCCTCATGTACCTGCCGAGCGCGGGGCTGTGCCTCGCCGCGGCGGTCGTGCTCGACCGGCTCGTGCGCCCCGCCGGCGGCACGGGCGCGATGAACCCCGTGGGCGTCCTGCTCGTCGTGCTCGTCGTCGGCGCGGCTGGCATGCGCACGTGGGTCCGCAACCACGACTTCCGGGACCCGCTGAAGCTCTTCGAGGCGGCCGGTGAGGTGGTGCCCGACAGCGCGCGCGTCCACTTCCAGCTCGGCACGCTGAACTTCAACCAGCAGTACTACAACAAGGCCGTGCAGGAGCTCGAGGAAGCGCTGCGCTGCGACCCGTCGTTCGTCAAGGCGGCCATCCAGCTCGGCGACGTGCACGCCGCGGACCTCAACTGGGACAAGGCGATCCAGACGTACACGAACGTCCTCCAGGGCGTGAAGGAGTCGCCGGCCGACCCGGCGGACCTCGCGGCGCTGCAGGACATGGTGCTCAAGAAGCGCGGCGAGGCGCACCGCCGCAACGGCGACCTCGAGGCCGCCGCGACCGACCTCGAGCGCGCGGCTTCCCTCGGCGTCGCGGGCTCCGGCGCGGACGTGCAGTACGCGCTCCTGCTCCAGGGCCAGCAGCGCTGGGCCGAGTCCATCCCGGTGATCCGCAACGCGCTCGCGCTCGACCCGGACGACGTCGACCTGCTCTTCGCGCTCTGCCGCGCCGCCGCGAACACGGGCGACAAGGCGCTCTACGACGAGTCCATCGCGCAGCTCAAGACGAACGACGCCGGCCGCGCCATGGCGCTCACCATGGAGGGCGTCACGCTCTACGCCCAGGCGATGGCGGCGCAGGACGAGGCCATGCGCAGCCAGGCGATGGACAAGTTCGAGCAGGCGCTCGAGCTCGACGACACGCTCGCCACGCCCTACGCGTTCCGCGGCCGCTACATGGCCGAGCGCTCGCGCTACCTGCACGACGCGATCATCGAGTACGACCGCGCGCTCGAGCGCGACCCGCGCCACAACATGGCGCTGGGCCTCAAGGCGACCGCGCAGAACCAGCTCGGCCTGTACGAGGAGGCGCTCCAGACCATCGCCGTCCTCGAGACGGTCAACCCGAACCCCGACGTGCTGCTGCTCAAGGCCGAGGCGCACTTCGGGCTCGGCGAGCTCGACGAGCTCGAGGAGATCCGCGGCAAGCTCCAGGAGGCGGACCGCGACCCCGTCGAGCTCATCATGAACACGGCCATCACCTACGACGCGCAGGGCGAGACGGCCCGCGCGATCGAGCTCATGAACCAGGCCATCGCCGACCCGGAGTCCGCGAAGAACCCCGAGGTCTGGCGCCACCTGGGCGTGTTCTGCCTGCACGCGCGGCTCTACGAGGACGCGTTCGCCGCGTTCGGTCAGCAGGAGGCCGCGCTGCTCGCGAACCCGGAGTACGAGGGCCCGTTCCCGTACGTCGCGATCAACAAGGCGCGCGCGCTCATCGGGCTCGGTCGCGACATGGACGCGGCCGCGGAGCTCGAGAAGGCGGAGCTCGAGCTCGCGCAGCTCGGCGAGGGACACCCCGCCTGGCCGGTCGTGTACGCCGACGTGCTGCTCACGCGCGTCGACCTCCACCTGATGCGCGACACGCCGCTGCGCGACGTCGCGCAGGCCGAGGTCCTCTGCGAGGAGGGCCTGCAGCACACGGGCAACCAGCACCCGCCGTTCTTCGATCGCTCGATCGAGGCGCTCGCCGTGTCGGGCGAGCTCGAGGCGGCGCGCGACCGCGCGCGGGCGGCGCAGGAGCGCTTCTTCAAGCTCGACCGCTATCCGGTCATGGTCGAGGCGCTGGGCCGCGCGCTCGCGGGCGACCGCGACGCGGCGGTCGCGACGCTGCGCACCGCCGACGAGGACGGCCGCCACGACAACGAGCACGCGCTCGCGCGGCTGGCGGACGCCCTGGAGGGCTGAGGCGGGGGCGGCTCACCCTCGCGCGCGGCGGGCGGGCCGCAGGGCACGTCGGCGCGACGCGCCTCAGGCCTCGGGCGCCTCGATCTCCACGACGAGGTCGCCCTGCTCGACGGTCGCGCCGGCCTCGGCGTGCACCGACGCGACGACGCCGGCGACCTCCGCCTTGACCTCGTTCTCCATCTTCATGGCCTCGAGGATGAAGAGCACCTGGCCCACGGCGACCGTGTCGCCCGGGACGACGCGCACGTCGCGCAGGATGCCGGTCATCACGGCGCACACGCGGGTGTCGCCGCCCTCGGTCTCGGCGCGGATGGAGCGCGCGAGGTACTCGCGCTCGCCCAGGACCTCCGTGCTGTAGCGGCTGCCGCCGACGAGCAGGTCGAGGGTGTCGCCGTCCTCCTCCACGCCGATGTCCACGGAGCGGCCGCTCATGACGAGCGAGTAGGCGGCGCCGTCGACGAGCGTCGCGACGTCCACGTGGCGGGACTCGTCGCCGAGCGTCACGCGCACACCGGCGCCGTCCGCCACGACCTCGACCTCGTGGTGCTCGCCGTCGACGAGGACGTGGTACTTCATCCGTTCGCTCCGGGGCGGAAGGCGTCGACCCAGCGGGAGCCGGCGGGAGGTGCGGCCGTCTCGCCGCCGGACGTCGGCGCCGCGCCGCGCGCCGCGAACCCGCGACGTCGCCGCAGCAGGTGCGCCATGGTCGCGGCGAGGAAGGCGACGTCCTTCTGGCGTCGCTCGCTCGTGCGCGGCGCGAACTGCTCCGGGTCGGACTCGACGGTGCTCGTGTCGTAGGTGCCGCTGCGGAACGCCTCGCTGGCGAGGACGCGCCGCAGGAACGGCAGGTTCGTCGTGACGCCGGTCACCGTCGTCTCGGTGAGCGCGCGCGCCATGCGCCGGATGGCGGCGTCGCGGTCCGCGGCGTGCACGGAGATCTTCGCGAGCATCGGGTCGTAGAACAGGCCGACCTCCATGCCCTCGTAGAGGCCGGTGTCGACGCGCACGCCCGGGCCGCCGGGCAGCTCGAGGCGCCGCACGCGGCCGGTCGCGGGGAGGAAGCCGTGGTCCGCGTCCTCGGCGTAGAGGCGGCACTCGATGGCGTGCCCGCGGTGCACGATCTCGTCCTGCGTCATCGGCAGCGGCTCGCCCTGCGCCACCATGATCTGCCAGCGCACGAGGTCGATGTCCGACGTGAGCTCGGTGATCGGGTGCTCCACCTGGAGCCGCGTGTTCATCTCGAGCATGTAGAAGTTCTTGTGCTTGTCGACGAGGAACTCGAGCGTGCCCGCGTTCACGTAGTCGATCGCCTGCGCGGCGCGCACGGCGGCCTGCCCCATCTCCTCGCGCAGCGCGTCGTCGAGCAGCGGCGACGGCCGCTCCTCCACCACCTTCTGATGACGCCGCTGGATGGAGCACTCGCGCTCGCCGATGTGCACGCAGTTGCCGTGCGTGTCCCCGAACACCTGCACCTCGATGTGCCGCGGCTCCTCGAGGTACTTCTCGAGGTAGACGGTGCCGTCGCCGAACGCGCTCTGCGCCTCGCTGCGCGCGCGCTTCGCGCCGGCCAGCAGCTGCTCGGCGTCGCGCACGATGCGGATGCCCTTGCCGCCGCCGCCCGCGCTCGCCTTGATCATGACCGGGTAGCCGATCTTCTCCGCCTCGGCGATCAGCACGTCGTCGTCCGCGGCGGGCTCGGCCGTGCCGGGCACGACGGGCACGCCCGCGGCGATCATCCGCTTGCGCGCCTCGATCTTGTCGCCCATGGCCTCCATGGCGTCGCCGGAGGGGCCGATGAACACGAGCCCCGCCTCCTCGCATGTGCGCGTGAAGCCCGAGTTCTCGGAGAGGAAGCCGAAGCCCGGGTGGATCGCGTCCGCGCCGGTGTCGAGGGCCGCCTGGATGATGAGGTCGCCGCGCAGGTAGCTCTCGGAGCTGGGCGCCGGTCCGAGGCGCACCGCCTGGTACGCGGCGCGCACGTGGAGCGCGGATCGGTCGGCGTCCGAGTAGACGCCCACCGTCTTGATGCCCATCTCCCGGCAGGTCCGCATGACGCGCAGCGCGATCTCGCCGCGGTTCGCCACGAGGATCTTCTGGAGCTTCCGGCCGGCCATGGGTCTCTCGTCGGGGGGCGTCGCGAGGGCGTCGGGGGGAGGCCTGCCGAGGCCCGCCCCCGGCGAGCCGGGATCATAAGCAACGACGCCCGCGGAGCCGAGGGGCGCGCGCCGCCCCGCGGGACGGTCCGGCGGGTAGACTGACCGCTCACCCGAAGCGGCCCGGGGGGGCCACGCTGTGCTGGATGATTCGACGCGGTCCCGATGCGGGCTGTGGGAGGCCGGGCCCGGGGTCCGTGCGCGGCGACCCCCCGTAGGGACGCGCCCCCCGACCCCGCGTCGCCCGACCCCGCGCCCCCCGACCCCGCGTCGCCGGGACACGCACGCCGGCGACCCGCGGGCGTGGACGCGCGTCGCGCTCCTCGCGCTGCTCGCGGCCTGCGGCGGGGACGAGCCCGCCGCCGGCGACACGTCGGGCGGTGCGGCGGCGGACGGCGGAGCCCCCGCGGGCGACGCCCCCGGCGACGTCGCCGACGCCGCG
>JAUIEF010000221.1 GCA_030428785.1 bacterium
CCGACGAGGTTGCCCTTGACCGCGGTGCGCGGCGAGTTGAGGAACTTCAGGCAGACGATGAAGAGCGCGGCGGCGACCAGGTAGCCCAGGTCGTAGGCGTCGTTCAGCCAGTCCAAGGGTCTAGTCACTCTTCTGCTTGAACATGCCCAGCATGCGGTCGGTGACCAGGAAGCCGCCGACCACGTTGATGGTCGCGAGCACGAGCGCGGAGAAGCCGAGGAGCGCGGCGGTCGTGCGGTCGCCTTGTCCGAGCCGTTCGTTCGCGGCGAAGAGCGCGCCGACGATCGCGATGCCGGAGATGGCGTTCGCGCCGGACATGAGCGGCGTGTGCAGCGTCGGCGGGACCTTCGAGATGAGCTCGAAGCCCAGGAACACGGACAGGAACAGGACGCTGATCGAGGCGATCAGCTCGCCCGCCGTCAGCTCGATCATGACAGGGCCTCGCGCACGCGCTGGTTCGTGACCTCGCCGCCGCGGCAGACGAGCGGGTCGCGGAGGATCTCGTTCTCCTGGAGGTCGTCGAGCTGGAGCGCGCCGTCCTTCACGAGCTCCTTGAGGAAGGCCACCAGGTTGTTGGAGTAGAGCTGGCTCGTGCTCACGCAGACGGACCCGGGGAGGTTGCGCGGGCCGATCACGGTGACGCCGCCGACGTCGACCTCCTCGCCGGCGACGGTGCACTCGCAGTTGCCGCCGGACTCGGCGGCCATGTCGACGATGACGGAGCCGGGGCGCATGCCCTCGACGACGCTCGCGGGGATGAGGCGCGGCGCCTTGCGACCGGGCACCTGCGCGGTCGTGATGACGACGTCGCTGCCCTGGATCTGCTGCGCCATGAGCTCGGCCTGCTTCGCCTTCTGTTCGTCGGTGAGCTCCTTGGCGTAGCCGCCCGCGTCCTGCGCGTCGCCGGTGCCGAGGTCGAACTCGATGAACTTCGCGCCGAGGCTCTCGACCTCGGTCTTCGTCGCGGCGCGAATGTCGTAGGCCTCGACGAGGGCGCCGAGGCGGCGCGCGGTGGCGATGGCCTGGAGCCCGGCGACGCCCGCGCCCAGCACGAAGACCTTCGCGGGGCGCACGGTGCCGGCGGCGGTCATCATGAGCGGAAAGAGCTTGGGCGAGCGCGCGGCGCCGAGCAGCACGGCCTTGTAGCCGGCGACGTTCGCCATGGACGAGAGGACGTCCATCGCCTGCGCGCGGCTGATGCGCGGCATGAGTTCGAGCGAGAAGCAGGTCACGCCGCGGGCGGCGAGGTCGGCGACGCGCTGCGGCTGGCCGAGGGGGTCGGCCATCGCGACGAGGGTCGCGCCCTGCTTCAGCTCGTCGGCGCCGGGCGGCCCGACGGCGAGCACGAGGTCGCAGCCGAGCGCGTCGGCGCGGTCGACGAGCGTCGCGCCCTTGGCCTCGTAGTCCGCGTCGGGGAAGCCGGCGGCCGTGCCGGCTCCGCGTTCGACGGCGACCTCGAGGCCGAGCTTCGCCAGCTTGCCCAGGGCGTCGGGGACCAGGGCGACGCGGGTCTCCCCGGCGGCGCCCTCCTTCGGGATGCCGATGCGCATCGCTTCGGCTCGCGTGGGGTGGGTTCCGGAT
Source organism: bacterium (assembly GCA_030428785.1). Taxonomy (GTDB): domain Bacteria; phylum Planctomycetota; class B15-G4; order B15-G4; family B15-G4; genus JAUIEF01. Next base: position 1,582 of record JAUIEF010000221.1, read on the forward strand.
CGATGACCCGGGAGAGCCTACCTGCCGGGGCGCGTGAAGACGACGGTCCCCTCGACCTCGCGCAGCGTCGGCTCGCCGAGGGCGCCCTCCTCGCGGAGCGTGGCGTCGAAGGTCACGAGGAACCGGTCGCCGTCCCGCGCGCGCACGTCGGTGTCCATCGCGATGTCGGTCCAGCCGGAGGTGAGCCCGTCCTTCGGCGTCTCGCCGTAGCCGATGTCCGCCGGGTCGCCGTCGAAGGCGAGCGGCGGCGCGTCGAGCTCGACGTCGAACGGCAGGCTCAGCACGAGCTGCTTCACGAGCTTCTTGCCCTTCTCGCCGTTGAGCACGACGAGGCCCTCGAAGACGTCCACCGCGAGCTGCGGTCCCTTGACGCGGAACGACTTGCCGTCGATCCGGGCGCGGAGGCCGTCCTTGGGGAGCGGGCGCGGGCTGCCGGCGACCTCGAGCAGCACGCCGGTGTCGGACGCGCCGACGGCGTTCGAGACCTCGACGTCGAAGAAGCCGTCGTGCGTGGTCGGCACGCGGACGACGAGGTCGAGCGAGGCGGGTGTCGCGCCCTCGCCCGCGCTCGGCTGCGACGACAGCAGCCTGGCCTTGCGGCCGTTCACGCGCACGACGGGCTTGGCGGTCCCCGCGTCGGCGACGCGCACGGTGACCTGGTCGCCGGGCGCGGCGACGCTCGTCGAGACCTCGAGCACGCGCGGCGCGACGCTCGTCACGACGCCCGCCTCGACGGGCGGGCCCGCGTCGGGACCGCGCGGCGTGACGACGAGCGTCCACGAGCGGCCGGCCGCGGGGGCCTTCTTGCCGCCGGGGACCTTCTGCACGACCGCGGTCACGGTGGTGTCCGACCAGTCGACGACCCCGAAGCGCATGGGCTTCCCGCCCCCGTCGGGCACGGCGGTCACGCGCGGCCTGCCGCCGCCGTCGAAGCCGACGCCCTCGACGACGACCTCGGTGCCGAGGGTGACGTCGGCGGGCTCGACGGAGGTCCCGGCGCGGACGACGGCGCCCGGGGCGAGGACGAGGAGGAGGACGAGCAGCCGGGTCGACGGGCGACGGAGCCGAGGGGAGCGGAGCATGGGAGGGATCCGGGGTCGGGAGTGTCGGGGGCTCAGCGGGACGGCGCGACGAAGGTGAGGCTGACGGGCATGGACTCCGCGAGGCCGTAGACGGGCGCGAGGAAGCCGGTCACCGTGCCGCGGAGGACGCCGTCGGCGGCGGACGAGACGTGGACGCGCGCGTGCCCGCCCCAGCCGTAGGACGACGCCCAGACCTGGACGTCGCCGGCCTCGCGACGCACGACCTGCACGAGGGCGTCGTCGCCGCGGAGGTCCGCCGTGCCCGTGAGGAGCACCTCGGGCGGGAGCACGATGCCGACCCAGGACCTCGTCGGTCCGGGCTGTCGGCCGCGGAGCAGGAGCGCGCCTTCCTCCTCGAGGAGTCGCCAGCGGACGCTGCGCGCCCGGGCCTCGAGGAGCGCGTCGCCGAGGTCGCCGCGCAGGACGGGCTCGGGGCCGCGGGGGCTGTCGACGACGGTCACGGCCTCGCCGAGCCCGCCGTCCCCCGCCGCGGTCGTCACGGTGACCGGGTGGAGCCCGTCGCCGAGGGTCCTCGGGACGCGACAGCGGATGCGGTCGAGCGGGAGGCCCGCGTCGTCGGTGACGACCGCCTCCTCCCATGCGAGGACCTTCGCGCGACGGCTGCCGAGGCGCACGCGGCCGCGCCGCGACCCGAAGAAGCGCCCGGCGATCTCGAGGACGTCGCCGGGGCGCGCCGTGGTCGGGCTCGCCGCGAGCTCCGTCGGCGCGGCGACGTGGAGCGCCCCGGCCTGCGAGACCAGCGTGGGCGCACCGCCCGCCGGGTCGGCGAGGCGGAGCTCGAGGTCCCACTCGCCGGCGGGCAGCGCGGGGACGCGGAGGGTCCAGCCGCCGTCCTCGCCGCGCCGGACGGGCGCGCGTCGGCGCAGGTCCCCGTCCGTGAGGTGCGCCCGCGGTCGCGGCGCGTCCGCCGGGAGCCCCTCGAGCGCGACCCGGGCCGACGGCGCGGCGACTCCGGGATCCAGGCGAGGCTCCGGGCGCGGCTCCTGCGCGAGCAGGGCGAGCGCGACGAGGGCGAGCGGCGCGAGGGTCATGGGGTGTTCCGGCGCGGGACGAGGCGCCCCCAGGCTAACGCGATCGGCCCGGGTCGCCCACCGCCGGTCGGCGGACCGCGCGGCGACCGCACGTCCGGGCGCCGGAGCCCTCCGCGGCCCCCCGGAACGCGAGGAGGCCCGCCGGCGGTCTCCCGCCGACGAGCCTCCGCGTCCGGGCCGCGCCCGGATGTGTCGGGGACGAGCCCCGCGCCTTGGTCCTCACCGCGCGCCCGGGACCCCCGGCCCCGGGCGCGCGGCGAGAGGGTCGATCAGTCGCCGTCGATGCTCCAGTAGCCGAAGCCGATGATGCTGGAGATGAGGTCGACGACCTCCCACGTGTGGATCGTGACGTGTCCGCCCCAGCCCACGCCGAACTTCGCCCCGATGTCCCAGAGGGACGCGCCGCCGTAGGCGTCGGGGTCGTCGTCGTTGCCGGTGTAGATCGGGTTGTGCCACTCGCCGTAGAAGACGTCCCGCTCGATGCCGAGCAGGCCGAAGTCGGCGTAGTCGCCGATGCCGATGCGGGCGAGGTTCGTGAGCTTCACGTGCGCGCCGGCGCCGTAGCCGGAGCCGATGTTGATGCTCAGCGTGTCCCACATGTCGTCGAAGATGCCGGGGATCCAGCCCTGGATGCCCGGGGGACCCTCGTCGTCCTGGACGGCGAGCGCGGGAGCCTCGCCGTGGATCGTGGGCGGTGCCGTCATCGTGCCGGCACATCCCGCAGTGCACAGCAGAGCCATGCAAAGGAGCTTCGCGTTCATCACTACGTCTCCTGATGAGATGGAACTGCCGCCGCTGCTTGCGAACGGCGATCCACGGAACCCTAGAGGTCGTTCCTGGGCCGATCAAAAGGAATGACGTCGCGGCGTGGTGCCGCTCGCCCTGCGCACGCACGTTTTCTGTGCCGGCGACTCAACCTTCCGGCGCGCGCACCGATAGGCGTTCCGATCGACGCCGTCCGATGCGTCGCGCCGCCGGGATGACCGGCGCGCGGGCGCGGCGACGCGACGCGCGGAGCGCGCGGGGGTTACGCTCCCCGCGCACCGACGCGCGCCTACGGCATCCCGTGCGCGTCCCGCCAGGCGGCGAGGAAGTGCTGGACGTCCAGGCGCGTGTCCCAGCGATGGAGGTCGCCGTGGGCGTCGGCCGCCCGGAGCTGCTCGACGCCCTTGTCGAGGAAGCCGAGGTCGCCCGTGAGCCGCCAGCTCTCGGCCATGCCGAGCAGGATCGGGTGGAAGTCGGTGTTCTCCCAGCTCGTGACCTGCTGGAGCGAGACCGCGTAGGAGTACGCGAGCCGCTGGTCGGCCGGGTCGGGGAGCGTCGGGAAGAGCTCCTGCCGGGTCCAGCGCGAGAGGTCGAGCATGCGGCCCGCGGCCGCGGCGGTCACGGGGTCGCCCTCGGGGAGCACGCGGGCGGCGTGCCAGTACCCGAGCGGCCCGAGGCTCGCGGAGATGAAGCCGCGCGCCTGGAAGTTCTCGCCCTCCGGCTTCTCGTCCTTGTTGTCGGAGGAGTTCACGAAGTAGCCGCGCGCGCCCTGCCCCGGCGCGTCCTCCCAGCCGAATCCGGAGGTCGCCGTGTCCACGTCGAGGGTCGGCGGCGTGATGTAGCCCAGCCGGCTCCGCAGCTCCTTCGTGAGCTTCGGGTCGCCGGTGAACTCCGCGACGTGCGCGAGGGCGCGGAGCGTCTGGTACATGGAGCGCTCGTGCGGCCAGACGGAGACCTCGGGGAGCACCTCCGCCTCGTCGATCAACGCGTCGCGGAAGCGCGGGTCGCCGGTGAGGTGGTACGCGAGGACCATGCCCTCGCGGTAGCGGTGCTCGTCGTCGCCGAAGTGGCCCGTGCTGTGCGGGACCTCGTCGTTCTGCGCGCCCGGGTCGTCCTCGTGCCGGAAGTCGTCCGAGCGCGGCACCTGCCACTCGCTCTTGTAGAGCGCGAGCTCGAGTCCGGCGAGGTAGTCACCGCCCGTGCCGTAGCGCAGCCAGTCGCCGCCGAGGGCCACCTCGATGCCCGCGTGGTTGTTCGAGCCGCCCGTCGTGCCCTTGTAGAGGTAGCGGGTGATGCCGAGCGGCGGGTTGTCGGGCACGAGCGCGTGGTCGATGCCCATGGCCGCGAGCGTCTCGGCGTGCTCGGCGTCGGTGAGCAGGTCGTAGGCGAAGACGCCGGCGTCGTCGTAGTGGTCGTAGTCGGCGGCGCGCCCCGTGAGCGGGACGTCGAGGCGGCGCGCCGCGAGCGACGGGTCGGCCGCGGGCCCGGCGTGGAACGAGAAGACCGCGGTGCGGCTCTCGTGCTGGCGCCACACGAAGGTGTAATCGGCGGGCGCCTCCTCCGGGAACAGGCCGGCGCCGACGGTGCCGTCGCCCCAGGCCTCGAGCGACGCGGGCCAGAGCCAGGCCATGTGCCGGATACCGACGGTCACGCCGCCTCGCGGCCCCGCGACGTCGATCCACCCGTGCGCCGGGTAGAGCGACGGGTCGCCGAGCCCCTGCACGACCTGCCCGTCGATCGCGACGCGGTAGCCCTCCTGCACGAAGCGGTTCTTGTCGCCGGGCATCGTCGGGAGGTGCGGCAGCCACTGCGCGCCGCCGAGGCCGCTCGTACGGGCGTCGGAGAACGCCTGGTAGAGCTGGGCGCGGGACGTGGGATCGGCGGCGAGCGTCGCCTGGACCGAGCCGTCGTGCGTCGCGATCTCGACCGCGGGCGCCGGCGCGTTGCGCACGCGCGTCACGAGTCCGAGCGACCCGACGACCGCGTGCTTCGGCCGCGCGAGGGACGCGTTGCGCACCGTGAAGGTCACCTCGAGGTCGCGGCTCCCCCGCCGCGCCGTGATGCGGCACGTGAAGTCGACGTGCCCGCCGCCGAGCGGGCCGTAGAGCGTGCCCTCCGCGCGGACGACCGCGCGCGCCGGCCCGTTCTCCTCGAGCACGACCTTCGTGTCCTTGCCCGGCGCGAGGCTCTGCCCCGCGGGGCCGAGGCCGACGACGCCCGGCAGGTCGTCCTCGTGGACGACGAGCTCGCCGTCGACGGTCACGGAGTGGAGCAGGTTGAAGTCGTCCGTCCGCACGAGCGCCTGGAGCGGCCCCGTGTCGAGCAGGATGCGCGTCTTCGAGCGCATGCCGATCGGCTGCTGCCCGGAGTCGCCGGCGCCCGTCACGACGCGCACGCCCTCGTGGACCGCGTCGGCCGTCGTCGCGAGCGCGACGTCGCAGAGCACCCACTTCGCCGTGCCGTCCGACCAGGCGTCGAGCGTGCGGAACTGCCAGGCGTCGGCGCCGGTCACGCCGAGGGCGGGGACGCCGGCGAGCGTCGGGACCTCGCCCTCGGGCAGGGGCAGCCCGAAGGTCGCCACGCCGTCGGGCCGGTCCGTGCCCGGCACGTCCGAGGGCGTCGCCTCCTGGATCACGACCGGCACGTCCACCGCGCCGGGCGCCGAGGGCGCCGTGTCGAACCAGCCCGGGTCGATGGACTCGATCTTCGCGACGACCTTCGCGAGCTTGGCCGACGCCTTCGTGAGCTTCTTGTCCGCCTTCGCGAGCTTCTTGGTCGCCTTCTTGACGACCTTCCCGGCCTTCTTGAGCTGCTTCTTCGTCGGCGGCGGGTCGGCGTCCTGGAGCTCGGCCAGGTCCTGGGCGGCGACGGCGAGGTCGCCCTGCGCGGCGAAGCGGTCGACGAGCGCCGACTGGACGGCGAGCAGCCGCTTGGCGTGCGTCTTGACGAGCTTCGCGGGGACCTCGCCGGGGGGCGCGGGGGCGGGCGCGACGGGCGCGGCGGCGAGGAGGGCGGGCGCCAGCAGCAGGAGGAGGCCGGCGACGAGGACGGAGGGGAGCCCGGGCAAGGGGTTCCTGAGCATGACGCGTCTCGGGGTGTCGATCCTGGTGTGCGTCGGAGGCGGCCTGGAACAGGCGCGCCCCGAAGGGGTTGCGCTGTCGTATCGCGCCCGGAGGGGTCGTTCAACGCCGCGTTCCGTGACTCACGGGAGCGTGAGGCGGGCCCCGGTCGTCGGCCGCGCGCGGCCCGTCCGACGACCCCGCCCGCGGCCCCTGCGCGCGCAGCACGAGCCCCCGTCGACGCGGCGCGACCCGCCGCTCCCGGACCTCGGCGTCGACGGATCCCGGGCCTCGCCTTAGACTCGGGCCCTCTCCAGCCCGGGTCCCCGCCCGGCCGTCGGCCCCCCCCTCCCCGGTCGACGCCTCGTCCGATCCTCTCCCGCCCACCCCGAAACGGAGTCCCCATGAAAGGACGCCTCGTCGCGGCGCTCTGCCTCCTCGCCGCCAGCCCCGTCAGCGCTCAGCTCACCCCCTGGGAAGCCGAGGGCGGCCGCGTCGTCATCCACTTCCTGGACGACGTCCTCGAGCAGGCCGGCCTCGAACTGCTCGCGGTCGAGCAGACGGTCGTGC
>JAUIEF010000222.1 GCA_030428785.1 bacterium
GCCTGATCGCTGTCGATATCAAAAACCCCCAGCAGGCGACCTTTGCTGTTCCAGACTGGAAGCACCAGTTCAGATCGGGTCGAGGAGGCGCAGGCGCGGCGTGGCGCCCTCGACGAGCATGAGGTTCGAAGGCTTCACGTCGCGGTGCACGACGCCGCGCGCGTGGATCGCGGCGAGCGCGTCGCCGAGCTCCCGGCCGAGGGCGACCACCTCGTCGATCGGCAGGACGCCCCCCGCGAGGTGCGCCTCGAGGGTCGGGCCCTCGATCCACTCCATCACGAGGAACGGCGCGCCGCGGGTGGTGGTCCCGTGGTCGAGGTAGCCGACGACGCTCGGGTGGTCGACCACCCGCAGCGCGCGCACCTCGCGCCCGAACCGATGCACCGTCTCTCCGTCCGGCACGTCGAGCACCTTGAGCGCGACCGTCTGCCCGGTCGTCACGTCCGTGGCGCGGTACACCGATCCCATCGCGCCGCGAGCCACCATCTCGCCGCGCTCGTATCGATCCGCCACGAGCGTCTCGGAGACCCTCGCCTGCATCTTCAAGCCCTCGCGTCATCTTACGACGCGGGGCGGCGAACAGATCGACGCGCTACGAGGTCGTCGCCTCGGAGGGCACGAAGTCGGCGTCGTAGATGTCGAGCTCCTTCTTGAGCTTCTCGGGCATCCAGTCGTCGTCCTCGCGGGGCGGGCCGAGCACGAGGGGCTCGCCGTCGTACGTCATGCGCTTGCCCGGCCAGACGTACGCTTCGAAGAGGTAGGGGAGCAGCGCGACCCGATCGAGGTTCGGGTGGATGTGCGGTGCGAGCTCCTCCTCGTGCGCCTCGGGCAACAGGCTCCAGTGCAGCCCCGGCTTCATGTGGTGCATGCCGTGGAAGCCGTTGTTGAACGTGAACCAGTTGACCAGCTTGCCCTTGAAGTTCCGGCTGTGGTTGTAGGGGTGCTCTCCGTCGCAGCCGTCGTGCTGCACGAAGTTGATGCCCATGATCCCCCACGCCGCGTATTGGTGCGGGATCACCACGAAGACGATGAACTTGAGCGGGATGAAGCCGAAGAGCTTCACCGGGTCGAGGATCGCCAGCGTCGCCATCAGGCCGAGGTAGGCGACGAGCTCGATCAGGAACTGTCGGTACCACTTCTTGTTCGTGCGCTTCATCGCCTTCGCGAAGCGCGCGTTGTCCTTGAAGATCGGCGGGCCGACCACGAACGAGAAGAAGAGCTGGTTCAGCAGGTTCCAGCGGAAGCGCATCTTGTCGGTGCGCATCCGGTCCTTGGTCCGCTGCGTGTACTTGTGGTGGCTGAGGTTGTGGCCCGGCACGTACATGCTGACCGGGTGCCCGTAGCCGTTGGTGAGCAGCACCTGGAAGATGCTGTTCAGCGTCCGGTTCTTGAAGACCGGGCAGTGCACGGTGTTGTGCGTCGCGACGGCGATGAAGAACGCGAGCAGGGAGAGCGGGACGAGGAACGCCACCCAGCCCCACCAGGGCAGCTCGAGGACGAACGCCGCGGTCAACAGGACGTAGTACGTCACGACGAACGCGATCGTGCGGAGGTCTGCGGAGTATCTCAGCATGGCTTTTTCGGCCGAACGGCCGACCGCAGTCTGATCCGCGGCCGGCGCGCTGTCCACGTCAACGGGTGAGGGTGCTCCCGATCAGGACCCCGCCGGCGACGTAGGTGCCGGAGTCGGAATCCGCAAGGATGTCGTGCGTGTACGCGAAGGGGTAGGGGATCGTCTCGACCTCGACGACTTGCGTTCCGTCAATCGAGTCGCCCGGCGCGAGGTCGGCGAAGGTGCGGCCGTCGGCCGTCGGGTGGGGCCCGCTGATGCGCAGCGTCGCGCCGGAGTCGAGCACCGCGCGCACCACGAAGTGGTCCACGACGGGGGTGCGGGTCACCCGGATCAGCGGCCGCGCGACGAGCTGGCCGCCGTGCCGCGTGAAGATCAGGTCGCCCACCTCGAGCTCCGCGATGGCGCGTTCGCCGGTCGGCGTGGCGATGAGCGTGTCGGGCGCGGCGCACACCGCGCCCCAGGCGCAGCCGAACTCGGTCGGCGTGCAGATCCCCGTCGAGGGACCGCCGCCGATCATGGGGCGGTTGCAGCGCGGGCGGGCGGGGTCGGTGCAGTCGTCGTCGTCCATGCACCGGGCCGGCTCGGTGCACAGGCAGTTGTTCAGCGGTCCGCCCGCGGGGCAGCACTGGCAGGTGAGCCCGGGCTCGGCGCAGGAGCCGACGGTCATCCCGCCGCAGGCGGGGCCGGCGTCGACGTCTCCGGCGTCGAGGCCCGCGTCGAACCCGGCGTCGGTGTCGCCGGCGTCGGTGTCACCGGCGTCGGTGTCGCCGGCGTCGGTGCTCCCACCGGCGTCGGTGTCGCCAGCGTCGGTGTCGCCCGCGTCCGCGCCGCCGCCGCCCGCGTCGGCGGTCGCCGCGTCCATCCCGCCGGTCCCCGCGTCGTCGTCCGAGCCGTCTCCGTCGCCGCAGCCGAGCGCGAGCCCGATCGCGAGCGGAAGCCAAAGCAATCTACGCATCGGTCCCTCCCGCGTGGATCGTAGCGAAGAAGCGTCATACTCCTCCACATGCGTGCACGCCTCGGGGGAGGGCTCGTGCTGCTCCTGCTCCTCGGCGGGGGCTGTCGGGAGGTCGCGCACGACCCCGCGTCGCGCTCGGCGGCGCCCGCGCTCGAGGAAGCGGACGCGACGGTCGACGAGGACGCCGCCACGCCCTCGCCGACCGTCGAGCCCTACCCGGACTGGGCGACGGAGGACCCGCCTCCGCCGCCCTTCCCGCCGCCACCCCAGGGGGGCTGAGCCAGGAGGGCGCCGATCCCCGTTCGGCGCTCGATCCGGCGGCGCACGGCGCGCGCGAGCAGCCCGGGATCGCCCACCACGTGCACGCGGCGCCGCGCGCGGGTGATCGCGGTGTAGACGACCTCGCGCGTGAGGAGGCGCGGGTGGTCCTGCGCCGGCAGGAGCAGCGCGACCTCGTCGTGCTCGGAGCCCTGCGCCTTGTGGACCGTCGTCGCCCAGCCGAGCTCGAGCAGCCCGCGGACCGCCTCGAGCGGGTGGGCGACGAAGCCGTCGTCGCGGCGGAAGACCGCGCTGATCCGCGGCGGGGCGGCCGACGCGGGGGCGACCCAGAGGAGCACGCCGCGGTCGCCGTTGAAGAGCCCGCGCTCGTAGTCGTTCCGCGTGACGACCACGGGCTCGCCGGCGACCCAGCGCGGCTCGGCCGCGACCTCGCGGTGCATCCAGGCGTTGACCGCGTCGACGCTCGTCGGCCGCCAGCCGTGGCGGGTCACGCAGAGCAGGGCGTGCGCCTCGGCTCGGGCGAAGAGCTCGGCGAGGAGCGCGGGCTGATCCCAGGCGCCGTCCGCGCGGACGAAGGTGCGCCGCGCCGCGTCGCCGAGGCGCGCGCGCGCGAGCCACGACCGCAAGAAACCTTGCCGGCCGCTCGCGTCGACCGCGTGCAGGAACGCGCCCGGCCCCTGCATCGCCGGCGCGTCGCCGCGGTTCACCGCGGCGGCGACCTCGAGGACCGGCAGCGCCTCCTCGTGCCGGCCGAGCAGCGCGAGGGTCTTGCCCGCGCTGAGCCGCGCGCCCGCGTGCGCGTCGTCGAGCGCCGCCGCCTCGGCGTAGTACGCGAGCGCCTCGTCGTACCGCTCCTGGACGGTCCGCACGAAGCCCATGTTGAAGAGCGCGGCCACGTCGTCGGGGCGCTGCTCGAGCACGCGCGCGAGCGCGCCCTCGGCCTGGCCGAGGAAGTCCCCGTCGGGCGCCACGTGCTGGAAGAGGTCGAGGAACACCTTCGCGACGCCGAGCGCCGCGTCCGTGTCGTCGGGGTCTTCGGCGAGGCGCTCGCGGTAGCGGTTGAGGTACTGGTGCACGCGCTCGAGGTGGTCGCTGCGTCCGGCGTGGTCGCGCGCGACGTCCGCCTCGCCGCGCGCGGCGGCGAGCAGCGAGAGCACGTGGTGCGCCTCCGCGGCGAGCGGGCTCCAGGCGTCCACCGAGAGGTAGGTCTCGAACGCGTTGCGGGCGAGCGGCGCGTCGTCCGTGAGGTACGCGAGCCGCCCCGCGACGAGCACGAGGTACGGGAAGTCCGTCGCGAGCCGACGCCCCGCGTCGACATGGACCTGCGCCTCCTCGAGGCGGCCCAGCTCGATGAGCGCGTCGGCCGCCATGCCGTGCGCGCGGCCGTTGCCGGGGTGCGTCGCGAGCTCCGCGAGGAAGGCGGCGAGCGCGTCCTCCGTGCGCCCGAGGTCGGCGAGCGCGAGCCCGCGGTAGTGCTCGACGCCCGCGGGCGCCGCGCCCTCCGCGACGAGCCGGTCGATCTCCGCGAGCGCCGCGCGCGGGTCGCCGCCGCGCATGGCCTCGACGACGCCCGGGATGTCCGCCTCGATGACGCGCGGGTCCCAGGGCTCGACGGGCTCCGGGCCGCAGGCGACGGCGAGCAGCAGGAGCGCGCCGACCAGGACGGCCGGGGCGGCGGACGGGCGGGCGGGGCTCACGGGCGGGTCTCCAGGGAGCGGCGGACGGAGGCGCCGGCGCCGCGCTCCACGAGCACCTCCCGGCCGGGGCGCAGGGTACCGGGATCGAGCGCCTCGACCGAGCCTCCCGGCCAGCGGACCTCGGCGGCGCGGAGCGTCTCGCCGGGGCGCAGCGCGAGGTGCAGCCGGCGGTCGCCCTGGCTCTGGAAGCTGCTCGCGCCCGTCACGAGGAGCGCGCGGCGCCCGAGGTCCGTCTCGAGCAGGAGGGTCGCGCCGACGGCGTCCGTGCCGGTCGTCGCGTCGCCGCGCAGGAGCACGAGCGTCTGGCGCTCCGGCGCGTCCGTGCGGTTGAGGAAGAGGCGCGGCGTGTCGTCGAGGCGCACGACGAGCAGGTCGAGGTCGCCGTCGCCGTCGAGGTCGCCGCAGACCGCGGCGCGCCCGCGGTGCAGGCGCTCGTCGGGGAAGGCGTTGCCGCCGAAGCGTCCGTCGGGCAGGCCCGGCAGGAGGACGAGCGGCTGCGCGTAGGCGCTCGTGGTGCCGTGCGCGTCGGCCTCCGGGTAGACGTGACCGTTGCTGAACACGAGGTCGTGCAGGCCGTCGGCGTCGAGGTCGGCGAGGAGCACGCCCCAGCCGAGCAGCGGACGGCTCGCGGCGGCGAGGCCGGCGGCGGCGGACACGTCGCGGAAGGCGAGCCCGCCCTCGCCGCGGTAGAGCGTGTTCGCCTCGGCCGAGAAGTTCGTGACGACGAGGTCGAGGTCGCCGTCGCGGTCGTAGTCCGCGGTCGTGACGCCCATGCCCGCCTGCGCGCGGCCGGCCATGTCGGCGGCGGCGCCCGAGAGCGCGCCGACCTCCTCGAAGCGCCCCGTGCCGTCGTTGCGGTAGAGGTGGTTGTCCACCGAGTCGTTCGCGACGTAGAGGTCGACGTCGCCGTCCGTGTCGAGGTCCGTGAAGAGCAGGCCGAGGCCGTAGGCGGGCGGCGCGTCGAGTCCGACCTCCTCCGTGGCGACCTCGAACCACGGCGGGCCGGGGAGCCCGCGCAGGAAGACGTCGGGCTGGGGCGGCAGGCCGTGGGGGCCGCAGAGCACGGGGTGCCCCTCGAAGCGGCAGGGCACGCCCTCGACGTCGCCGGCGGGGATCGCCGCGGGGTCGAGCTCGAGGTAGCGGACGAGCACGAGGTCGAGGAGGCCGTCGCCGTCGGCGTCGGCGAGGCCCACGCTCGTCGTCCAGTCGAGCGGGCCGGTGCGCCCGGGCAGCGGGTGCTTCTCGAAGCGCGGCGGGCCGTCCGCGGTGCGGTTGAGGAAGAGCGCGTCCTCGCCGTGTCCGCCCACGACGAGGTCCGGGCGGCCGTCCCGGTCGACGTCGCCGAACGCGACGCCCGCGGGCCAGCCGGACATGACGAGGCCCGTGTCCTCCGCGCGCGCGAAGCGCGGCACGCCGTCGACGACACCCTCGTTCTCGACAGGTCCCATGTTCAAGAACAGGTGCAGCGCGACGGGCTCGCCGGCGAGCACCTTCGCGTGCGTGCTCCCGTCGACGAGCAGCACGTCGAGGTCGTCGTCGCCGTCCACGTCGAGCAGCGCGGCGCCCGTGCCGTTCACCTCGAGGATGCTCGTCTTGACGAAGGGCGCGCCGCCGCAGGTGAGCGGGACGTCGAGGCCGGCGCGCTCCGTGACGTCCTCGAAGAGCGGGCGCGCGGCCGGTCGCCCGTCGGCGGGCGCGTCCCCGCCGCAGGCCGCGAGCAGCAGCGGGCCGGGGAGCAGGGCGAGGAGCGTGCGGAGCAGGGACATGGGCGAACCCCGGAGGATAGGTCGGCGCCGGGCGTCGTCGCCAGGGCTGCTAGACTCCGCGCCCATGCACGACCTGCGCAGCGACACGGTGACCCGCCCTACGGAGGCCATGCGCGAGGCGATGGCCCGCGCGGAGGTGGGCGACGACGTCCTCGGCGAGGACCCCACGGTCAACCGGCTCGAGGCCGAGGCGGCGGCGCTGTTCGCCCGCGAGGCCGCGCTCTTCGTGCCGAGCGGGACGATGGGCAACCAGGTCTGCCTCGGCGCGCTCACGCGCCCCGGCGAGGAGGTCATCGCCGAGGCCGAGGCGCACATCCTCGTGAACGAGGTCGGCTCGGTGTCGCGCCTGTGGGGGTGCCAGGTGACGCCCGTGCGCGGGACGCGCGGCGTGCTCGACGCGGACGACGTCGCCGCCGCCGTGCGCGAGCCGGACATCCACCACCCGCGGACCGCGGTGCTCTCCGTCGAGGACACGCACAACTACGCGGGCGGGACGGTCGTGCCGCTCGAAGCGCTCGACGCGCTCACGGCGGTCGCGCGGGCGCACGGGCTCGCGGTGCACCTCGACGGCGCGCGGCTGTTCAACGCGGCCGTCGCGCTGGGCGAGCCCGTCGCGCGGCTCGTGCGCGACGTCGACCTCGTCTCGGTGTGCCTCTCGAAGGGCCTCGGCGCGCCGGTGGGCTCGCTCGTCGTGGGCGACGCCGACCGCGTCGCGGAGTGCCGGCGCCTGCGCAAGGCGCTCGGCGGCGGCATGCGGCAGGCGGGCGTGCTCGCCGCGGCCGCGCGGCTCGCGCTCTCCGAGGGGCCGGCCGCGCTCGCCGAGGACCACCGCCGCGCGCGGCTCCTCGCCGAGGCGCTCGGCGAGTTGCCGGGCGCGTCCGTCGACCTGCCGTCCGTGCAGACGAACCTCGTGTTCGTGACGACGACCTCGCCCGCGCCCGCCGCGCAGGACGCCTTCGCCGAGCGCGGCGTCCTGGGCCTCGCGCTCGGGCCGCGTCGCATGCGCTTCGTATTCCACCGCGACGTGGGCGACGACGCGCTCGAGGCGGCGGTCGACGCGGCGCGCGCGATCTTCGGCTGAGAGCCGGGGGCTCAGTCGCCGAGGTCGGTCGACGGGTCGACGCGCACGAAGAGGCGGCCCGTGAACCACACGAGCAGCACGACCTCCGCGGCGAGCACGACCCACGAGACCGCGATCGCCGCGGACATCGCCCGCCACTGCATCCAGAGGATGGCGCCGGGCGCGGCCGCGAGCGCGAGCCCGAGCAGCACCGCGACGAGCTTGCCGAGCATGAGCGCGTACATGCGCGCGATCTGCACGGCGCCCGGCGGCCCGCGCGTGTAGTCGAGGCGGTACGGGTAGAGCAGGAACGCGCCGTTCTCGACGCAGAGCTCGAGCGCCACGACGAGCGGGAGCGTCGCGAAGACGAGCCCCCAGAGCGGGAGTCGCGCGGCCTCCACGACGAACAGGATCCACCCGCCGAACACGAGCTGGAACGCCGAGATGACGAGCACGCTCGCGAGGATCTGGCCCGCCGCGAGCGCGGCCGGCCGCGTCGGCAGGCTGCGCAGGTACGCGAGGCAGTCGTAGTCGGAGCGGAAGTCGCACTGGACGTAGAGCGGCCCGGCGAAGGTCAGGATGCCGAGCACGATCCCGGCCGTGATCTCGGGGTCGCCCTCCGCGCTCACCGCCCCGGGCACGCCGGCGAACACCGTCATGACGACGAGCATGAGGTACGAGCGCCGGCGTCGCGAGAGGCTCGAGAGCTGGCGCCACGCGTGCACGCCCGCGCCGCCGAGCCGCGGGAGCATGGGG
>JAUIEF010000223.1 GCA_030428785.1 bacterium
GGCCGGAGCTTCTGCAGCTGTCGAAGAATCCGTTCGGGAGGAGTGTGGCCAGCGCGGGTTGCTCGTTCACGACGACGCACTGGGGGCCGCGTGCATGGTTGCGTGTTCGAGACCAGGATCCGAAGAGGTCGATCGTGAGGTCCTGCGTGGGCACGAACCGCAACGAGCCCAGGAACGAGAGATTCTGCGGATCGTTCGTGTAGGTGTCGGCGAACCTGTTGTAGTAGTAGCCCTGTGAGTTCACGCTCGCGATCGCGAAGCGGCTGTAGAGCAGATCCTCGATCAAGGGCAGGTTCACCATCGCGCGCGTGTCGACACCGCCGAAGTTCTGCGGTCGCACCATCACGAAGCCTTCGAGATCTTCGTGGGGCTTCACGGTGCGCACGTTGATCGCTCCGCCTACCGTGTTCTTGCCGAACAGCGTTCCCTGCGGTCCGCGCAGGACCTCGATCTGTTGGACGTCGACGATGTCGATCAGCGCGCCGAACGTCCGGGGGACGTAGACCCCGTCGATGTACATGCCCACGCCGGGATCGAACGCGATCGCGGGCGCCGAGGTGCCGACGCCGCGGATGCGGACGTTGGCCTGCTGGCCGCTGATCGCCCCCTCGAAGGTGAGGTTCGGCACGAGCTGTTGGATGTTGTCGATTCGCTGAACGCCGTGCTCGCGGAGCTCGACCTCGCCCAGGGCGGTCACCGCCACCGGCGTGTCTTCGAGATACTCGTCGCGGCGACGGGCCTGGACGACGATCTCCTCGACCTGTCGCGTCGCCGTTGGCGAGAGCCCGGGCGCGGATCCCCCGCCCTGCTGGGCCGCTTCGGCCTGTGCGGCGCCGGCATCGACCTCGTACTCCTCGCCGTCGAGGGGCCCCTGCGCGTCGATCGCCTCCTCCTGGTAGACCGACGGGGCCATGGGCTGGGCCCCGGCGAACGCGGGGACGGCAAGGATGAAGGCGAGGCTCACAAGTCGTTTCATGGCGCGGCTCCCCCGTCGCGGGCTGCCCGGTTCTTCGGCAACCGCCATGCGACGCGCCCAACCTCCACGAGCGCCTTACGAAATGCAAGCGGGCGGAAGTGCCTGTCGGCGTTGACGTTTCTCTCGTCAGGGGCCGCGGGCCACGAGCCGGGTGTCGTCGTTCTTCTTGGCCTCGGTATAGGAGGCCTCCCAGCACTCGTGGCTCGTCCCGTCGTCGGCGTGGAGCTGCACGGTCAGGGGGAGGGTCGCGGGGAGCGCCGGGGTCGCGAGGTCCGAGTGGTAGAGCTCGCCGCCGGCGAGGAACCACGCGTCGCCGTCGCCGAGCCGCAGCGACTCGGGCGTGACCTCGAGCGCGTCCATGTCGGGCGTGAGGTCGACGGGCGCGCCGTTCGCCTCGACGTCCAGCAGGTGCACGTCGCCGCCCACGGTGGGGCGCGTCGCGACGAGCACGCGGTCGCCGCCGCGCGACACCGCGATCCACGGCGAGAGCTGCGACGGCCCGCCGGAGCGGCGCGCGTCGTAGAGCGTGGAGACCCGGCCGGTCGGGTCGACGCGCAGCAGGCGCGTCGTGTCCGGGGTGTCGGCCAGGTAGAGGCTGCCCTGCTCCGGGAGCCGCACGGCGGGCGCCGGACCGTCGCGGCCGACGAGCACGGGGACGTCGCGGCGCAGGCGGTCACGCTCCGCGAAGCCCGCGAGCCGGAGCGCGAGGAAGGTCGCGGACTCCTGCGCCACGACGCCGCTCATGTCCGTCTCGTCGAACGCGAGGATCGTGTGGGAGCCGCCGGCGAGCTCGCTCGCGAGGAGCGCCTGCTGCGCCCCGGCGTCCGGGACGAGCCCGAGGCCCGCCGCGAGGAGCGCCGGCGCCGCGAGCGCCGCGCGGAGTGCGGACCGCGTCCGCGACGGGGACGGAACGCCGGACGGATCGCCCGCGCCGCCCTTTAAAGGGAGCGTCTTCTTCATTCTGTCTATTGCCGCCAGGTCTTGCCGGACTTGAGTCTACCTCAATCGGCAGGCCCCGGCTGCGCGGTCGACGCTCAGAGCTCCAGCGGGAACCCCCGGCGCACCGGGACCCCGTAGAGCACGCCCGTCGAGAAGCCGCTGAAGCCCACCCAGGCCCAGGGGCCGCCTCCGGCGCCCACGCCCGCGGCGAGCCGCCCGAGCGGCGACCAGGCGACGCCCGGACTCACGCCCATGACGTTCAGCCAGGCCGCCCCGATCGACGGGACGCTCGTGTCGATCATGCCGGGGAGCTCGACCCCGGGGGAGAAGCCGGCGACGAAGCCGACGCGTGTCCCGCCGCGGTCGACCGTCGTGCGGTCGATGACGAGACCCGCGGCGCCCGGCACGTCCGCGAGCAGCGTCGGCGTCCCGTCGGGTTGGATGAGGTGCACCCGGCGCGGGAAGCCGGGGAGGTCCGGCTCGGAGAAGACGACGACCCGGTCGCCGGCGGGCACGAGCTGCGGCGCCGCCACGAGGTCCGTGAGGACGACGTGCGGGAGCGCGAGGCCGTCGACCGGCACGAAGATCACGCCGTGGTCGCCGTTCGGCGGGTCGACGTCGAGCACGAGCGCCGCGTTCCCGGGGAAGGCCGTGACCTCGAAGATCTCGAGCGTGCCCGGCTGGTCGAAGGGCGGCGCGGCCTGGCCGGACGTCCCCGTGATGTTCCCGGGCGCGGTGCCCAGCGCGAGGTCGACGCGGAAGAGGTCCGCGGAGCCGATGCCGTCCGGGTTCGTCTCGCCCGCGGCGAACACGAGCACGGTGCCGTCCGTGAAGCCCACGACGCCGACGTTGTCGATCGTGTCGGCGAACTGGAGGTCGCCCGTGATCTGCGTGGGCGTGCCGCCGAGCGTCGTCGGCCGCGTGAAGAGCTCCTTCTTCAGCAGCAACGTCGAGCGCCACGCCGCATGCGCGCCGTCCTCGGAGAGCGCGAGCAGCGGGCCCGTCGGCGCGTCGAGCGACGGCAGGTCGAGCGCCTCGGGCGCGGCGGTCAACCGCACCGTCGCGCCCGCGTCGTCGACGACGTGCAGGTGCCGCGCCTCGGGGGTGATCTCGCCGACGACGGCGAGCGTGCGGCCGTCCGCCGCGAGCACGGTCTCGGCGACGAGCGCCTCGCCCGGATCGAGCGCCAGCGGGACCTCGTGCGCGACCTGGCCGCCCGGCGGCGGCACGTCCGACGTCGCGTGCCAGGGCTGTCCGCCCGCGAGGAACCAGGCGTCGTCGGGGCCGAGCCGGAGCGACCCGGGCGCCACGGTCAACGGCGCTTCCGCCGCGGTGAGGTCCGTGACGCGACCGCCGGGCGCCGTGTCGACGAGCAGCACGTCGCCGCCGGCCGCGGGCGTCGTCGCGACGAGCACGGACGCGCCGTCCGGCGACACCGCCACGCCCTCGAGGAGCGCGGGGAGCGCGCCGCCGTCCGCGCGGGCGATGAGCGTCTGGAGCGAGCCGTCCGGCCGCGCGAGCAGCAGGCTCGTGGCGCCCGCCTCCCGGACGCGGTAGAGGCTGCCCGCCGCGGGCAGGCGCACGGCCTGCACCGGCGTGGCGATCTCGCGCGCGAGGTCCGGCCGCAGCCGGTCGCGCCGCGCCGCGCCGTCGAGCGCGAGCGGCAGCATCTGGAGCACGCCCGTCGCGGGCGCCCCGACGCGCGTCACCTCGTCGACCTGCCACAGCACGTGACCGCCGGGGACCTCGACCGCGATGGGCAGGGACTGCGCGACCGGGCGGGCGGCGAGCAGCGCCGCGAGCGCGAACGTGAGGGCGACGAGCGGACCCGGACGGGTCCTTCGGCAGCGATCGGTCATGGAGGCCTCCAGCGGCTCACATCACCTCGTCCGCGCGTGCCCGGTGCGGGTGGGGGTGACCGCCCGCGGTCGCGGGCGTGGTCGTCGGTCGTGTCGCGCGCCGTCCCGACGTTGCTCGGGGTCGGGGCGGCGCGGCGGGTCAGTTGTCCAGGGCGAACCCCCGGTTCGGATGGAGAGGATAGACGACCCCGGTGCCCGGCCCGTCGAAGCCCACGTGGATGTACGGGCCTCCGGGGAATCCCAGCCCGACGGCCAGCCGTCCGGACGGCGTGAACGCGAGCGCCGGCGAGACGGACATCGTCGTGCTCCACAGCGGCGCGAGGGCCGGGTTCGAGACGTCGACCATGCCCGGGAGCTCGACGCCCGTGCCGAAGCTCGCGACGAACGCGGCGTGCACGCCGGCGCGGTCGGCGGCGAAGCGCACGAAGTCCAGGCCCGTGCCGTCCACGCCTGCCAGCGTCACGGGCGCGCCCGTGCCCGCGGGGACGAGCGTCGCCGTGTAGTCGAAGCTGCCCGGCGCCGTGGAGCGCGAGAGCGCGAGCACCGCGTCGCCCGCCGGCGCGAGCATCGGCGGCGCCGCGAGCCGGGAGAGGATCTCGGTGTGGCCCGCGGTCGGCCCGGTGAGCGTCACGAGCACGAGCGCGTGGTCGCCGTTCGTCGGGTCGACGTCGAGGAGCAGGCGCTCGTTGAGCGGGTCGACCGTGACGCCGCGGATGTCGAGCGTCCCGTAGTCGTCGAACGGCGCGGACGGGAAGCCGGAGGTGTTCGTGACGTTCACGGGCGTCGAGCCCGCGGGGCCCGTCGTGTCCATGAGGAAGATGTCCGCGCCCTCGATGTGCGCGTTCGGCCCGGTCGGCACGCCCTCGCCGGCGGCGAAGACGAGCAGGCCGTCGTTCGTGAAGCCCACGACGCCCACGTTGTCGATCGTGTCGGTGAACACCGCGTCCTCGGTGACCTGCTTGGAGGGCGCCGACGGGAGCGACCGCTGCACGAAGAGCTCGCGGCTGCCGGCGATGCGCTGCCGGAACGCGATGCGCGTGCCGTCGGGGCTCACGGCGAGCAGCGGTCCGATGGGGCTGTCGTAGCTCGGCGGGTCGTAGGCGCCGCGCGTCGCGGAGAGCAGCACGCCGTTGCCGTCCGGCGGGACGGAGACGAGCGCGGCGTCGCCCGTGGCGGGGTTGTCCAGCACGACGGCGAGGAAGCGGCCGTCGGCCGAGACGGCCGTCTCGGGGACGAGCACGTCGCCGGGCTGCAGCGGGAGGCCGACGCGCTCGGCGTCGAGCGTCTGGTCGAGGCGCACGCGGTAGAGCGAGCCGCCGGCGGTGAACCAGGCGCGGCTGCCGGCGAGGCGCAGCGACTCGCCGTCCACCGCGAGCGGCGGCATGAGCGACGTGAGGTTGATCCAGGGCGACTCGCTCTGGAGGTCGAGGAGCAGGACGTCGCCGCCCGCCGTGACGTCGGTCGTGAGGAGCGCCCAGCGGCCCGTGGGGTCGATGGTGACCCACTCGCCGAGCGCGGGGACGCCGCCCTGGTCGGCCAGGCTGCCGAGGACGGCGAGGCCGCCGTCCGCGCGGCTCAGCCCGAGGCGCGTGGCGCCGCCGGCCTTCGAGCGGTAGCGGTAGAGGCTGCCGAGCGACGGCAGCTTGACGTGCGGTGCGGCGCCGTCGGCGTCCAGGAGACGCGGCCGGTCCAGGCGCAGGCGGTCCCGCGTGCCGTAGCCGGCGAGCTTCACGGGGAGCAGCTCGACCCACGGCTGGAGGACGCGCAGGGAGAGGGTGGTCTCGTCCACGGCCAGGAGGTCGTGGCCGCCCTGGGGGTGCTCGATGGCGAAGACGATCTCCTGCGCGGCGAGACGCGGCGACCAGGAGAGGAGCGCGACGACGGCGCCGACCGCCGCGAGGCGGAGGGCGCGACGGGGCGCGCGGAGATGATGGAACGACGACATGGTGTTTCCTCGGAGAACCCGGGGTGCCCGGTGCTCCAGCCCAATCAAGGAACTGCAACCCCCATGCCAATGCCGGGCCGCGGGCGGCGATCGACGCCGGAGAGCGGATGCCGGCCGGACGGGCGGGCCGCGGCGCGGGGCGGGTGTCCAGATGCTGGACGTCGTCCAGGGTCCGGATCCTGGACGTGGACGGTCGAGGCCGGGGGCGCGGGACACCCGGCGGGGCACGGGACCGCCGGCCTCCGCGGCAGCCTGTGTGCCGAGATCCGCCTCTCCGCGCCCGTCCGGGCGCCTCGAGCGCCGTCGGAGGCCGCGCGGCCGCGGGTCCCGTCGCGCGGAACGGCGCGCGGCTCGAGGTTTGGCACACCCGTTGCTCTAGGTTCCGACGGGTGGCTTGGCGTCCCCGAACCCCAGGTCTTGCCCGCCTGACGAGACAGCTTGCTTCTCTCTTCCCAATGCGTCCTGTCTCTCGGGTGATCGCCAGCCACCCCACTTGTTCGTCTTTCTTGCTTGCAGCAGTCTTCTGGATGCCTTTTCCGGGCCTCGGCGGGTACGCCCCGCTGTGCCTGCGGCCCCGCCGGGGCCCGGAGGAGGGTTTCCCGCCCGCACGGAGCGCCTCCTCCGGCGCCCGTCCGCGCGCGATCCCGAGCTGGAGGCCGGGTGCTGGAGCCCGCCGTCGAGGTCCGGATCGTGGACAATCGTCCACGATGTGAACACGCCGTCCGCCGCCGGGCGGGGGCGCGATCCGGCCGCCCGTCCCGCGTCCGTCGAGCCTCCTCGCGCGCCCTCGAGCCGCGCCTCCGGCCCCCGTGCGCGTCCTGATCGTCCACGGGGACGCCGACGTGGCGCGTCGGCTGGAGCGGGGGCTCGCGCGCCTCGGTCTCTCGGCCGTCGTCGCCGCGGAGCCCCGGACCGCCGCGCGCCGGCTCGACGGGGAGGCCCGGTGCGCCGAGCTCGCCCTGACGCTCCTCGACCCCGGCCTCCCGTCCGAGGAGGTGGGCGCGCTGCTCTCTGTCCTCGCGCGCCGGGCCGTCGGCGCGCCGGTGGCGTGGATCACCGCCCGGGACCTCGATCCGGTGGGCGCGGACGGCCCTCGGGCGGGCGGCGACCTCGCGCCCCGGCTCGTCGCGCGGATCCGTGCGCTCCTCGGCCCCGAGCCGCCGATCGAGGTGCACGACCTCGTCGTCGACACGGCCGCCGCCGAGGCGCGACGCGCCGGGCGACGGCTCGAGCTCACGCCGACCGAGGCGTCGATCCTCGTGATCCTCGCGCGCCGCGCCGGTGAGCCCGTGAGCCGCGGCGGCCTGCTGCGCGACGTCTGGGGCATCGACTTCGACACGGGGACGAACGTCGTCGACGTGCACATCCGCCGGCTGCGCAGCAAGCTCGACGACCCGTTCCCGCGGCCGTTGCTCCACACGGTGCGCGGCCGCGGCTACATGCTCGCGGCGACCGCCGTCCCCGCCGAGGGAGCCGACGCGGGTGCGCGCGACCGCGGCGGCGACGCACCCGGAGCGGTGCGCGACGGAGAGGCCCGTTAGACTGGGGGCGAGGCGCCGGATACCGGGCGCCGTCCCGCACCCCCGCTCGAGGAGCCCCCATGTCCGCCGGAGTCCGCTCCAACCCCTGGCCGCTCGTCGCCGTCGTGCTCGGCCTCGTCCTCGCCTTCGACCTCGGGGCCCGCACGCGCGCGCCCGTCGCCTTCCTCGGCGGCACGCCGGACCAGATCTCGATCCAGGTCGACGTCGAGGGGCCCGCGCAGATGGTCTACCAGGTCCCCGTCGACCGGACCTTCGTGCTCAAGGACCTGCTCGTCGCGAACACGCAGGCGAACAAGAAGAAGGTGCTCAACGTCGGCGACGACATCTACCCGACGCTCGCGAACGGCTTCGGCGACGGCGCCGAGGTCAAGATCGCCGGCAGCAACCTCATGGACTGGGCGAAGGGCAACAACAACAGCAGCTTCGGCGGCGGGCGCTCGGGAAAGAAGGGCAACACGCGCGCGCAGAGCGGGCTCGTGGGGCTCACCGGCGGCGTCGTGTTCGAGCCGGGGACGATGGTCGTCGTGCGCGACTACACCGGGCCGCTCTACCTCGACGGCCTGCTCCTGCCCTCGTCCTGATCAGCGGCCCGGGTCGCGGCGCACGACGCCGGGGAGCTGCTCGCGCAGCGCCTCGGGCGTCGCGACCGGGAGCAGGCAGACGCCGCCGCGGCAGACCCACGCGCGCGCCTCGCCGGGGGGCGCTTCGCGGCCCGCGAGCAGCGCGGGGACGTCCGGGGCGGCGTCCGGCGGGGTCGCGGCGCGGT
>JAUIEF010000224.1 GCA_030428785.1 bacterium
GGTGGACCCGCACCACACGGACCGCTTCCTCGAGGGCGCGGAGAAGCAGTCCCACCTGCTCGACGGCTGAGGGCCGGCTCCGGCCGAAACCCCTGCACCCGCAGTCCGATCGCGCGGTCCATCGGATAGACTGTTCCCCAGGGAAGGACCGCCCGACGACGACGTCCCGGAGCCCGCCGTCGCGCCGCGGCCGACCTGCGCACCGTGGTCCCCGAACGCACGGCATGACCCAGCACCCGTCCGTCCCACGAGGCCCCGCCCGCGACGTCGCGGAGCGGGCGGCAGAGACCCCGTCGCGGGTCGCGCGCCTCCTCGTGTCCGCGTGCGGGGCGGCGCTCCTCGCGGCCTGCGGCGGCGGGGGCGGCGGGGGAGGAGGCGGCGGCGGGTTCTCGGGCGCGGGGCAGGCCGTGCACCTGCTCGACATCGCGTTCGTGACGTCGTCCGGCACGGTCGTGACGACGCCGCCCGTCGAGGACCTCGAGGCGACGCCCGCCTCGCTCGGCGCGCCGCTCGACCAGGTCGTGCTCTTCCGCTTCGACGGCGTGCCGCAGGGACCGTTCGACGGGACGACGCTGCCGATCTTCACGACGCCCTTCGACGCGGGGCCGGGCAGCAAGGCGCCGGCGGTGCCGCCCGTCATCCCGGCGGAGGGACAGTACGTCCTCGACGGGACGACGGTGGCGTTCCACCCGCGCGTGCCGACGGCGCCGCTCCAGCCCACGGTGTCCGCGCCCGTCGAGGCGCGGCCCGGGCTGCTGCCGGACTCGACGTACACCGTGCGCGTCCCGACGGCCGGCAAGAAGATCCCGAACCTGCAGGGCCCGGGCGCGCAGCTCACCTTCGAGACGACGGCGAGCCCGGAGCTCTACTACGCCGGCGCGGGCGACGCGGCGGCCCCGGTCGTCGTCGCGACGGAGCCGGGCGACGGCGCGGCCGGGTTCTCGCCCGCGAGCTACGGACGCGAGAGCCTGGCGACGGGCCTGCCGCTCTTCCCCGCGGGCGCGGAGGAGGTGCGGCTCACCTACGACCACGCGCTCGAGCCGACGACGGACAACCTGCTCGGCCGGGACCTCGACGGCGACGGCGTGCGCGAGCCGACGTGGGCCCTGCGCGTGCCGGCGACGCGGCTGCTCGTGGGGCACGCGGTGCCGGCGGGCGTGTTCGGGGCGCACGCGACGTTCGCCGCGATCTCCGCGACGTCCGACGGCGTGCGGCCGGACGTCGACGGCGGCGACGTCGTGCTGCACGGCGCGCCGGCGGGCACGCTGCCCGGCGAGCCGGACGCGCTGTCGGCGACGCCCGCGAGCCTCGCGTCGGGGAGCGACCCGTCGCTGCTCTTCGCGGTGCTGCCCGTGGAGGGCGGCGACGACCTGCTCGCCGTGGCCGACCACCTGCGCGGCGACCCGTCGCACGCGCGCCTCGGCGAGGACGCGCTCGACACGGGGCTCGCCGACCTGACCGGCCTCGCGACGCTGCTCGACGGGCGGCTCGTCGTGTTCGATCGCGGCACGCGTCGGCTGCACGAGCTGCGCCCGACGGTCGTGCGCGTGCTCGGCGGGGCGGACGGCACGGCGCCCGACGCGCCCGCGCTGCTCGACCTGGCCGTCGGCGACGGCGGCGCGGACGGCTTCCGGAGCGCGGCCTGGCCCGGCGACGACGAGGTGCTCGACCTCGCGCAGTCGCCGGACGGCGTGCTCCACGCGCTCGTGAGGGCGCCCGGCGCGGCGGCGCCCGCGCTCGTGCGGGTGCGCCCGCTCGACGATCCGGACCTGCCGGGCGTGGTCGGCGGCGACCCGGGGGACGTCCTCATGACGCTCGACGCGGGCGTCGTCGACGTCGTGTTCCGCGGGGCGGGCGAGCTGCTCGCGCTCGACCGCGAGCACGACCGGGTCGACGCGTGGGCGCCCGGCGGCGGGCGGCTGGGCACGGTCGTCCCGGACGTCGCGGCCTTCGGCGTGCCGCTCGCGGCGCTGCCCGACGGGCTGAGCCCCGCGCGGTCGATCGCGGCGGGCGCGCTGCACCTCGACGTCGACGTGACGCTCGCGACCAACGGCGGCGGCGCGGCGGAGGTCGTGCTGCGTCCGGCGGGCGTGCTCCCGCCGTCGACGCGTGTGACGGTCGTGCAGCGCCGCACGCTCGAGTCGCTCGCGGGGCTCAGCGCGTTCAACACGACGCCCGCGGGGGACGCCGACCCGTGGGGCGTCGACGAGCTCCTCTCGTTCACGACGGCCGAGCCGACGCTCGGTCGCGACGCGGTCATCGACGACGTGTTCCTCGAGACCTTCGACGACCGCGACTTCGAGGACGCCGCGCCGAACGGGCTCGCGCCGCCGGCGGACTGGGCGACGGCGCTCGCGGCGGGGACGGGCACGTCCGGCGGGCTGCGCGCGTCGGTGGGCATCCCGGACGCCATGCCGCTCGGCGACTTCCTGCCGCAGACGTCCGCGGACTACGACGCGGCGAACTCCTTCGTCCGGCGGCCCGCGAACCAAGGCGAGCCGGACCTCTACCACGGCAACGCGAACTACAAGCTCGTGCTGCTCGACACGGACGCGCAGGTGTTCCCGCTCCCCGACGGCTCGACGCCCGGCATCTTCTCGCCGATCGTCGTCGAGGGCGGGCGCTTCACGTTCCGCGACATCGTCATCCCCGAGGGCGTGCACGTGCGTGCGCGCGGCTCGCGGCCGCTCGTGCTCACGGCGACGCGCCGCTTCGAGATCCACGGCCTCATCGACTGCGCCGGCACGGACGGCTTCAACGACAGCGCGTTCGACTCGGCGATCGTCCCGCTGCCGGGCGGGGTCGGCGGGCCGGGCGGCGGGCGCGGCGGCGACGCGCACCCGCCGACCTTCGACCCGCGCAGCCCGGGGAACCTCACGGACTACGTGACGCCGGAGACCGGCGAGAACGGGCTCGCGCCCGTGGCGGACGCGGCGGGGCGCGTGACGTTCCGGCGCACGGGCGGGCGCGGCGGGCGCTCGACGCTGGGATACAACGCGGCGGTCAACGGTCTGCCGAAGCTCACGAACGGCGACAGCACGGAGCACCACCGGCCGGGCGGCGGCGGCGGCGGCTCGTTCTACGTGCCGGGCTGGCGGGCGCACGACTCGGGCGGGCCGTACGTGGTCCAGTCGAGCAGCTCGTGGTTCCCGTTCGACAAGTGCAAGACGGACAACAAGCGCAACGACTCGCTGTACGGCAACAACGAGGCCGTCGCGGCGGGCGTGCCGGGCGCGCAGTTCTCGCAGTGCGTCTACATGCTCGGCACGCTCGACGAGCCGGACCCCATCCAGCCGGGCGCGCTGCCGGGCGACCTCCTGTTCACGGACGGCGACCCGGACAACGACTTCTTCGGCCCGGGCGGCGAGCACACGGTGCTCGTCGGCGGGCAGGGCGGCGGCGGCGGCGGCTCGCGCATCGACAGCATGCGCTCGAGCATCTGGGCCAACAACGTGCTCGGGAAGCCGCTGCCCTCACCGCCCGCGCCGCCCTACTTCCCGAAGCTCGTGCTCGGCGGGCTCTTCGTCCCGCCGACGACCTACGACTCGCGCGGAGGCGGGGGCGGCGGCGGCGGCGGGTCGGTGCTGCTGCGCAGCTTCGGCGACCTGCTCATCGGCCGCACGGGCCACGTGGACGCGAGCGGCGGCCACGGCGGCGGCGGCGAGATGATCGAGAACAGCAACTGGACGGGCGGGGGCGGCGGCGGCAGCGGCGGCGCGATCATCGTCCAGGCGGCGGGGCAGGTGCGCATCGAGGCCGACGAGGGGCACACGTCGGCGTCGTTCATCGACTCGCCGTTCGGGCCGACGCCGAACCTCCAGGGCGCGTCGCTCGACGTGTCGGGCGGCTTCGGCCGCGACGCGCGCACGACGGCCGCGCAGCTCCCGAACTTCACGGCCTTCCTCTACGACCACGGTCGCGGCGACGGCGGTCACGGCGGCTACGGCCTCATCCAGGTGAACGGCGGCAACGCCGACGGGCTGCCGCACATCGAGGACGGCGCGTTCCTGTTCGCGAAGGTCCGCGGCATCATGAAGCTGGGCAAGTGGACCGGCGACGCCGACTCGAAGCAGCTCGACCACCCCGAGTTCTATCAGCCGAACGTCATCCTGCCGGACGACTACCGGTACATCGACCTGCTGCACTACCGGTACCACCGGCCGCAGGGCACGGACGTCGGCGTGCCGTGGGACCGCTACCTCGTGGTGAACGGCACGTACCCGCCGGTCATCCCCAGCCCGGACGGCGTGGTCGGGCAGGAGGGCCCGGTGCACGAGCACCCCGTCGGCTCGGGGCAGTTCTGGTCGGACACGCTCACGATGGTGTCGCCCATGACGGGCGGCCGGCGCGTCGTGAAGGAGCCGCAGCCGGAGTACATCCTCGAGACCTACAACGGCTGGAACCCGAACACCTGGAAGGAGATCAACAACCCGCAGTCGGACCCGGACTTCCCCGGCGTGCCGGGCACGACGTACGCGGGGCGCGACATCCCGTTCTCGGTGCACCTGAACGTGCCCGACGGCACGCCGCGCATGGTCGAGGACCCGGTCACGGGGCAGCAGGTCGTCGACCCCGTGGAGACGATCCACCGCATGCCGCTCGTGCACCCGTCGAAGACGCCGCTCGTGCTCGGGACGTCGAGCATCGGCGTGTCGACGTGGCTGGACTTCAACGGGGTGAGCGTGCGGGCCCGCCGGGACGACGGGCGCCCGCCGCCGTTCTTCCGCGCCGTGCACGGCACGCGCAACGCCGCGGTCGGGACGACGCCGCCGGGGCAGGCGGGGCGCGTGCGCGTCGCGGCGAAGGTGCCGGGCAAGCCGGCGCACTACGTCGCCGACTCGGGGCTCTCGGACCCGGGGCTCTTCGGCGGCGGCGAGGCGGACCCGCCGTACAACGACCTCCGGGTCGACGCGCCGGACCCGGGCGTGCTGCTCAACGACGCGCTCACCGACAACGCGCACGTCGTGCTCGAGTTCCAGGGCGCGCGGCCGGTGCGGCCGGGATCGCACGTGCCGGACGACACGACGCTCTCGCCCTGGGTCGCGGACCTCACGGCGCTCGACGGCTACGAGCTCGTCCGCTTCCGCGTGCACTTCGACCTCACGGCCGCGCCCGAGAGCCACCCGTTCGGCGTGGACGCGATGCGCCCGCGGGTGGACGACGTCCGGCTGCGCATGGACTACTGACGCCGCGTCAGTTGTCGCGGCCGCCGAGGTAGCCGAGCGCGCGCAGGGCGGCCGCGTCCTCCTCGGACATCGGCCCGGCGTCCGGGTTGGGCTCGTCGGGCACGTACCAGCTCCCGCGCTCCGTGGCGGCGCGCTGCAGGAGCTCCGCGGTGACGCGCGCGAACTGCGAGTCGACATCGTCGCGCGTGAGCGGGCGCTGCTCGTCGGGGTCGTTCTCGAGGTGGAAGACGCGCAGCTGCGGGTCCTTGCCGACGGTGGGGCGCAGGACCTTCCACGGCCAGAGGTAGAGCGCCTCCATGCGGTCCGGCTGCTCGGCGTAGAGCATGTCCTCGCGCTGCCGGCCGGCGCCCATGAGCGAGTAGCCCGGCAGGCGCGGGTCGACGGGCGAGCCGACGCCCTCGAGCACGGTGGGCAGCACGTCGACGAGGCTCACGGGCCGGCTCACGCGCTCGCCCGCGCGGAGGTCGCCCGGGAGGTGCACGATGAGCGGGACGCGCAGCCCCTCCTGGAACGCGAAGCCGTGCCCGCCGTAGCCGCGGTCGCGCTGGTCGAGGCACTCGCCGTGGTCGGAGGTCACGACGAGCACCGCGTGGTCGAGCAGGCCCGCCTTCCACCAGAGCTCGATCCACTCGCCGAGCTTCGTGTCGGCGTAGCGGATGCCGCCGTCGTAGAGCGCGACGATCGCCTCGTGCTGTTCGGGCGTCACGGTCTCGCTCCCGTGCCACAGCGCCTCGGAGTCGACGCCCTCGAGCTTGGCGCGGGCGTCCGGGTCGAAGAGCGTGTCGAAGGGCTCCGGCGGCTCGTAGAGGAGGTTGCCCGGCTCGAAGGGCGCGTTGTGCACGTCCATGAGGTGCAGGAACATGAAGAAGGGCTGCGTCTTCGGCCGCTTCGCCATGGCGCGCTCGAGGTGCAGGCCGGCCATGGCCGCGCCGGAGTGGCGCTCGTAGACGTCGAAGCCGCGGTCGAAGCCGTAGCGCGGGCCGAGCCACTGCGAGTCGTGGAAGCCCATCGTGTGGTAGCCGCGGGCCTGGAGCCGCTCGGCGAGCGTCGGCACGCTCGGCGGGAGCGACGCGTCCTCCTTCCAGACGCCGTGCTGCGACGGGTAGAGCCCGGTGAGGAGGCTCATGTGCGCGACGAGCGTCCAGCTGAAGGTCGTGTACGCGTTCTCGAAGACGATGCTCTTCTCGGCGAGCTGGTCGAGGAAGGGCGTCGTGTTGCGCTCGTAGCCGTGGAAGCCGACGTGGTCGCGCCGCAGCGTGTCGATGGACACGAGGATCACGTCGAGGGGGCGCTCGCCGGCGGGCCGGGCCGCCGCGGCGGCGGGCTGGTCCCCGCGGTCCGCGTCCGTGGAGGACGTGTCGGAGCACGCGAGGGCGAGGAGCGCGACGAGGAGGGCGACCAGCGTCGGGGCGCGTGCTGCCATGGGGAGGAACCGGTCCGGCGGAGGCGGCGGATGGTACCAAAGCCGATTCGGGCGACCCGGACTCCGGACTTGACCCTCGTTCGCCGCTCCGCGAGGCTCGCCTCCTGCGCGCGGCCGCCCGCGTCGGCCGGCGCCGCGTCGAGCCGTGTCCCGTCGGAGGTCTCCCATGCCCGTCCTCGACCCCGTGGGGCTGGTCGAGAACCGCGTCGAGGCGCTGCGCGACTACCACGCGCGTACAGGCATCGCGCGCGCCGAGCTCGACGTGTCGGGCGGCATCGATTCCGCGGTCCTGCTCGCGCTGCTCGTGCGGGCCCTCGGCGCGGAGAACGTCACGGCGGTCTTCATCGGCATCCACTCCGGCGAGGACTTCCGCGAGCGCGCGCGCGAGGCCGCGGACGCGACGGGCTGCCGGCTCGTCGACCTCGACGCGACGCCCGTGTTCGACCGGCTGCACGCCGACATGCTCGCCGCGCTCGAGGCGGCCGGCTACGCCATGGACGAGATCCACGCGCGCATGGCGGCGGACCGCGCGGTGAACGGCTCCATCCGGTCGTGCCTGCGCGCGCCCATCGGTCGCGGCTTCAACCGGCTCACGGGCGGCGGCGTGCGGCACGGCACGGGCAACGAGTGCGAGGACCGCTTCCTGCGCTTCTACCAGAAGGGCGGCGACGGCGAGGTCGACACCAACCCGATCGCGATGCTCAGCAAGGGCGAGGTCTTCCAGCTCGCGCTCGCCCTCGAGGTGCCGCGGCGCATCCGCGCGGCGCTGCCGTCGCCCGACCTGCACGGCATCGGCGAGGCGCACAACGACGAGGACGAGCTGCGCGAGCTCTACGGCGTCCACTGGACGTACAGCCAGGTCGACCCGGACAGCGGCGCGTACACCTGGCTGGGCAACATCGAGCGCATGTCGCGCTACCTCGACCGGCACCACGACCTCTTCGGTCCGGGCGAGCCGGACTGGAAGACCAAGATCGGCACGGCGCGCACCGGCTGGTTCCGGCACCTCGGCGACGAGGAGAGCGTGCGCGCCATGCTCGAGTCGGCGCGTCGCATCGAGGCGCAGACGCGGCACAAGGAGAACCCGAACTGCCCGACGCTCGGCGACCGCGAGACGCTGCTCGAGGCGGGGCTCCTGACCGACGACTTCCCGGTCGAGCTGCTCGAGGCGCATTGAGCAGGGGCCCCCCGAGCAGAGGGCCCCCGAGCAGAGGGCGCCCGAGCGACGCGTCGCCGGCGTCGTCGTCGCGTGCGCTGCGGGCGGTCCCGCTCGCGGCGGCCGCGGCGGCGGTCGCCGTACACGCCGCGGGGCCGGCGCTCTCCGGCACGGGCTTCCACGCGCGCGAGCTCGCGATGCTCGCGGAGGCGGCGCGGC